>NZ_JBBHKA010000001.1:1920758-2240884 GCF_037572775.1 Ramlibacter sp. PS4R-6 | reverse complement strand
AGAGACCGCATGTACCGCCTGCATTGCTTCGCCCAGTCAGGCAACTGCTTCAAGGTGGCGTTCGCGCTGGAGGCCATGAAGCAGCCCTGGGAGGCCGTCCCCATGGACTTCGCGGGCTTCGTCGCGGGCACCACGCGCGACCCGTCGTGGCGCGCCAGCGTCAACGAGATGGGCGAGGCGCCGGTGCTCGAGGACGACGGCAAGCGCCTGACGCAGTCGGCCGCGATCCTGCTGCGCCTGGCCGAACGCCACGGGCGCTTCGGCGGTCGCGACGAGGACGAACGCTTCGAGGTGATGCGCTGGCTGTTCTTCGACAACCACAAGTTCACCAGCTACTTCGCCACGTGGCGCTTCACCAAGTCGTTCGGCGCGACGGCGCCGGATCCCACCATCGAGAAGTTCCTGCGCGGCCGCATCGACAACGCGCTGGGCATCGTCGAGAAGCACCTGGCCACGCAGCCCTACATGGTGGGCGACGCGCCGACCCTCGCCGACATCTCCATGTGCGCCTACCTGCTCTACCCGAAGGAAGAGCACGGCTACGACATCGCGGCCACGCACCCCAACATCGCGAAATGGCTGGACCGGGTGCGCGCGATCGAAGGCTGGCAGCACCCCTACGACCTGCTGCCCGGGGAGCGCGTCGCGCCGAAGTGGTGATGCGCGGCTAGGCCACGCGGAAGTTCACGAACTGCCAGGGATCGCCGGCGTCCTTTTCTTCCGCGAAGAGCTCGCTGCGGTCCTTGAGCGGCGTCCAGTCGCCCCACACGCCGACCACCTCGCCCAGGAACGGGCGCGCGACGTCGAGCACGAGCTCGTGGTCCACGTCTTCCGGCTCCACCAGCCCGGCCCTGGGGTTCTGCAGCGCCCAGACCATCCCGCCGAGGATGCCCGCCACCACCTGCAGGGTGGTCGCGCTGTTGCACGGCGCGATCTCGCGCGCTTCCTGGATCGACAGGCGTGAGCCATACCAGTAGACGCCGCGCGGGTTGCCCATGAGGAGCACGCCCAGCTCGTCGATGCCCGAGCCGATCTCGTCGCGCAGGATGCGGTGCTTGCGCTGCAGCTTCCAGTTCGCGCCGGCAAGCTCGTGCACGGACAGCACGGCGTCGTCGCACGGGTGGTAGGCGTAGTGCACGGTGGGCCGGTATGCGACGCGCCCGCCTTCGCGCAGCGTCAGGTGGTCGGCGATGGACACCGACTCCGCGTGCGTCACGAGGAAGCCGTGGTAGGGACCTTGCAGCGGCGTCCAGCTGCGCACGCGCGTGGCCAGGCCCGCGCGCTGCAGGTAGATGGCCGCGTCGCAGCCCGTGGCGTGGCGCGCGCCGTCATCGGGCAGCACGCGCTCGTGCGTGCCCCAGCCCAGTTCAGCGGGCTGCAGGCCCTCGTCGACGAAGGCTTCGACCGACCAGGTGTTGACGAACTCGCCGACCGCCTTGCGCTTCGTGGCCACCTGCGTGTCGCGCTCGGCGACGTGGATCACCTTGACGCCGAGCTCGCGTGCCAGCGCCGGCCAGTCGCGCGACGCCGCCACGCCGGTCTCGCGCGCCATCTGCGTCAGCGCCTGCTTGACGAACTGCGACACGAGGCCGGGGTTGGCGCCCTGCGTGAGGAGCGCCGTGGGCCCGTTGCGGTTCGCGCGACCCCAGCCCAGCGCTTCCTCGCGCAAGGCGTAGTTGGAGCGCTCGGGGACGGACAGCTGCGCGTCGACGTAACGGCCCAGCCACGGCTCGGTGCAGGTGTCCAGGTAGAACGCGCCGCGGGCGCTGCAGAAGCGGATCAGCTCCAGGCTCGCCACGTGGACGGAGGTATTGAGCAGGAAGTCGCCGGCGCCGAGCAGCGGGCCCAGAACGGCTTCGAGGTTGCCGGGATAGACCCCCGTGGGGATCACGCGCGCCGCGAATTCAGCGGCCTCCCCTTCGTGGCGCGCGTCGGGTGACACGACCGTGATGCGCGCGGGCTCGACGCCGAGGACCGGCTCGAGCAGCGGCAGCACGCCGCGGCCCACGCTCCCGAAACCGAGGATCACGACCCGTCCGCCGAAGAAGGCGCGGCGGGCCGCCTGGACGCGCCGCCCCGTCACGGGCCGAGGGGCGGCTGCGCCGCGTCGACCAGGCGGGTGCGATTGCAGTTGGCGGGAATGGTTCGTGTACGCATGCGGCCTCCGCGGCGTCTTGTGGATGCGCCTAGCGTAGCAAGTTTGCCGCGCGGCGGGTCGCGCCGGGCGGGGGCGCGCTACTTGCGCGCGGCGGCCTTCTTGGCCGCCACGCCCCAGTGGACGCCGTTGGCGGTGAGGTAATCGCGGATCAGGCGCCGCATGACCTGGGAGGGGGTCATGTCCTGCGCGTGGCACAGCTTCTCGAAAGCTTCCTTGCGCGCGGGATCGATCAGGACCGTGAGCCGGGCTGTCTTGTTCTCCATGGCGGGCTCAATGTTAACCGAATGATAATCGGACGTGGCCCGGGAGCGTCGCGCGCCCGCGACGCGGCAATGGCTGCGCGGCGCCGCTACTTGCGCGGCTTCTTCTTCTCGGCGGCCATGTAGTTGACCCCGTGCTTCTCGAGGTACTGCCGGATGAGTTGCCTGACCATCTGCGAAGAAGTGATGTCCTGCGAGGAGCAGAGTTCCTCGAAGGCCTTCTTCTTGGCCGGGTCGATCAGGATCGTCAATCGCGCTTTTTCTTCCATCCGCTCACCAAGACTGCCGGTTAACAACATGATAATACTGTGCGCTTAACCTGACCGCTGGATGGTAGTGCTTTTGCGCCGGATGCGCTAGGACTCGGCCTCGGATTTGCGTTGTGCCGCCACTACGCGGGTGTCCGAAAATTTCTGTGAACCCGGCTGCGCGTCCGACACGCGTGAGCGAATTCGCCGTCGACCCGGCTGTAGGACAAAGCCGCAACCGCCGTCGGCCACCTGCCCATGCCGAGCGGCAAAGCCATAATCTCCCGGTGTCCGAGGCCAACTCATCAGCCCGTGACGAGGGCTCGTCGCGGCGCGACGATTCCATCGAAGCCCGCTTCCAGCTCCTGATCGAAGCTGTCACGGACTACGGGATCTTCATCCTCGACCCGCAGGGCCACATCGCGTCGTGGAACACGGGCGCGCAGAACATCGAGGGCTACACGGCCGACGAGGTGATCGGCCGCCACTTCTCCATCTTCTACCCGCCCGAGGCGGTGGCGCGCGGCTGGCCCGAGGAGGAGCTGCGCCGCGCCGTCGAGTTCGGCCGCCTCGAGGACGAAGGCTGGCGCGTGCGCAAGGACGGCACGCGCTTCTGGGCCAACGTCGCCATCACGCCGATCTACGACGGCTCGGGGCAGCTCACGGGCTTCGCGAAAGTCACGCGCGACCTGTCGGAGCGCCGCGCCCACGAGGAGCAGTTGCGCGCCGGCGAGGAACGCCTGCGCCTGCTGGTGGAGAACGTGCGCGACTACGCCATCTTCATGCTCGACGAGGACGGCATCGTGCGCAGCTGGAACCAGGGCGCGCGCGCGATCAACGGCTACGAAGCCGACGAGATCATCGGCAAGCCCCTGTCCACCTTCTACACACCGCAGGACCGCGACGCCGGCAAGCCCGACGCGGAGCTCGAGGCCGCGCGCCTGTTCGGCCGCGTCGAGAACGAAGGCTGGCGCGTGCGCAAGGACGGCACGGTGTTCTGGGTCAACGCCGTGGTCAGCGCCATCCGCGCGCCCGACGGCAAGCTGATCGGCTTCGCCAAGGTCACGCGCGACATGACGGAGCGCCGCCGCCTCGAGGAGCTGGAGCGCTCCAGCCGGCGCATGAACGAATTCCTGGCGATGCTCGCGCACGAGCTGCGCAACCCGCTGGCGCCGATCCGCAACGCGGTAACCGTGATGCAGCTCGAGGAGTTGCCTTCGCCCGCGCTGCGCAACTGCCGCGACATCATCGACCGCCAGCTCACGCACGTCACGCGGCTGGTGGACGACCTGCTGGACATCGGGCGCATCTCCACGGGCAAGGTCAAGCTGCGCCTGGAGGTCGTGCGCCTGGGCGAGGTGATCTCGCGCAGCGTCGAGGCCGCCAAGCCCCTGGTGGAGTCGCGCCGCCACCAGCTCGAGGTCGACATGCCGCCGGAGCCGGTCTACGTCAACGCCGACCCGACGCGGCTCGCGCAGATCCTGCAGAACCTGCTGGTCAACGCCGCCAAGTACACGCCCGACGGCGGGAAGATCGCGGTGAAGGTGCGCTCGGCCGAAGGCTTCGTGATGCTGTCCGTCACCGACAACGGCCGCGGCATCTCGCCGGACGACCTCGAGACCATCTTCGAGCTGTTCCGCCAGGCGCATACCGACTCGCCGAACGAAAGCGGGCTGGGCATCGGCCTCACCCTGGCGCGATCGCTGGCCGAGATGCACGGCGGCACGCTGGAGGCGAAGAGCGCCGGCCCGGGCCAGGGCAGCACCTTCTCGGTCCGCCTGCCGGCCGTCGAGACCGCCGGGGCGGAAGCCTTCCCCGCGTCCAAGCCGGAGACCGAGGGCCGCCGCGTGCTGGTCGTGGACGACAACCGCGACTCCGCCGACACGACCACCGCCATCCTGCGCCTGCTGGGCAACGAGGTCGAGTCGGCCTATTCGGGGTCGGCAGCCATCGACGTCGGGCGCCACTTCCGGCCCAACGTCGTGCTGCTGGACATCGCCATGCCCGGCATGGACGGTTTCGAAACCCTCAAGCGCATGCGCGCCATGCCGGGGCTGCCGAAGCTGTTCGCGATCGCGATGACCGGCTACGGCACGCAGGAAGACAAGCGCCGCACGCTGGAGGCGGGCTTCGACGCCCACCTGACCAAGCCGGTGGAGCTGGACGCGCTGGTCAACCTGCTGAACGAAGCGCGCGCCGGCGCAACGGCCTGAGGCCGCCGCGCCGCGCGCCCTTGCCTACTGCCGCGGTTCGCCGCGCGCGTTCACGCGGATGGTCGGGCCGGGCGGGTACTTCATCTGCACGTGGTGTTCCGTGTTGTTGTGGAAGTACACGACGTCGTAGTACTCCGGCTGCGCATTCGCCACGTTCTCGCAGCGCTGCACGTCGCGATTGACCACGCGCGAGCCGCCCGCGTTGTTGTTGGCGATGTTGGAGCCGACCACGGCGCCGGCGACGGCGCCGCCGGCCGTGGCGAGGTCCTTGCCCGTGCCGCCGCCGACCTGGTGGCCCAGGATGCCGCCGACAATGCCGCCGATCACCGCACCGCCGATGTTCGGCTCGTTGCTGCGCGCCGGCGCCGCTTCCGCGACCTGCTGGCGCTCGACCCAGCAACGCTGGCTGGGCGGGCCGGAGATGCCGCGCACCTGCGCCACCGGCACCTCGTACGTTTCCTCGCCGCCGCGCACGCGCCAGCGCGGCTCGGGCGCGGGCATGGGCACCGCGGCCACCGGCTCGGCGCGGCTGCGGCCTTCGAACGGGCGCACGGAGGAGATCGAGTTGTTCAGGCCCGCTTCACGCAGCGACGGGTAGCTGCCGCGGCGCAGGACCACGCAGCGGCCTTCGAAGCGCGCGTGCTCGCAGACTTCCCAGCGGCCGCGGTCGACGATGATGGACGAGACGCGGTCGTTCATGCCGGTGCGCTGCAGGTTCCACAGCTTCTCGTTGGTGGTGATGGCCCGGCCGCGGAAGCCCTCGCCTTCGTACAGCGTGATCTGCGCGGCGGCCTGCCCGGCCGCGACCAGCGCGGCGGCGGCCATGATGGCGTGGAGGGTACGTTTCATTTCTTCGGCTCCTGTTGTTGGGCTCCTGTGCCCGGTGCCTATTCAACGGCCATCACGGCCGGGCTGTCGACAGGCGCAGGTAACTGCTGAGTGAAGATGTGTTACTGCAGTGCAGCTTGATGAGCTGGCGCCGCGGCCTTATGGTCGCGCTGCCGCGCTGGGCGGCGAGGAGGATTCAGCATGAAAAGAGAGCAGTTCTTCGCGATCTCGGGCGTGATCGGCGCCCTGTTCGGTCTTGGCTTCCTGCTGCTGCCCGACCTGTCGCTGCGCAACTACGGTGTCCCCACCGACCCGTTCAACCTGATGCAGGCGCGCTACTTCGGCTCGGCGCTGCTGGCGGTGGGGCTCATCACCTTCCTCGCACGCGAGACGCAGGACGCCGTCGCCGTGCGCGCGCTGCTGCTGGGCAACCTGGTGGGCGACGCCGCCGGCGGGATCGTCACGCTGATGGCGCTGGGCATGATGAACGCCATGGCGTGGAGTTCGGTCGTCATCTACGCCCTGTTCGCGGGCGCCAGCGCGTACTACCTGTTCGCGACGAAACCGCAGGCCCAGGCCGCGTCGGCCTGAAGCCGCGCGCTACTGCGCGAAGAGGTCCTTGTACTTCTCGCGCAGCAGGTTCTTCTGCACCTTGCCCATGGTGTTGCGCGGCAGCTCGTCGACGACGAAGCAGCGCTTGGGGATCTTGAAGTTGGCCAGCTGCGACTTGAGCGTCGCGACGACTTCGTCGCCCTCCAGCGCGGCGCCGGGCTTGGGGATCACCACCGCCACGCCGACTTCGCCGAAATCGGGATGCGGCACGCCGACGAGCGCGCTCTCGGCCACGCCCGGCATCTCGTTGATGTAGCCCTCGATCTCGGCCGGGTAGACGTTGTAGCCGCCGCTGATGATCAGGTCCTTGCTGCGCCCGACGATGGTCACGTAGCCGTCGGCGTCGATCTTGCCGACGTCGCCGGTCCTGAACCAGCCGTCGTCGGTGAACTCCTCCTTCGTCTTCTCGGGCATCCGCCAGTAGCCCTTGAACACATTGGGTCCGCGCACCTGGATGCCGCCGATCTCGCCGGTGTGCAGCGCGCCGCCCTGCTCGTCGCGCACGCGCACGCCGACGCCCGGCAGCGGGTAGCCCACGGTGCCGCCGCGCCGCTCGCCGCCGCTGTAGGGGTTGGAGGTGAGCATCACGGTCTCGCTCATGCCGTAGCGCTCGAGGATGGTGTGGCCCGTGCGCTCCTGCCACTCGTTGAAGGTCTCGATCAGCAGCGGCGCCGAGCCCGAGACGAACAGGCGCATGTTCTTCACCGCTTCGCGGTCGAGCGTTTTCTCGCCGAGCATGCGCACGTACAGCGTCGGCACGCCCATGAAGACGGTGGCCCGGCGCATGGCCGCCACCGTCGCCTTCGGGTCGAACTTGCCGAACCAGATCATCTTGCTGCCGTTGAGCAGCGCGCCGTGCAGCGCGACGAACAGGCCGTGCACGTGGAAGATGGGCAGGGCGTGGATCAGCACGTCGCCTTCGCGCCAGCCCCAGTATTCCTTGAGCACCTGCGCGTTGGACAGCAGGTTGCCGTGCGTGAGCATCGCGCCCTTGCTGCGCCCGGTGGTGCCGCTGGTGTACAGGATGGCCGCGAGGTCGTCGGCCTCGCGCGCAACGGCCTCGTGCACGTCGCTGTGGTGCGCCGCGCGGTCCAGCAGCGAGCCGGTGCGGTCGTCGTTCAGCGTGAAGACGTGCTTCGTGCCGGCCTTGAACGCGATGCGGCTGACCCAGCCGAAGTTCTTGCCGGTGCACACGACGACGGCGGGTTCGGCATTGCCGACGAAGTACTCGATCTCCGCGCCCTGGTAGGCGGTGTTGAGCGGCAGGAAGACGTAGCCCGCGCGCAGCGTCGCCAGGTACAGCATCATGGCCTCGACCGACTTGTCGACCTGCACGGCGATGCGCGAGCCTTCCGGCAACGCCAGCGCGCGCAGCAGGTTGGCCATCATCGCCGTGGCGCGGTCGAGGTCGCGCCAGGAATACACGAGGCCGCCGTCGGTCTCGACGGCCGGCTGGTCCAGGTTGGAAGGGAAAGCGGCGCGGAGCGCGGAGAACAGGTTCATCAGTCGAGTTTCGCACCCGAGGCCTTCACGACCGCCGCCCAGCGCGTCACCTCGGAGTGGATGAACGAGCCGAACTGCTGCTGCGACATGTTGGGGAAGTCCGCGCCGTTGCTGGCCCAGATCGCCTTGAGTTCGTCGGTCTGGATGGCCTTGCGCACCTCGTCGACGATGCGCGCCTGCAGGTCCTGCGGCATGCCCTTGGGCGCCCACAGGCCGTACCACGTCGTCACGGTGTAGTCGGGCAGGCCGACTTCGGCGGCGCACGGCACGTCCGGGAACGCGGGGTTGCGCTTGGCGCCCGCGACCATCAACGCCTTGATGCGGCCGCCCTTGATGTGCGCGGACGACGAACCCAGGCCGTCGAACATCATGTCGACGTTGCCGGAGATCAGGTCCTGCAGCGCGGGACCGGCGCCGCGGTACGGGATGTGCGTGATGAAGGTCTTGGTCTGCTGCTTGAACAGCTCGCCCGCCAGGTGGTGCGACGTGCCGCTGCCGGCCGACGCGTAGTTGTAGCGCCCGGGGCTCTTGCGCAGCAGCTCGATGAAAGCCTTGTAGTTGGCCGCTTCGATGCGCTTGGGGTTGACCACGACGACCTGCGGCACCATCGCGACCAGCGTGAGCGGGATGAAGTCCTTCTCCAGGTCGTAATCGAGCTTGGGGTACATCGACGGCGCGATCGTGTGGTGCACCGCGCCCATGAAGAGGTTGTAGCCGTCGTTCGCCGCGCGCGACGCAATGCTCGCGCCCACCGTGCCGCCCGCGCCGCCGCGGTTGTCGATCACCAGCTGCTTGCCCGTCTGCTTGGCGAACTGCGCCGCCAGCGGCCGCGCGAACGCGTCGGTGCCGCCGCCCGCGGGGAACGGCACGACCATCATGACGGGCTTGGACGGCCACGCGGACGCTTGCGCGTGCGCGGCGAAGGGCGAAGCCAGGGTGCCGGCGGCCGCCGCGCACAGGAGCTCGCGCCGGGTGAGGCGGGCGTGTTGCATGTTTGTCTCCTTGTCCTTGTGAATCGGCTGCGAATCAAAGATAGAGGTCTTCGATCGCGCCAGAAATCGGGATTTGTCCTTGCGCGAGCATCGACCGGTGCTTGTCGAGCCGCTTGAGGTCATACAAATAGTTCACCATGAGCCCATAGGACTGCTTGAGACCCTTGGCCGATGGATCCGCGGCCCAGTTCAGCCGCTCGACGCGCGCGCCATTGCCGAGGTGGAAACGCGCGACGGGATCGAGCGGGCGCCCCTCCTGTTTTTCCTGCCCGAGGTAGCGCGCAGCCCATCCGAGCAGCTGCCGCCGTTGCGGTGACTTCGCCGGCAACGCCAGCGGATCATCGAGTGCAGCGACCAGCTCAGCCGGCGCGTTCTTCTGCACCCACGAGCGCAGGCCCGGGATGGGCGACAGCGTGGCGAAGCATTTGAGGCGCGGGAATTCCGCCTTGAGGATGTCGACCACGCGCTTGATCAGCGAATCGCCGAAGCTCACGCCGCGCAGGCCCGGCTGCGTGTTGCTGATCGAGTAGAAGATCGCGGTGGTCGCGCGCTCGAGGTCGGCCGGCGCGCCCTCCTCGTCGAGCAGCGGCGTGATCGAGTCGGCCATCTCGTCGACCAGCGCCACCTCCACGAAGATCAGCGGCTCGCCCGGCAGGCTGGCGTGGAAGAAGCCGTAGCAGCGGCGGTCGCTGTCCAGGCGGTTCTTCACGTCGCTCCAGCTGCGGATGTCGTGCACGGCCTCGTACTTGATCAGTTTTTCCACCAGCGACGCCGGCGAGTCCCAGCTGATGCGCTGCAGGTCGAGGAAGGCCACGTCGAACCAGGTCGAGAACATGTATTCCATCTCGACGTCGAGGGCGAGCAGGCGACGGTCGGACTTGAGCGCGGCCTGCATCTCGGCGCGCATCTCCACGAGGAAACGGATGCCGCCCTGCGCGGCGCTCATGCGCTGCAGGAGCCGCCGGCGCGGCGAGACGGTCGCGCGGCGGTACATCACTTCCGCGGCCGCTTCATCGGGCGTGCCGACGGCCGCGTCGTAGATCGCGCGCGCCTCCTTCACCCGCTGCGGGTCCTGCAGGAACTGCTCGCTCATGAGCAGCCACATGTCGCGGCGCTGCTCGGGCGTCGCGTGCTGGTACCAGTCGATGACGCCCTGCGCGCGCCGGCCGCCTTCGACCTCGCCTACCTGCGCGTCGACGACGGCCTGCAATTCGGCAAGCGTGCGGCGTAGCACGCGCGGCGACAACGCCTCTTCGCCGCGGCGCAAGGTCGCCTTGAGTCTTTCGCGGGTCGATCGCTGCATCACTTCGCTCATGGAGAGAGCCTCGTTCGTTGCTGGCGGGCGAGTTCGCGCAGCGCCTCGCGCTGGCGGTTGAGGTGCGTGCGCATGGCGGCGTCGGCGCCGTCGGGGTCGCGCGCCTTCAGGGCCGCGAACACCGCCATGTGCTCCGACAGGCTCTGGTCCAGCCGGCCGGGCGCGCTCAACTGCTGCAGCCGCGCGAGCTTCAGGATCTTGCGCAGGTCGCCGATCACCTGCGCGAGCCAGCGGTTGTCGGCCAGCTGGATGATCGCCTCGTGGATCGCGAAGTTGGCGGCGTAATAGTCGGCGATGCGCTTGGCCTTGGCGTGGCGCTGCAGCTTGTCGTGCAGCGCCTCGAGCGCCTGCAGGTCGGCATCGGTGGCGTGCTCGGCCGCGAGGCGCGCGCACTGCCCTTCCAGCAAGGCGATGACCGGGAAGATCTCGTCGAGGTCCTGCACCGTCACCTCGTTGACGAAGCTGCCGCGGCGCGGCTCGTGCCGCACCAGGCCCTCGGCGGTGAGCACCTTCAGCGCCTCGCGCAGCGGCGTGCGCGAGATCTTGAGCTTGCCCGCGAGCTTCACCTCGTCCAGGAACGTGCCCGGCATCAGCTCGCCGGCGAAGATCCGGTCGCGCAGCTGCGCCGCGACTTCGTCGTGGAGGGAGTTGTGGACCAAGCGCATGCCGTAATTATGGGTAATTACGGGTAATCATGGCAAGGGGAAAACCCGTGCCGGGGCCTGTGGAAACTACGGACGGGCGGGGACGGGCTGCGGCCGGCGCGCGGCCCACACCCACAGCGCGATGCCGGCGACCACCATGGGCACGCACAGCCATTGCCCCATGGTCAGGCCCGTCGACTGCTGGAGCGCAACCAGGTGCGCGTCGGGCTCGCGGAAATACTCGGCAATGAAGCGCAGCAGGCCGTAGCCGATGAGGAAGGCCGCGGACACCTGCGCCTGCGGCCGCGGCTTGCGCGCGAACAGCCACAGCACCACGAAGAGCAACAGCCCTTCGAGCAGGAACTGGTACACCTGCGAGGGGTGGCGGGGCACCATCGAGCCGCTTTGCGGGAACACCATGGCCCACGGCAGGTCGTCCGGCGCCGGGCGGCCCCACAGCTCGCCGTTGATGAAGTTGCCCACGCGCCCCGCCGCCAGCCCCGGCGGCACGCAAGGCGCGATGAAGTCCATCACCTGCCAGAACGGCCGGCCGCGCGAGCGCGCGAACCACCACTGCGCCACGATCACCCCGAGCATGCCGCCGTGGAAGCTCATGCCGCCCAGCCACACGGCGAAGATCTCCAGCGGGTGCGTGAGGTAGTACTCGGGCTTGTAGAACAGGCAGTAGCCCAGCCGCCCGCCGACGATGACGCCGAGCACGCCGAGGAAGAGCATGTCCTCCACGTCCTTGCGCGACCACGCGCCGAGGCCCTGGATGGACGCGTACGGCTCGTGCCGCAGCCGGCGCGAGGCCAGGAACATGAACAGGCCGAAGGCCGCGAGGTACGTGATGCCGTACCAGTGGATGGAGACCGGCCCGAGGTGGACCGCCACCGGGTCGATCCGGGGATACATCAAAGCCATGCGCTTATTGTGCCCGCTTGAGTTGCGGGCGGGCGAAGGCGAGGAAGCGCTCGAGCGCCGGCGGCACGCGCGCGCCCGCCCACACCAGGCTGGTCTCGCATTCGGGCACGCGCTGCACGGCGCGGTAGACCACGCCGGCCCTGCGGAACTCGCGCACGCTGTCGGGCACCCAGGCGATGCCCAGCCCCGCGGCGACGAGGTTGACGATGGTCTGCATCTGGATCGCTTCTTGCGCAACGTGCGGCATGCGGCCGCGCGCGTGGTACAGGCCGAACACCGCGTCGTGCAGCGAAGGCACGATGCGGCGCGGGAAGATCACGAGCGGCTCGGCCAGCAACGCGTCCAGGCGCAGCGCGCGCGCGCGGGCCAGCGCATGCTGTTCGGGGATGGCGGCGACCAGCGGCTCGCGGCCGATGCGCAAGTGCTGCAGCTGCGGCGGCGCGAAGCCGGGCGAGTGGATGATGAAGCCGGCGTCGACGTCGCCGCGCTCCAGCGCCGGCAGCTGGACGTCGCCCGTGGCTTCGATGAGCTCGAACGCCACCTGCGGATGCTGGGCGCGAAACGCCCTCACCCACTGCGGCAGCAGGCCGAAGCCGACGGTGGAGACGAACGCGAGGCGCAGGCGGCCGATCTCGCCGTGAGCCGCCGCGCGTGCATGCGCGGGCAAGGCCGCCGCGCGCGCCAGCAGCTCGCGCGCCTCCGGGATGAGCGCCGCGCCGGCCGGCGTGAGCTTCACGCTGCGCTTGGTGCGCTCGAACAGGCGCGCGCCGATACGCTCCTCCAGCAGCGCGATCGCCTGTGTCAGCGGCGGCTGGGTGATGTGCAGGCGCAGCGCCGCGCGGCCGAAGTGCAGCTCCTCGGCCACGGCGAGGAACTGGCGCCACAGACGCAGCTCGACGACGGGCTCACTCATATGCCTCGCATATTAATCGATGCTGGAAAACGGATTGGATCGAATGAGGCCAGCGGCGCATACTTGCCGCCATGAAGAAGACCATCCCCCTGCGCTCCGACCACATCACCCAGGGCAAGGCCCGCGCGCCCAACCGCTCCATGTACTACGGCATGGGCTACAAGGAAGGCGATTTCGGCAAGCCCATGGTGGGCGTGGCCAACGGCCACAGCACCATCACGCCCTGCAACAGCGGCCTGCAGAAGCTGGCCGACGCGGCGGTGAAAGGCATCGAGGAAGCCGGCGGCAACCCGCAGATCTTCGGCACGCCGACCATCTCCGACGGCATGGCGATGGGCACCGAAGGCATGAAGTACTCGCTGGTCAGCCGCGAGGTCATCTCCGACTGCATCGAGACCTGCGTGCAGGGCCAGTGGATGGACGGCGTGGTCGTCATCGGCGGCTGCGACAAGAACATGCCCGGCGGCCTGATGGGCATGCTGCGCGCCAACGTGCCGGCCATCTACGTCTACGGCGGCACCATCCTGCCCGGAAAGTGGAAGGGCGAGGACCTCAACATCGTCAGCGTGTTCGAGGCCGTCGGCCAGAACGCCGCCGGCAAGATCAGCGACCAGGAACTCAAGGACATCGAGCAGCACGCCATCCCCGGCACGGGCTCCTGCGGCGGCATGTACACGGCCAACACGATGTCGTCGGCCTTCGAGGCGCTGGGCATCTCGCTGCCCTACTCCTCCACGATGGCCAACCCGCACGACGAGAAGATGAACTCGGCGAAGGAGTCGGCCAAGGTCCTGCTGGAGGCGATCAAGAAGGACATCAAGCCGCGCGACATCGTCACGCGCAAGGCGATCGAAAACGCCGTGGCGGTGATCATGGCCACGGGCGGCTCCACCAACGCGGTGCTGCACTTCCTGGCCATCGCGCATGCGGCCGAGGTCGAGTGGACCATCGAGGACTTCGAGCGCATCCGCCAGAAGACGCCGGTCCTCTGCGACCTCAAGCCCAGCGGCAAGTACCTCGCCGTCGACCTGCATCGCGCCGGCGGCATTCCCCAGGTGATGAAGATCCTGTTGAACGCGGGCCTGCTCCACGGCGACTGCATCACGATCACGGGCCAGACCATCGCCGAGGTGCTCAAGGACATCCCCGACCAGCCGCGCGCCGACCAGGACGTGATCCGGCCGATCTCGAAGCCGATGTACGAACAGGGCCACCTCGCCATCCTCAAGGGCAACCTCTCGCCCGAGGGCGCGGTCGCCAAGATCACGGGCCTGAAGAACCCGGTGATCACCGGCCCGGCGCGCGTGTTCGACGACGAACAGTCGGCGCTGCAGGCGATCCTGGACGGCAAGATCAAGGCGGGCGACGTGATGGTGCTGCGCTACCTCGGCCCCAAGGGCGGCCCGGGCATGCCGGAGATGCTGGCGCCCACGGGCGCGCTGATCGGCGCGGGGCTGGGCGAGAGCGTGGGGCTGATCACCGACGGCCGCTTCTCGGGCGGCACCTGGGGCATGGTGGTGGGCCACGTCGCGCCGGAGGCGGCGGCGGGCGGCACGATCGCCTTCGTGAACGAGGGCGACTCGATCACCATCGACGCACACAAGCTGGTGCTGCAGCTGAACGTGCCGGATGCGGAACTGGCGAAACGCAAGGCAGGCTGGAAGGCGCCGGCGCCGCGCTACACGCGGGGCGTGCAGGCCAAGTTCGCGTTCAATGCGGCCAGCGCCAGCAAGGGCGCCGTCCTCGACAACTACTGAAGTTCCGGATCAGCGCTTGCGGCCCTTGCTCGTGGGCATGCCGAGCGCTTCCTTCTGCTTGTCGATGCGGGCCTGCTTGCGGTCGTTCTCCCGCTCGATGACCTTGCGCTTGGTGTAGCCGGACCAGTCGGCCCAGCTCCACCAGGCCACGGCCAGGCCGAAGGGCGTGAGCACGATCCACCAGCTCCACTCGGCGACCGGGCCCATCTCGAGGTACTTCATCGCGAGGAGGATGATTCCGATGATCAGCAGGTACATGTCGTCAACCGCGTTCACTAGAATGGCGTTGGGGTACTGTACCCCAACCCAACCGTTTGCCCCAGACAGAGGAACGCTCATGAAAAGCGCCGTCATCGCCCTGCTCGCCGCCGCCGCCGTGGCGCCGGCCTTCGCACAGCAGGACCTGGCCCAGGCCAAGGGCTGCTTCGCCTGCCACGCCGTCGACAAGAAGGTCGTCGGCCCGTCCTACAAGGAAGTCGCCGCCAAGTACGCCGCCGACAAGACGGCCGTCGACAAGCTCGCCCAGAAGATCGTCAAGGGCGGCGCGGGCGTTTGGGGGCCGGTGCCGATGCCGGCCAACACGCAGGTCAGCGAGGCGGAAGCGAAGAAGCTCGCGGCGTGGGTGATGGCCCAGAAATGACGCGCTGAGCGCCACGAAAAAGGCCCGCTTCGGCGGGCCTTTCGTTTGGTGCCAAGACACCGGATTCCGGCCTGCGCCGGAATGACAGCTCAGACGTTCTGCGCCAGCTGCTCCAGGATCGCGGGGTTCTCGAGCGTCGTGGTGTCCTGCGTGATGGCCTCGCCCTTCGCGATGGAGCGCAGCAGGCGGCGCATGATCTTGCCGCTGCGCGTCTTGGGCAGGTTGTCGCCGAAGCGGATGTCCTTGGGCTTCGCGATGGGCCCGATCTCCTTGGCCACCCAGTTGCGCAGCTCGTTGGCGATCTGCTTGGCCTCGTCGCCGGTCGGGCGCGAGCGCTTGAGCACCACGAAAGCCACCACCGCTTCCCCGGTGAGGTCGTCGGGACGGCCGACGACCGCGGCTTCGGCGACCAGGTCGGTCTTCGACACCAGCGCCGACTCGATCTCCATCGTGCCCAGGCGGTGGCCCGACACGTTCAGCACGTCGTCGATGCGGCCCGTGATGCGGAAGTAGGCCGTCTTCGCGTCGCGCACCGCGCCGTCGCCGGCGAGGTACATCTTGCCTCCCAGCTCCGGCGGGAAGTAGCTTTTCTGGAAGCGCTCCGGGTCGCCCCAGATCGTGCGGATCATCGACGGCCACGGCCGCTTGATCACCAGCATGCCGCCGGACCCGTTGGGGACGTCGTGCCCCGCCTCGTCGACGATCGCGGCCATGATGCCCGGCAGCGGCAGCGTGCACGAACCCGGCACCAGCGGTGTCGCGCCCGGCAGCGGCGTGATCACGTGGCCGCCCGTCTCCGTCTGCCAGAACGTGTCGACGATGGGGCAGCGCTCGCCGCCGACATTGCGGTGGTACCACATCCACGCCTCGGGGTTGATCGGCTCGCCCACCGTGCCCAGGATGCGCAACGACGTGAGGTTCCAGTTCTTCGGGTGCACCTTCTCGTCGGTGTCGGCGGCCTTGATCAGCGAGCGGATCGCCGTGGGCGCCGTGTAGAACACCGTGACCTTGTGCTTCTCGATCATCTGCCAGAAGCGGCCCGCGTGCGGGAAGGTCGGGATGCCTTCGAAGATCACCTGCGTCGCGCCTGCGGCCAGCGGGCCGTAGGCAACGTACGTGTGGCCCGTGATCCAGCCGATGTCGGCGGTGCACCAGAAGACGTCGTTGGGCCGGATGTCGAACGTCCAGTCCATCGTGAGCTTGGCCCACAGCAGGTAGCCGCCGGTGGAGTGCTGCACGCCCTTGGGCTTGCCCGTGGAGCCCGAGGTGTAGAGGATGAAGAGCGGGTGCTCGGCGCCCACCGGCTCCGGCTTGCACTCGTTGCCCTGCCCTTGCAGGATTTCCGTGAAGGTCTTGTCGCGGCCGGCGACCATGTTGCACGACGTGGCCGTGCGCATGAAGACGAACACCGACTTGAGCGTGTCGCAGCCGCCCATGGCGACGCCTTCGTCGACGATGGACTTGAGCGGCAGCTCCTTGCCACCGCGCATCTGGAAGTTGGCCGTGATCACCGCGACCGCGCCGGCGTCGATGATGCGCTCGTTGAGGGACTTGGCCGAGAAGCCACCGAACACCACGCTGTGCGTCGCGCCGATGCGCGCGCACGCCTGCATGGCGATCACGCCTTCAATGGTCATCGGCATGTAGACGATGACGCGGTCGCCCTTCTTGATGCCTTGCGACTTGAGCGCGTTGGCGAACTGGCTCACCTTGGCGAGCAGCTCCTTGTAGGTGATCTTCGTGACGGCGCCGTCGTCGGCCTCGAAGACGATGGCCGTCTTGTCCGCCACCGCCGTGCCCATGTGCTTGTCCAGGCAGTTGGCCGAGGCGTTCAGCTCGCCGTCCTCGAACCACTTGTAGAACGGCGCGTTCGACTCGTTCAGCGTCTTCGTGAACGGCTTGGTCCACTGCACGTTGTCGCGCGCCAGGCGGGCCCAGAAGCCCTCGAAGTCGGTCTCGGCTTCCTTGCACAGGGCGTTGTACGCGGCCATGCCGGAAATGCGCGCCGCCTTGACGGTGGCCTCGCCCGGGGGGAACACGCGGTTCTCGACCAGGACCGATTCGATGTTGCTCATGGGTGTGTCTCCGCTGCGTTTGGAATTGCGCCCGAATGTCGGCCTTGCCACTTACAAGCCACTGACGGGAAAGGCAAATCTACTCCCAACGGCCCGCCTAGACCATCCGGTCCGGCCGCACCCACTGGTCGAACTGCTCGGGGGTGACGAAGCCGGTGGCGATGGCGGCCTCGCGCAGGCTCAGGCCCTCCTTGTGGGCCTTCTTGGCGATCTGGGCGGCCTTGTCGTAGCCGATGTGCGGGTTGAGGGCGGTCACCAGCATCAGCGAGCGGTCCACGAGCTCGCGGATGCGCTCCACGTTGGGCGTGATGCCTGCCGCGCAATGGTCGTTGAAGCTGGCCATGCCGTCGGCCAGCAGGCGCACGCTCTGCTGGAAGTTGTGCGCGATCATGGGGCGGAAGACGTTCAACTCGAAATTGCCCGAGGCGCCGCCGAAGTTGATGGCGACGTCGTTGCCGAACACCTGGCAGCACAGCATGGTGACGGCCTCGCTCTGCGTCGGGTTCACCTTGCCCGGCATGATCGAGGAACCCGGCTCGTTCTCGGGGATGCTGATTTCGCCCAGGCCGCTGCGCGGGCCGCTCGCGAGCCAGCGCACGTCGTTGGCGATCTTCATCATGGCCGCCGCCAGCGTCTTCAGCGCGCCGTGCGCGTGCACGAGAGCGTCGGCCGCGGCCATCACCTCGAACTTGTTGGGCGCGCTCACGAAAGGCAGGCCGGTGAGGCGCGCGATTTCGGCCGCCACGCGCTCCGCGTAACCTTCCGGCGCGTTGAGGCCGGTGCCCACGGCCGTGCCGCCGAGCGCCAGTTCGCACAGGTGCGGCAGCGCCCCGTGCAGGTGGCGGTCGCACTGCTCCAGCTGCGCGACGTAGCCCGAGAACTCCTGGCCCAGGGTGAGCGGCGTCGCGTCCTGCAGGTGCGTGCGCCCGATCTTCACGATGCCCTGGAACTCCGCGGATTTCGCGGCCAGCGTGGCCTTCAGCTTCGCCAGCGACGGCACCAGGCGGTTGCGGATGGCGTCGACGGCAGCGACGTGCATGGCCGTCGGGAAGACGTCGTTGGACGACTGGCTCTTGTTCACGTCGTCGTTGGGGTGCACCAGGCGGCCTTCGCCGCGCGGGCCGCCCAGAAGTTCGCTGGCGCGGTTGGCGAGCACCTCGTTGACGTTCATGTTGGTCTGCGTTCCCGAGCCGGTCTGCCAGACCACCAGCGGGAATTCCTCGTCGTGCTTGCCTTCGAGCACCTCGTCGCAGGCGGCGATGATCGCGCCGGCCTTGTCCTGTGACAGCAGCCCCATCAGGTGGTTGACCACCGCCGACGAGCGCTTGACCTGCACCAGCGCGCGCAGGATCTCCCGTGGCTGGCGCTCCCCCGAAATGGCGAAGTTCTGCAGGGAGCGCTGGGTCTGCGCCCCCCACAGGCGGTTGGCAGGGACATCGATCGGGCCGAAGGTGTCCTTTTCGGTTCGGGTCTTCATGGGTGTGGCGTGTTGTCGACAGCGGAAAGTGCCTCGACCGTTGAGCTTTTCACGGTCATTGTGCTCCTGCGGGGGTTCCGGCGCGCACCCCTTGGACGGCTGAGCCAGTCGCGGCTTAATGGCGGCGTGCAGCCCTTCCATGAGTTCCTGGTGCGATGGTCCGAAGCGGACGTCTCCGCCATCGCCTACGCGGTCACCCATGCCAACAGCCGCCGCCCCGAGCACGTCTTCCTCGTGGAGCAGCTGCGCATCGTCGCCGAGCGCTGGCAGAAGGGGCTGGACCTCGAGGTGCGGCACATGCAGCAGCGGATGCCGCGCTGATCGAACTCAGCCCTCCAGCTCCCGCACGAACGCCCCGGCCCTCGCGACACCCTCCGGGCGCGTCGAGGTGACCACGAACGCCGCCTGTGCGAGATCGGCAGCCCACCTGTGGGCGAGCTTCTGGCGGTCGGCCGCGTGCGTCGGGCCGGCACCCGTCGGGGGCGAAAAGATTCCATGGATCCACACCGTCCTTCGCGCCAACCGGTCCAGCACGGGGTCGGTGAGGGACTCGAGCGTGTCCAGGTGCAGCTGGAAGCATGCGTCTGCGGGAGCGACCTCGAGCCACGCCTCCATGTCTTCGTTCCGGGGCCCGGACACACCCAGCACATAGCCGCTTGACCTGGCCAGGTCGGACCACGCAGAGACCGCGGCAGCCCCTGGAAAGCGCGGCGGGCTGTGCGCGAACAGGAAACCTTGAGCGCACTTCGAGAGCGCGGCCATGGACGCTGAAAGCTGCGCCGGGGGACGGCGTTGCGCCGCGCAGTCGAATTCGCCGTCCCTGGACACAAGGAGTGCGGGAGGCGGGACAAGGTCGCCGGGCCGGCGGCCGCGCAGGACGCGCACGGCCATGAACCGCAGGCGCGACGGCCGCGGGCTGCCGAACTTGGTCGAAACCCGCATGCCCTCGTCGCCGAGCTCCCCCAGCAGGCGTTCGGCATGGCCCGCACCGTAGAACGGCGCCGTGTCGAATTGGTGGAAGCCGCTGGCGATGGCCTGCCGCAGGACCTGCCGCGCGATGTCCGGGGCGCACTTCGACCCGAGCGACGCGGTCCCGAACACGCCGCGCTTCAGGCGTACCGGATCTGCAATGCCAGCCGGCTGCGCCGGGTCGGCGGAAGCGCGCGATGGAAGCAAGACGTGTCCTCGATGAATCCGCAGCCGGCCTTTCCCTCCACGACCAGCACACGTTGCCGGCCGTACGTCGCGTAGATCTCGTCGTCGCTGCGGCGCGCGCTGCCCAGCAGGTGCATGAGGCGTTTCGACCGATGCGACCCGCGGATCAATTCGTGCGCGCCGGCTTCGCGGTCGACGTCGGAAAGGTAGAAGAAGGCGTAGACGAAGCCGAAACCGTGGACATCGTAGTGGAACATCACGGTCTGGTTCCGCATTTCACGGTACGCCGTGTCGGCGGGCGCCACGAGGCTCTCCTGGACGCGGATTTCGACGCGCCGGGGCTCGCGGCCCAGCAGCTTCGATGCCACGGCGACCAGATGCTCGTCGCGGGCGATTCGCCGCGTGGTCTCCGCAAGGGCCTCCGACACGAAGTCGACGAGGATGACCGGCTCCGCGAGCGTCGCATTGCCGCTGCGCAGTGCGGCGTCGACGATGCGCCGCGGAGGATTGGCTTCGATGCACTGCGCCTGCGCGATGTGGTCCAGGAGTTCCCGCAAGACCTCGTCGCGCAGCTTCAGGCCCGTGTGGACGCTGTCGCTGGCAAGGTCACGCGCCGCGCCGTCGACATCGAAAGGCTCGACGCACCGGCTGCGGGCATCGGCGGCTACACCGGCGAAGCCCAGGCGGGCACGCACCTGGCGCACGAGGGCCCGCAGGATCGCGAACCTGCCAAGGGCGTAAATCGCCGTCTGGGCGAAGGACCGGTTTCCCCACGTGCGGATCAGCTGCATTGCGCCGACGATTCTGTTGGGGCAGCGCGAGGCCGTCAACGTGGCGGTTCGGCCGTGCACCGCCTCTTCGTTGCGCACTAATGCGCGAAGCGGGCCGAAATTCGGCCGTTACCGCAGAGGCACGCCACGTGGCCTGCGTGCGGACTAGAGTTGCGGGGGTGACGACCATGTACGCGACCGGCCAGCCCAAGACCCCGCCACCCGCGGGCGAACGCGACAGGAACCGCCGCGACCGCTCCGAGGGCACCGGCGAAGGAGCGTCGAGCGCCTACGCACGCCTGAAGCGGCAGAGCGAGCAGCGGGCGCGCCAGCGCCCGGCGGAAGACCCTTCGAAGGACCCGTCGCGCGATTGATGCGGGGGCGGTGCGGCTGAGCAGCGGATAATCGGGTTTTCCCGAAGTCCACCCCGCCAGCCCATGCCCACCACGATCCAGGCCGCCGACCTCATCGAATCGATCGCCGGCGCGCTCCAGTACATCAGCTACTACCACCCGGCCGACTACATCGCGCACCTCGCGCGCGCCTACGAGCGCGAGCAAAGCGCCGCCGCCAAGGACGCGATCGCGCAGATCCTGACCAACAGCCGCATGAGCGCGACCGGCCACCGGCCGATCTGCCAGGACACCGGCATCGTCAACGTGTTCCTCAAGGTCGGCATGGACGTGCGCTTCGAGGGCTTCAAGGGCAGCATCGCGGATGCGATCAACGAAGGCGTGCGCCGCGGCTACGAGCACCCGGACAACCGGCTGCGCGCCTCGGTCGTCGCCGACCCGCTGTTCGAGCGGAAGAACACCAAGGACAACACCCCTGCCGTCGTCTTCATGGAGATCGTGCCCGGCGACAAGCTGGACGTGACGGTGGCCGCCAAGGGCGGCGGCAGCGAGAACAAGAGCAAGTTCGTCATGCTCAACCCGAGCGATTCGCTGGTCGACTGGGTGCTCAAGACGGTGCCCACGATGGGCGCCGGCTGGTGCCCGCCCGGCATGCTGGGCATCGGCATCGGCGGCACCGCGGAGAAGGCGATGCTGTCGGCCAAGGAATCGCTGATGGACGACATCGACATGTACGAGCTGCTGCAGCGCGGTCCGAAGGACAAGACCGAGGAGCTGCGCATCGAGCTGTACGAGAAGGTCAACGCGCTGGGCATCGGCGCGCAGGGGCTGGGCGGCCTCACCACCGTGCTCGACATCAAGATCAAGATGTTCCCCACGCACGCGGCCAGCAAGCCCGTGGCGATGATCCCCAATTGCGCCGCCACGCGCCACGCGCATTTCGTGATGGACGGCTCGGGCCCCGTGTACCTCGACGCGCCCAGCCTGGACCTGTGGCCCGACGTCGAGTGGGCGCCCGACTACAACAAGAGCAAGCGCGTCAACCTGGACACCCTGACGAAGGAAGAAGTCGCGAGCTGGAAGCCGGGCGACACGCTCCTCCTGAACGGAAAGATGCTCACCGGCCGCGACGCCGCGCACAAGCGCATCCAGGACATGCTGGCCAGGGGCGAGAAGCTTCCGGTGGACTTCACCAACCGCGTCATCTACTACGTCGGCCCCGTCGACCCGGTGCGCGACGAGGTGGTCGGCCCCGCCGGCCCGACGACGGCCACGCGCATGGACAAGTTCACGGAGATGATGCTGGCGCAGACGGGCCTCATCTCCATGATCGGCAAGGCCGAGCGCGGCCCGGTGGCGATCGAGGCGATCCGCAAGCACAAGAGCGCCTATCTGATGGCCGTCGGCGGCGCGGCCTATCTCGTCTCGAAGGCGATCAAGCAGGCCAAGGTCGTCGGCTTCGCCGACCTGGGCATGGAGGCGATCTACGAATTCGACGTGGTCGACATGCCGGTCACCGTCGCGGTGGACGCGGGCGGCACGAGCGCGCACGTCACCGGCCCGGCCGAGTGGAGCCAGCGCATCGCCAAGGGCGAGTTCAAGGGCATCGCCGTCGCCGCCGCTTGATCGGCGTCTTCGACTCCGGCATCGGCGGGCACTCGGTGCTGCGCGCATTGCGCGCGCAGTTGCCGGACGAGCCCTTCGCCTACTTCGCGGACACCGAACACGCGCCCTACGGCGAACGCGATGAAGCGTTCGTCGCGCAGCGCTCGCTCGCCATCACCCGCAAGTTCATCGAGGAAGACGGCGCGAATCTCGTGGTCGTCGCGTGCAACACGGCCACGGCGGCGGCGATCCACCTGCTGCGCGAGGCTTATCCGCAGATCCCTTTCGTCGGTGTCGAGCCGCCCCTCAGGCCCGCGGTGGCGGTGACGCGCACCCGGCAGGTCGGCGTGATGGCCACGCGCGGCACGCTGGCCAGCGCGAAGTTCCGGGCGCTGCACGAGTCGCTGGCCGCAAGCGGCGTTCGTTTCATCCTGCAGCCCTGCGATGGCCTCGCCCTCGCGATCGAGACGAACGACGCTGCGCGCGTGCGTGAGCTGTGCGAGC
The DNA here is from genome assembly GCF_037572775.1 of Ramlibacter sp. PS4R-6. Taxonomy (NCBI): domain Bacteria; kingdom Pseudomonadati; phylum Pseudomonadota; class Betaproteobacteria; order Burkholderiales; family Comamonadaceae; genus Ramlibacter; species Ramlibacter sp. PS4R-6. The sequence continues at coordinate 2,217,938 of NZ_JBBHKA010000001.1, read as the reverse complement.
GGTACGTCGGCGCCGTGCAGGCGCAAGGCGACGTCGACACGCTCGTGCTGGGCTGCACCCACTACGCGCTCGTCGACGACGTGCTGCAGGCGGCGGCGGGCGACGGTGTGCGCCTGGTCGAGCCGGGCGTGCCCGTCGCGCGGCGCGTCGCCGCCCTGCTCGCCTAGGCCGCGTCGACGGCGCTGCGCCGGCCGCGTTGCACGTCGATCGGCACCAGCAGCACCAGGCCCACGATGAACAGGCCCGCAGTACCGACGATTGCGAGCCGCTGGTTGCCACCGGTGGCCCACGTGATGGCGCCATAGCCCAGCGGCCCGATGATGCTCGCCAGGCGGATCGCGAAGGTCCACAAGCCGTAGAACTCCGCCAGCTGCTTCTGCGGCGCGAACATGCCGGCCAGCGCGCGGCCGGCCGACTGGCTCGAGCCCATGCAAAGGCCCGCGATGGCCGCGGCCCACCAGAACTGGCCCTTGTTCGTCGAGACGGCAGCGATCACGCAGGTCGCCACCCACCCCACCAGCGTCGTCCCCAGCGCGATCTTGTGGCCGATGCGGTCCTGCAGGTAGCCCCACGCGAACGCCCCCAGCGCCGCCGCGACGTTCAGCACGAAGATCAGCACCATCGTCTCCTGCTGCTTGAATCCGATCACCGTTTCGGCGTAGATCGCGGCGAGCGTGATCGCGACCGCCACGCCCGCCTGGTAGAACACGGCGCAGAGCATCAGCCACATGAAGTCCTTGAAGCGGCGCGCCTGGCGGAAGGTGGCGCGCAACTGGTGGAGCGACGCGAGGAAACCCGGTTCACGCATGGAGTCGGGATTGGGCTGCGCGCGTTCGCGCAGCAGCGCGAAGGTCGCGAGCGAGGCGGCCCCATAGATCACGGCGGTGATCACCATCGTGACGGGAACGAACTGCGCGGCGGGGATGCCCTGCCCTTGCGCCCAGATCACGTAGCCCAGGCACACGCCCAGCGCCAGCATCCCGCCGAAATAGCCGAAGCTCCAGCCCCAGCCGCTCACCTTGCCCAGCGACTCCGCCTTCGCCAGCTCGGGCAGGAAGGCTGCGGTCAGGGACTCGCCGTACGAATAGAAGGTGTTGGAGATGACGATCAGCAGGACCGCCAGTGCCACGCTGCCCGGCCCCGCGAGCGCAAGTGCCGCGGTGGACACGACACAGCCCGCCGTGAAAAGCGCCAGCAGCTTCTTCTTGGCCGCGCGCAGGTCCGCGTACGCGCCGATGCTGGGCATGGTGAACATCACGATCGCGTACGACACCGAAAGCGCCGCGGTCCACGCGAACGTCGCCCACTCGGCCTTGCCTGCGATGCCACCGACGAAGTAGGCCGCGAACACCGCCGTGATGACCACCGTGGTGTAGCCCGAGTTGGCGAAGTCGTACATCGCCCAGCCGAACACCTCGCGCTTGCGCACGCCGGGGTTCAGCGCGTCCTGGGAAAAGAGTGCCATCGGCCCCCTCCTTGTTTGGGGCCGATGCTACTTCACGTCAATGCAAGTGGCGTGGCCGGCGGCCGCCGCCATGGCCGCCCCCAGGCCCCCCGCTGCCGCGCGGGGGCTTGCCGATCTCCAGCGAGCTCACCAGCGCGTCGAAGCGCTGCGAGAACAGCCGGTCGATCTCGGCGACGACGCCATTGAGCTCGCCCGCGTCGAAGTGGCGCTCCATCAGGTTCACCACGTCCTCCACCAGCAGGTCGCGCTGCACCTGCATGATGGCCGCCGGCGTGGGGCCGACGAACAGCATCACGAAGTCGTCACGGGCCTCGGCCTCGGGCGGCTCTTCCTCCTCGTCGAACTCGGCGTCGTAGAACGTGACCTCGATGGCCGCGCCCTGCTCCGACAGTTCATTGAGGCTCATGGCCATCTCGTCGAGCGACTGGCGGAAGTCCTGGTCGCCCTCCACCGTCCAGCACATGCGCAGCACGTGCTCGGTGGCGTCGAACTTGATGCCGGGCTCTTCCTCGTAGGCGCTCTCCGCCGCATCCGCCAGCGATTTCGCGCCGGCGTATTTCCACAGGGGCTTGAGCGCCTCCTGCAGCTGCGTATAGGTTACGTCGGCGCGCAGGGGCACGTCGCCGTGCACGTGGATCTCGAAGGGGGCGTCGTAATTGGCCATGGGGACGAAAGGTGAAGTTTAGACTATGGGAACTCTTCAGATGGCCGCCCCGGAATGATCAAGCAATTGGCGAAGGACTGCCTGCGCGCCGCCGGCTTCGAGCTGCGCCGGGTGCCGGCAGGCACGCAGGGCCCGGTCCAGAGAGCGGATCGGCGGTTCGTCAACTTCCACATCGGTTGCGGCGCCATCCTCGCGCCGCAGTTCCTGAACATCGACGGCGACCTGACGTCCGCCGGCTTGCCGCGCGGCGTTCGCGGGCCGGTACCGGCGCCGGGTCGCCCCGAGGCATTCGCATGGGCCCACGACCTTCGCGCGGGCATCCCCGCGCACGACGGCTGCCTGGAGACGATCTACCACGCGCACTTCCTCGAGCACCTGACGGTGGCCGAAGGCATCGCTTTCCTCGCCGAGTGCCGGCGCAGCCTGCGCCGCGGCGGTTGCATGCGGGTGGCGGTGCCGGACCTCGAGCTGTGGTCCCGGAGCCTGGCGTCGGCGGACCCGACATTGTTCGACTGGTACCGGCGCGCGTACCTGGGCGACGACAGCGAGGCCTACCCTACGCGCGGCTCGGTTTTCGCGGGAATGTTGTACGGGTGGCAGCACCGCACGGCGTTCGACTACGACACGCTGGCGGCGCGCCTCTCGGCGGCCGGTTTCGACCGCATCCGCCGGGTGCCATGGGGAGCGAGCGAGAGGTTGCCGTCAGTCGATGTGCTCGAGCCCGCAGACAGCGAACGGCGGCACGAGAGCCTGGTCGTCGAGTGCGAAAAGGCCTGACGCCGACCTGCTGGTACCTCGGGCCGGACTCGAACCGGCACGCCGCCTTTGGGGCAAGCGGCGGATTTTAAATCCGCTGTGTCTACCCATTTCACCACCGAGGCCCCTGCTCAGGGACTTCATTGTGGCTCATTGGTGGCGAGGGGCTTTTTGGAGGCGCGTACCGGAGTCGAACCGATCTAAACGGATTTGCAATCCGCTGCATAACCGCTTTGCTAACGCGCCGCTTTCCGGATGTGGAAACGGGAAGCACGTGCTTCCCGTTTCTGAATTGGAGCGGGCAAAGAGTCTCGAACTCTCGACCTCAACCTTGGCAAGGTTGCGCTCTACCAACTGAGCTATGCCCGCATATTTCGAGCCTCGAATTATAGCGTAGTTTTTCGGGGCCCTTTTCCGCTCAGTGCTGGACGCCGAGGCGCGACTCCGCCGGTTTCGCGGCGTCGGGAAGCGCGGGCGCCGCCGCAGCGACCTCTTCGTCCGTGAGCGGGGTCGGCGTGCGCTCCAGGGCGACCTCGAGCACCTTGTCGATCCACTTCACCGGCACGATCTCGAGCCCGTTCTTCACGTTCTCGGGGATGTCCTGCAGGTCCTTGGTGTTTTCCTCGGGGATCAGGACGGTCTTGATGCCGCCACGCAGGGCCGCCAGCAGCTTTTCCTTCAGGCCGCCGATCGCGGTGACTTCGCCGCGCAGCGTGATCTCGCCGGTCATCGCCACGTCCGCACGCACCGGGATGCCCGTGAGGGCCGACACCAGCGCCGTCGTCATCGCGGCGCCCGCGCTCGGGCCGTCCTTGGGCGTGGCGCCGTCGGGCACGTGGATGTGGATGTCCTTCTTCTCGAAGTTCTCCTCCTTGATGCCCAGCATGCGCGCGCGGCTGCGCACCACCGTGCGCGCGGCCTCGACCGACTCCTTCATCACGTCGCCGAGCGAACCCGTGCGCTGGATGTTGCCCTTCCCGGGCATCAGCGCCGACTCGATCGTGAGCAGGTCGCCGCCGACTTCCGTCCACGCGAGGCCCACCACCTGGCCGACCTGGTTCTGCTTTTCGGCGCGGCCATAGGTGAACTTGCGCACACCGAGGAAGTCGTTGAGGTTCTCGGCCGTCACGACCACCTGCGGCGTCATCTTTTTCAGCTGCAGGCCCTTGACCACCTTGCGGCAGATCTTGGAGAGGTCGCGCTCCAGCGAACGCACGCCGGCTTCCCGCGTGTAGTAACGGATGATGTCGCGGATGGCGTCCTCGGTCACCGCGAGCTCTTCTTCCTTCACGCCGTTGTTCTTCATCTGCTTGGGCAGCAGGTACTTCATGGCGATGTTGGCCTTCTCGTCCTCGGTGTAGCCCGAGAGGCGGATCACCTCCATCCGGTCCAGCAACGCCGGCGGGATGTTCATCGAGTTGGACGTCGCCACGAACATCACGTCGCTCAGGTCGAAGTCGACCTCGACGTAGTGGTCGCTGAAGGTGTGGTTCTGCTCGGGGTCCAACACCTCGAGCAGGGCCGACGCCGGGTCGCCGCGGAAGTCCTGGCCCAGCTTGTCGATCTCGTCCAGCAGGAACAGCGGGTTGCGCGTGCCGACCTTCGACAGCGACTGCAGCACCTTCCCCGGCAACGCGCCGATGTAGGTGCGGCGGTGGCCGCGGATCTCGGCCTCGTCGCGCATGCCGCCCAGCGCCATGCGCACGTACTTGCGGCCCGTCGCCTTGGCGATCGACTGGCCGAGCGAGGTCTTGCCCACGCCGGGCGGGCCGACCAGGCACAGGATGGGCGCCTTCACCTTGTCCACGCGCTGCTGGACCGCGAGGTACTCGAGGATGCGGTCCTTGACCTTCTCGAGGCCGTGGTGGTCCTCATTGAGGACATCCTCGGCGTGCGACAGGTCGTGCTTGATCTTCGTGCGCTTGCTCCACGGCAGCGACGTGAGCACGTCGATGTAGTTGCGCACCACGGTCGCCTCGGCCGACATCGGCGACATCAGCTTGAGCTTCTTCAGCTCCCCGTCCGCCTTCTTCTTGGCGTCCTTGGGCATCTTCGCGGCCTTGATCTTCTTCTCGATCTCCTCGATGTCGGCGCCCTCTTCGCCTTCGCCGAGTTCCTTCTGGATGGCCTTGACCTGCTCGTTGAGGTAGAAGTCGCGCTGGTTCTTCTCCATCTGGCGCTTCACGCGGCCGCGGATCTTCTTGTCGACGTTGAGGATGTCGACCTCGCGCTCGATCTGCTCGAAGAGGTTCTCCAGGCGCTCCTTGACGTCGGCCAGGTCCAGCACGACCTGCTTGCTCTCGAGCTTGAGCGGAAGGTGCGCGGCGATGGTGTCGGCCAGGCGGCCCGGGTCGTCGATGCTGGAGATCGAGGTGAGGATCTCCGGCGGGATCTTCTTGTTCAGTTTGACGTACTGGTCGAACTGCTGCATCACCGCGCGGCGCAGCGCCTCGATCTCGGCGGACTTGACGTCGCCGCCGGCGGGGTCCTGAGGCGTCACGTCGGCCACGAAGTGCGATTCGCCTTCGGTGATCTTGTTGACGCGCGCGCGCTGCTGGCCTTCGACCAGCACCTTCACGGTGCCGTCGGGCAGCTTGAGCATCTGCAGGATGGTGGACACGCAGCCCACCTCGAACATGTCGCTGGTGGACGGCTCGTCCTTGGCGGCGGCTTTCTGCGCCACCAGCATGATGCGGCGCTCGGCCTCCATGGCCGCTTCCAGCGCCTTGATGCTCTTGGGCCGCCCCACGAACAGCGGGATGACCATGTGGGGGAAGACCACCACGTCACGCAGCGGCAGCAGGGGCAGCTGGATGGGTTCGGTGGGCAGGGGCGTGTGGCCGGACATTGGATTCCTTGTGTTCTCTAGCCCAATATGGACCGTTCCGGGCGGGTTTCAACCCGCGGTGATGCTGGACGCGGCGAAACCGCCGTCATTCCGTCATGCCTTCTTGGCTGCCTCGCGGTAGACCAGCAGAGGCGCCTTGCTCTCCTCGATCGTGGATTCGTCCACCACGACCTTGTCGACGTTGGCGATGTTGGGCAGCTCGAACATCGTGTCGATGAGCGACTGCTCCAGGATGGAACGCAGGCCGCGCGCGCCGGTCTTGCGGGCGAGGGCCTTGCGGGCGATGGCGCGCAAGGCGTTGGGGCGGATCTCCAGGTCGACGCCTTCCATCGCGAAGAGCTTGCCGTACTGCTTGGCCAGCGCGTTCTTCGGCTCCGTCAGGATCTGGACCAGCGCGTCCTCGGAGAGCTCCGCGAGCGTGGCGACGACCGGCATGCGGCCGACGAGCTCGGGAATCAGGCCGAACTTGATGAGGTCTTCCGGCTCGACCTCGCGGAACACGTCCGACAGGGCGCGCTCCTTCTTGGTCTTCACCGTCGCGCCAAAGCCGATGCCCGACGATTCCGTGCGCTGCTCGATGACCTTTTCCAGGCCGGCGAACGCGCCGCCACAGATGAACAGGATGTTGGTCGTGTCGATCTGCAGGAAGTCCTGGTTGGGGTGCTTGCGCCCGCCTTGCGGGGGCACCGAAGCCATGGTGCCTTCGATCAGCTTCAGCAGCGCCTGCTGCACGCCCTCGCCCGACACGTCGCGCGTGATCGACGGGTTGTCGCTCTTGCGCGAAATCTTGTCGATCTCGTCGATGTAGACGATGCCGCGCTGCGCGCGCTCGACTTCGTAATTGCAGTTCTGCAGCAGCTTCTGGATGATGTTCTCGACGTCCTCGCCGACGTAGCCGGCTTCGGTGAGCGTCGTCGCATCGGCCATCACGAACGGCACATCGAGCATGCGCGCCAGCGTTTGCGCCAGCAGCGTCTTGCCCGAGCCGGTGGGACCGATCAGGAGGATGTTGCTCTTGGCGAGCTCGACCTCGTCCTTCTTGGCCTTGTCCTTGTGGCGCAGGCGCTTGTAGTGGTTGTAGACCGCGACCGACAGGCTGCGCTTGGCCGCCTCCTGGCCGATCACGTAGTTGTCCAGGTTGGCCTTGATCTCCGCGGGCGTGGGCAGGTCGCCGCGCGCTTCGCGGTTTTCCTCACCCGTGGGCAGTTCATCGCGAATGATCTCGTTGCAGAGATCGATGCACTCGTCGCAGATGAAGACGGAAGGCCCGGCGATCAGCTTCTTGACCTCGTGCTGGCTCTTGCCGCAAAACGAGCAGTAAAGCGTTTTCTCGCTGGAAGAGCCTTTCTTGTCGGCCATGGATTCCTCAGGATGGGTTCCGGGTCAAATGATAGCGAAAACGCCAAGGCGCCTCCCGTAGGACGGGAAGCGCCGTTGCTGTGGAGCAACCTCGGATGGGAGCCTTACGGCCGGTGCGCGAGCACCTGGTCCACGAGGCCGTACGACTTGGCCTCTTCGGCGTCGAGGAAATAGTCGCGCTCGGTGTCGCGCTCGACTTTCTCCAGCGGCTGGCCGGTCTTGTCGGCCAGGATCTTGTTCATGATCGCCTTGGTCTTCAGGATGTCCTTGGCGTGGATCTCGATGTCCGTCGCCTGGCCCTGGGCGCCGCCCAGCACCTGGTGGATCATGATCTTCGAGTTGGGCAGCGCCACGCGCTTGCCCTTCGCGCCCGCGGCGAGCAGGAAGGCGCCCATGCTGGCGGCCATGCCGCAGCACAGGGTGGAGACCTGCGGCTTGATGAAGTTCATCGTGTCGTAGATCGCCATGCCGGCGCTCACGCTGCCGCCGGGCGAGTTGATGTACAGGAACACGTCCTTGTCGGGGTTCTCGCTCTCCAGGAAGAGCATCTGGGCCACCACGAGGTTGGCCGTCTGGTCGTTCACCGGCCCCACGAGGAAGACGATGCGCTCGCGCAGCAGGCGCGAATAGATGTCGTAGGACCGCTCGCCGCGCCCGGACTGCTCGATCACCATCGGGATCAGGCCGAGGCCGCGGGTTTCAAGTGCGCTCATGGAATGGGGGCTCCGTTCTTGACTGGGGTAACTGTATGCCAAAAGGAAATGGGGCCCGCGCGGCGAAGCGCAAGCCCCATTACGCGGTAAGGCCGGCGGCTTACTGCTGCTGCATCAGCTCGTCGAAGGAGACGTTCTTGTCCTTCACCTGGGCCTTGGCCAGGATGAAGTCCGTGACATTGTTCTCGATGACGATGGCCTCGACCTCGGCCAGGCGGCGGCGGTCGCCGTAGTACCAACGCACCACTTCGGCCGGCTTTTCGTAGCTGGCCGCGAGCTCTTCCACATGCTGCTTGATCTGGTCGGCCTTGGCTTCCAGGTTGTTCGTGCGCACCAGCTCGGCGACCACCAGGCCCAGGCGCACGCGGCGCTCGGCCTGCGGGCGGAACATGTCTTCCGGGATCGGCGCCTTGTCGGCGTCCTTCAGGCCGCGCTGCTTCAGGTCGGCGCGCGCCTGCTCGACCATACGGTCCAGTTCGGCCTGCACCACGGACTTGGGCAGGTCCAGCTCGGACTTCGCGACCAGCGCGTCCATCGCGGCCTGCTTGTTGCGGGCCAGCAGGCGGAATTTCACCTCGCGCTCGAGGTTCTTCTTGATGTCGGCGCGCAGGCCTTCCACCGTGCCTTCGGGAATGCCCAGCGACTTGGCGAAGGCTTCGTTCACCTCGGGCAGGTTGGCTTGCTCGATCTTCTTGACGGTCACGAGGAAGTCGGCCTGCTTCCCGGCCACGTCCTTGCCGTGGTAGTCCTCGGGGAAGGCCAGCGGGAAGGTCTTGCTCTCGCCCGACTTCATGCCGCGCGTGGCGTCCTCGAACTCCTTGAGCATCTGGCCGTCGCCGACGATGAACTGGAAGTCCTCGGCCTTGCCGCCCTGGAAGGGCTCGCCGTCGATCTTGCCTTCGAAGTCCACCGTCACGCGATCGCCGTCGGCGGCCGGCGCGTCGGCCGGGCGCTGCGCGAAGGTGCGGCGCTGCTTGCGCAGGATGTCCAGCGTCTTGTCGATGGCGGCGTCGCTCACCTCGGTGGCGAGGCGCTCGACTTCGGCCGTGGCCAGGTCGCCGATCTTCACCTCCGGGTAGACCTCGAAGATCGCGTCGAAGGCCAGCTGGCCGTCGGGGGCCCCGTCCTTCTCGGTGATGCGGGGCTGGCCGGCCACGCGCAGGTTGGCCTCGTTGGCGGCCTGGGCGAACGCCTCGCCCACCTTGTCGTTCATCACCTCGTAGTGCACGGAGTAGCCGTAGCGCTGGGCGACGACGTTCAGCGGCACCTTGCCCGGGCGGAAGCCGTCCATCTTGACGGTGCGCGCCAGGCGCTTCAGGCGCGAGTCGATCTCGTTCTTGATGACGTCCGCGGGAAGCGTGAGCGTGATCTTGCGCTCGAGCTTGTCGAGGGTTTCAACGGTGACGGCCATGGTGGTTCTCTTGTCTATGTGCGTGTGACTGGTGCGCGGGGTCGGACTCGAACCGACACGCCGGTGAAGGCGTCAGGACCTAAACCTGGTGCGTCTACCAATTTCGCCACCCGCGCTTGCCCCAATGGGAAAGCGGGCCCCGGTCACCCGGCGGCCCGCTTGCCATCGGCGAATCGCGAATTTTAGCCGACGGCGGGCACCGCGCCGTCGTCCCGGCGCAGGCCGGGATCCAGAGTCTCTTCTTCACCGGGCCGTTTGACCCGGAAACAGGCCGCGTACATGGCCGGCAGGGCCAGCAGCGTGAGGACCGTCGCAACGATCAGGCCACCCATGATGGCCACGGCCATCGGGCCCCAGAAGACCGAACGCGAAAGCGGAATCATCGCCAGCACGGCCGCCGCGGCCGTCAGCACGATCGGACGCAAGCGGCGCACGGCCGACTCGACGATCGCGTTCCAGGTCGGCACGCCCGCCGCGCGGTCTTGCTCGATCTGGTCGATCAGGATCACCGAGTTGCGGATGATCATGCCGAAGAGCGCGATCACGCCCAGCAGCGCGACGAAACCGAAGGGCCGGTTCAGGACCAGCAGCGCTCCCGCCACGCCCGCGATACCCATGAAGCCCGTCCCGAATGCCAGCAGCGAGCGGCCGAAGCTGTGCAGCTGGAGCATCAGGAGCGTGAAGGTGATGAAGATCGCGATGGGCAGGCCGACGGCGATGGAGCCCTGGCCCTTGGAGCTTTCCTCCACCGCGCCCGCGACCTGGATCGCATAGCCGATGGGCCACTTCTTCTCCAGCTCCTTCAGCTTGGGCAGCAATTCGTTGGTCACCGTCGCGCCCTGCAGGCCCTCGACGATGTCGCTCTGCACGGTGATGGCGTAGTCGCGGTTCTCGCGCCACATCACGCCCGGCTCCCACGTGAACGTGGGGCGCGCGATCTGCGTGAGCGGGATCGACTTGCCGGACGCGGTGGGCAGGTAGGCATTGCCCAGGTCCGTCAGCGCATTGCGCTCCTCCAGCGGCTGGCGCAGCACGATGTCGATCAGCTTGTCGCCCTCGCGGAACTGGCCCACCGGCGTGCCGGCGAGGATGGTGCGCGAGGCCTGCGCGATGGACTGGCTGGTGACACCCAGCGCACGTGCCTTGGCCTGGTCGACCTCGAGGCGCAGCACCTTGACCGACTCGTTCCAGTTGTCGTTGACGCCGCGCGTGTTGGGGCTGGCGCGGAAGACTTCCTTCACCTGGTCGGCGCGCGTGCGCAGCTCGATGGGGTCGGGGCCGACCACGCGGAACTGCACCGGGTAAGGCACGGGCGGGCCGTTGGGCAGCAGCTTCACGCGGCCGCGCGCCTCGGGGAATTCGGTGGCCAGCAGCGCCGGGAACTTCACGCGCAGCGTCTCGCGCGTCTTCAGGTCCTGCGGCATCACGATGAACTGCGACACGTTGGTCTGCGGGAACACCTGGTCCAGCGGCAGGTAGAAGCGCGGCACGCCGGAGCCCACCCAGGTGCTCACGCTGATGACGCCCGGCTCGGCCTTCAGGCGCGCCTCGACGCGCTTGGTCACCTCTTCGTTCGCGGCGAAGGACGTGCCCTCGGGGAACCAGATGTCGACCATGATCTCGGGCCGGCTGGAATCGGGGAAGAACTGCTGCTGCACCTTGCCCATGCCGACGATGCCGAGGAAGAACACGGCGATGGTGGCGCCTATGGTCTTCCAGCGGTGCTCCACGCACCAGTCCACGAGCTTGCGGAAGTTGCGGTAGAACGGCGTGTCGAAGTGCTCGTGGTGTTCGCTGGTGGGCGGCTTTTCCTTCAGCAGCGCCTGCCCGAGGTAGGGCACGAAGTACACGGAGACGAGCCAGCTCAGGACCAGCGCGATCACCGTCACCGCGAAGATCGCGAAGGTGTATTCACCGACGGTGGACTTCGCCAGGCCGATCGGCAGGAACCCCGTCGCCGTGATGAGCGTGCCCGTGAGCATCGGCATCGCCGTGATCTCGTACGCGAAGGTGGCGGCGCGGACCTTGTCGTAGCCCTCCTCCATCTTCCGCACCATCATCTCCACGGCGATGATCGCGTCGTCGACCAGCAGGCCCAGCGCGATGATCAGCGAGCCCAGCGAGATCTTGTGCAGGCCGATGCCCCAGTAGTCCATCGCCAGGAACGTGACGGCCAGCACCAGCGGGATCGTGATGCCGACGACGAGGCCGGGGCGCATGTCGATATACCAGCGCTTCCACAGCGGCAGCGCCGCGGCGTCGGGGCGCTTGTGCAGGCCCAGCGCGAGGAAGCTCACGGCCAGCACGATGGCGACCGCCTCGATCAGCGTGCGCACGAACTCGCCCACGGAGTTCGACACGGCCTTCGGCTGGTCCTGGATCTGCACGAGCTTGATGCCGGCGGGCAGGCCGTCCTCGATGCGATGGAACTCGGTCTTGAGCGACTTGCCCAGGCGGATGATGTCGCCGCCCTTGGCCATGGACACACCCAGCGCGATCACTTCCTTGCCGTCGTGGCGCACCTTCACCGAGGGCGGGTCGACGTAGCCGCGCTTGATCTCGGCGATGTCGCCCAGGCGCAATTGGTTGCCGGAGGTGCCGCGGATCGGCATGGCACGCAGCTGGCTCACGGCCTCGAACTGGCCGGCCACGCGCACCTGCACCACGTCCAACGGGGTCTGCACGGCGCCGGCGGATTCCACTGCGTTCTGCTGGCCCAGCTGCGCCAGCACCTGATTCAGGTCCAGGCCCAGCTCGGCCAGGCGCTTCTGCGAGATCTCGACGAAGAGTTTTTCATCCTGCACGCCGAACAGTTCGACCTTGGCCACGTCCTGCACGCGCAGCAGGTTCTGGCGCACGTCGTCGGCGAACTGCTTGACCTCCGCGTAGCTGTAGCCGTCGGACTCCAGCGCGTAGATCACGCCGTATACGTCGCCGAAGTCGTCGTTGAAGAACGGCCCCTGGATGCCCGGCGGCAGCGTGTACTTCATGTCGCCGATGTTCTTGCGCACCGTGTACCAGACGTTGGCGACATCGGTGGGCTTCGAGTTGTCCTTGATCTGGAAAATGATCTGCGACTCGCCCGGCTTGGAGTAGCTGCGGATCTTGTCGGCGTAAGGCGCCTGCTGCAGCGAGCGCTCGATCTTGTCGGTGACCTGCTCGGCCACCTGCTGCGCCGTCGCGCCGGGCCAGTAGGTGCGCACGACCATCGCGCGGAAGGTGAAAGGCGGGTCTTCGTCCTGCCCGAGCTGGAAGTAGGCGGCGAAACCCAGCAGCATCAGCACCACCATCAGGTAGCGCGTGAGCTCGGGGTGGTCCAGCGCCCACTTGGAGAGGTTGAACTTCTCCTTGGGCTGCACGTCGGTGCTCATCGCGGCCTCACTTCGAGACGGGTGCGCCGCCTTCGGTGGCGGCAACGGTCTTCGCCTGCTCCTGCGCGACGGCGTTGGCCGGCGCGGCCGAGCGCTCGCGGAAGATCGCGACCTTCTGGCCCGGCGACAGCACATGCACGCCGGCGCTGACCACCAGCATGCCCGGCTGCAGGCCCGACGCGATCACCGCCTCGTTGCCGTCGGCCGTGGCGATCACCACCGGCTGCGACTTCACCGTCATCGTCTGCTTGTCCAGCACCCACACGGCCGTGCCGTTGCCTTCCTTGCGCAGCGCGCTGGTCGGCAGCTTGATCACGGGCATGCCCTGCATGCTGAGCGCCTGCGGGGCAACGTACACCGTCGCGCCGAGCGGCACGTTCACCCCCGCGTCGAGCGAAACCTTGATCGGGTACGTGCGCGTAACGGGGTCGGCGGCGGCCGCCACTTCGCGCACCTTGCCCTTGACGTCGCGGTTGTCGGACCAGATGCGCACCGACACCTCGGTGCCGGCCTTGATCGCGGCGACCTTGTCCTCCGGCACGGAGAACACGACGTCGCGCGGGCCGTCGACGGCGACGCGAACGACCGTCATGCCGGGGTTCACGACCTGCCCCGACTCGGCTTCGACGGCCGTGATCACGCCCGGCGCATCGGCGACGAGGCTCGCGTAGGTAGCCTGGTTGCCTTGCGCGGCGAGCTGCGCCTTGGCCTGGTCCAGCTGCGCCTGCGCGGCCTTCAAGGTGGTTTCCCGGCGCTCCAGTTCCGCGCCGCTGATGAAGTTCTGCTCGCGCAGGGCCGCGTAACGCTTGAAGTCCGCCCCGGCCAGGTCGCGGTTGGTCTGGGCCGCATTCACTTGCGCCCGGGCCGCTTCGGCCGCCAATTGGTAATCGCGCGCATCGAGCTGCGCCAGCACGTCGCCGGCCTTCACGCGCTGCCCCACTTCGGCCTGGCGCTTGATGATCTTGCCGCCCACGCGGAAGCCCAGGCGCGACTCGACGCGCGGCTTCACCTCGGCCGCGAACTCGTGGCTGGCCTGGAAGGTGTCCACGCCGACGGTGATCACCTTGACGGAACGGATGGGCTCGGGGGCGGCTTCCTGCCGGGAGCAGCCCGCCAGGACGGCGGCGGCGACGGCCAGAGCCAGCGGGAGGGAACGGAGTCGGGGAGACATGGCAGTTTCTTTTCGGGAAAAGGGAGACGAGGGCAACCTTACTGACTGACTGGTTAGTAATCTAGGGGAACCGCTCAGCCTTGTCAAGCGACAATCCGCCGCCATGCCCGACCGTTCGCGCCCGGACCCCGCCCTGCTGACGCTCCTGGAAGGCGTTTCCCGGTCCTTCTACCTGTCGATCCGCCTCCTGCCGCCGGGATTGGGGCGGCCGGTGGGCTTGGGCTACCTGCTGGCCCGGGCATCGGACACCCTGGCCGATGCCCCCGGCGCCGGCAGGGCCGAACGGCTGGCCTTGCTGGACCGGTTCCTGGGCATGGTGCGCGGCGAGCGCCCCGCCGAACCCATCCGGCTCGACGCCGCCGAAACCCCGCAGGAGCGCCAGCTGCTGCAGGCGCTTCCGGCCTGCATGGGCGAGCTGCAGGCGCTCGACGAAGCGGATCGAGCCGACGTGCTCACGGTCCTGGGCCACATCACGCGCGGCCAGCGGCTGGACGTCGAGCGCTTCGGCGACGCTTCCGCCGCGAATCCGGCGTCGCTGGCGGACGACGGCGAGCTGGACGAGTACACCTACCTCGTCGCCGGCTGCGTCGGCGAGTTCTGGACGCGCCTGGGCTTGCGGCACGTCGCCGGCTTCGCCACCCTCCCCCCACCCGAGCTGATGGACCTGGGCAAGCGCTACGGCATGGCCTTGCAGCTCGTGAACGTGCTGCGCGACGAAGCGCAGGACCTCGCGACCGGGCGGCGCTACCTCCCCGCGGCGCGCGAACCGTGGTTCGCCAGGGCACGCGAGGGGCTCGAATGCGGCTTGCGCTATTCGCTCGCACTCGAAAGCAGGCGCATGCGCGTGGCCAGTGCATTGCCCGCCTTGATCGGCGCACGGACGCTCGCGCTGCTTCGGGCCGCGGGCCCGCGCGCCGCGCACGAACGCATCAAGGTGCCGCGCAGCGAAGTGCGCTGGCTCCTCCTGCGCGTGCTCCTGTCGCTGGGCAGCCGTGCGCGCATCGCACGCGAGTTCCGCGACGCGCTCGGCGACAATCGCCCGCGATGACGCCGCAGGATTACGTCCAGCAGAAAGCTGCCGCCTCGGGCAGCAGCTTTTATTACGCCTTCCTCTTCCTGCCCAGGCCGCGGCGCGCGGCGATCACGGCCTTCTATGCGTTCTGCCGCGAGGTCGACGACGTGGTCGATGAAGTGAGCGACCCGGGCGTGGCACGCACGAAGCTCGCGTGGTGGCGCTCCGAAGTCGCGAAGTCCTTTCGTGGCCAGCCCGAGCACCCGGTGATGCGCGCGCTCATGCCGTGCGCGCCGGACTACGGCATCGAGGAGCGGCAGCTGCAGGCGGTGATCGAAGGCTGCGAGATGGACCTGCAGCAGACGCGCTACCTGGACTTCCCGGGCCTGGAGCGTTACTGCCACCTGGTCGCGGGCATCGTGGGCGAGGTGGCGGCGCGCATCTTCGGCCAGTCGCAGCCGCAGACCACCGAATACGCGCACAAGCTGGGCCTGGCGTTCCAGCTCACCAACATCATCCGCGACGTCGGCGAAGACGCGATGCGCGGGCGCATCTACCTGCCCGTGAACGAACTGCAGCAGTTCGACGTGAAGTCGCAGGAGATCCTGGAGCGGCGCTACTCCGACCGTTTCACGGCGCTGATGAAGTTCCAGGCGGACCGCGCGCGGCGTTATTACGACGAGGCGCTCGCGCTCCTGCCGCCCGAAGACCGCCGTGCCCAGAAACCCGGGCTGATGATGGCCAGCATCTACCGCACGCTGCTGGACGAGATCGAGCGCGACGGCTTCCAGGTGCTGCACCAGCGCGTGAGCCTCACGCCGGTGCGCAAGTTCTGGCTGGCCTGGAAGGTGCAGGCCCTGGGGCGCCTCTAGCCGAGCAGTTCGCAGAGTTCCGTGAGGTGGCTCACGGTCACCTGCGGCTGCTGCTCGTGCGGCCACAGGTGGTCCGAGCGGTTCACCCACACTGCCTGCATCCCGGCGTTCAATGCGCCCAGCGCGTCCAGTGTCGCGTCGTCGCCGACGTGCAACATGTCCTCGGGCGTCACGTCCACCGCGCCGGCGGCGGCGTGGAAGATGCGCGGGTCGGGCTTGCCCACGCCGAACTCGCGCGCCGAGATGGCGGCGCGGAAGAACTCCGCGATGCCGACGCGCGCCAGGTCCGCGTTGCCGTTGGAGATGCTCACCAGCGGGAAGCGCGCCGCGAGGTATTCGAGCGCGGGGCGCGCGTCCTCGAAAAGGTCCACGCGCTGGCGCTCGGCGAAGAACACCTCGAACGCCTTGTCCGCCAGCAGCGGGTTCTCGCCGGCGCGGTACAGGGCCAGGCGGATCGACTCGCGCCGCACGGCGCTCAGGTCGTGCTTCAGTTCGGGCCGGTTGCTCGCCATGTAGTCGCGGATGTCGCGCAGCGCGCCCGGGCTGGAGAAGAGCGCGGCAGCCATGGGCGCGTTGTCGACGAGCCAGTCGTGCAGCACCTTCTCGGCGCGCTCGATCGTGGGCCAGATGGGCCACAGCGTGTCGTCGAGGTCGAGGCTGACGGCCTTGATCCGGGCAATGTCGAGCATTCAGTGAGAATAGCGCAATGCAATGCGCGATCCTCTGGTGCAACCTCGGCACGCCCGAAGCGCCGACGCCGGCCGCGGTGCGGCGCTACCTGGCGCAGTTCCTGTCGGACCCGCGCGTCGTCGAGATCCCTCCCGCGCTGTGGCTGCCGCTCCTGCGCGGCGTGATCTTGCCCCTGCGCGCGCCGAAGTCGGCGGCCAAGTACGCCAAGATCTGGACGCCCGAGGGCTCGCCCCTGCAGGTGTGGACCGAAAAGCAGGCCAAGCTGCTGCAAGGCTGGCTGGGCGAGCGCGGCCACAAGCTGAAGGTGCGCCACGCGATGCGCTACGGCGCGCCGTCGATTGCTTCCCAGCTCGATGCGCTGCACGCCGAGGGCATTCGCCACGTGCTCGTCCTGCAGGCCTACCCGCAATACTCGTGCTCCACCACGGCGAGCGTGATCGACGAGGTCGGGCGCTGGGCCGCGCGCACGCGGGTGGTGCCGGAGATCCGTTTCGTCAACAGCTACCACGACGACAGCGGGTACACCGAGGCGCTCGTGCGGCGCATCGAACGCTCGTGGCGCGACGGCGGCCGCCCGGACCACCTGGTGCTGAGTTTCCACGGCGTGCCGGAACGCACGGTGAAGCTGGGCGACCCGTACCGCGACCAGTGCCTGGAAACCGCGCGCCGCGTCACGGGACGCCTCGGTCTCGATGCGAAGGACTTCACGGTGAGCTTCCAGTCCCGGTTCGGCCGCGCGAAGTGGCTCGAACCCGCGACGGAGGCCACCTTGCGCTCGCTCGGCAAGCGCGGCGTCAAGCGCGTGGATGTCGTCTGCCCGGGCTTCACCGGCGACTGCCTCGAGACGCTGGAGGAGATCGCGATCGAAGGCCAGTCCGCCTTCCTCACGGCCGGCGGCAGGGAGTTCCGCTACATCCCGTGCCTCAACGACGACTCCGCGTGGATCACGGCGCTCGCAACGATCGCCGAGCGCCACCTCGCCGGGTGGCCGACGCGCTGATCAGGACAGCGCCGCGGCGCGGGGGCCCTTCGAGGGCGCGGGCGCCGCGTCGTGCTGATCGATGAAGGACATCACCAGGTCCAGTTGCTCCGGGACGTTCAGGGCGGGCGCATGGCCGCAGCCGGGAATCTCGACGATGCGCGTGAGGCCACGCAGCCCCGGGCCGCGCCGCATCATCTCGTCGGTGGCGTCGCGCTGCACCAGGTCCGACTCCGCGCCGCGCAGGCACAGCACCGGGATCTCCAGCACGTCGTAGTGCGCCCAGATGTCGTAGTCGTTCGGGTGGTCGGTGAACTGCCGCACCATCTGCGGGTCGTAGTGCGGCGTCCAGCGGCCGTCCGGCAGGCGGCGCGCGGAGGTTTCCGCCAGGCGCCGCCACTGGGCATCGCTCATCCAGCCGAAGGGCTTGTAGACCTGCCGGAAGAACGCTTCCAGTTCCGCCATCGTGTCGAACGACGGCGGGTTGCCTGCATAAGCGCGGATGCGTGCGAGCGCCGCGTCGGCGAGCTTGGGCGCGTTGTCGTTGAGGACCAGGCTCTTGATGCGCGACTTGAGCTTGGGCTGGAAGATGCCCGATGCGCTCACCGTGCCGATCGCGCCGCCCATGGACGTGCCCACCCAGTGCGCGTCGGCGATGTCCAGCCGGTCCATCAGCTCGAGGGCCAGTTTCGCGTAGAACGACAGCGTGTATTCCTTGACGGGATCCGGGCTCCACTGGCTGTAGCCGCGCCCGAGCGTGTCGGGGCAGATCACCCGGTAGCGCGCCGACAGGTGCTCCGCCAGTTCGTCCATGTCGCGCCCGGTACGCGCGAGCCCGTGCCAGGCGATGACGGTGCGCGGGTGCTGCGCACCCCACTCCGTGTAGTGGATCTCGCGGCCGGCGCAGGTTGCGTAGCGGGAGCTCGGGCCCATCCTCTGTCCTCTCTGGGGTTGTTCTACTTCAGCAGCTTGCCGGTGCTTCCGATCACCGTGACTTCCACGTACTTGGAGCCGATGCGGTTGTCCGGCGCGAAGCTCACCGTGATGCCGCCCAGGTCGAAGTTCGCGAGCGACTCCAGCGCCTTGATCACCTTCGCGCGCGTCGGGGCCGGGCCGGCGCGGCGCAGCGCCTCGACCAGCACCTTGGCGCCGAGGAACTCCTCGAAGCTGGTGTAGTTAACCGGCTCGTTCGGCGCGTACTTGCGCAGCAGGTCCTGGTACTCGCGGATCGCCGGCAGGTTCGCCATGTAGGGATAGGGCACGACCTGGCTGATGCCCAGGCCGTGCGCGTTCTTCAGGCCGGCGAGCTTCACGAGCTCCGCCGGGTCCACCACCGAGATGTTCAGCAGCTGCGCGCCGCCGCCCGACTCGCGGTACTGCTTGACGAAGGCCGCGGTCGGCTTGTTGATGGAGATCATGATGATGGCCTGCGGGTCCGCGGCCTTGATCTTCTTCACCGCCTCGTCGACCTTGTCGGTGTTGCGCTCGTAGCCGGCGGTGGTCACGAGCTTCAGGTTGCGCCGCGCCATCGCCGACTCGACGCCCGCGAGGCCCGCCTTGCCGAAGCCGTCATCCTGGTACATCACGGCGATGCGCTTCATGCCCAGCGTCGTGAGCTGCTGCACCATGTGCTCGGCCTCGTCCGCGTAGCCGGCGCGCACGTGGAAGATCCACGGGTTGTACGGGCTGCGCAGCGGCTCGCCGCCGGTGTACGGGGCGACGAGCGGCGCGCCGCCCTCCTCCAGCACCTTGTCGGCCAGCAGCTTGCCGATATTGGCCGTGCCGGCGAAGCCGAACAGCGCGACCACCTCCGGCTTGGCCAGCATCTCCTTCGTGAGGCGCACCGTCTCGTCGACCTTGTAGCCGTCGTCGGCCACCAGCACCTTGACCTTCTGGCCGTTGATGCCCCCGCGCGAGTTGACGTGGTCGAAATAGATCTGGCCGCCCAGCACCATCTGGCGCCCGGTGCTGGCCAGCACGCCCGACAGGGGCGCGACCTGCCCCACGACGATGTCCGCGGCGGCTCCCGTCGCCGCGATGCAGAGCGCGAGCGCGCCCAGGGTTTTCGTTCCCAACGACGTCCATGACTTCATGACATTCGTCTCCTGACTGCTTGGTGGAATGACAACTCCCTGGGCGGGCTCTGCGGCCCTTACTCGACGTGGATGGCCTTGGCCGTCGGCGTGGCGTCGAACACCAGCTTGTTCGGCCACACCGGCCACGTCACGCCCAGCGCGGCGTTGTTCGGGTCGCCGGTGCGCGCGAAGGCGGACATCGTCTGCATCATCGCGGCGGACAGCTCCAGGCGGCCGGGCTTGTTGGCTTCGTTGAACCACACGTTCCCGAACAGCGAGGGGCCGAAGGTGCCGAAGAGGAACGGCAGGTCCACCAGGTGCACCGCGCCGTAGATGTCGTTCCACGGGGCCGGCTGCTCGTCCCAGTCGAAGCGGTAGTAGTACACGTTGCTCTGCTGCGTCTTCAGCGAGTTCAGCACGTTGTCGCGGCTGCGGCCGAAGAACACGGCGTTGAGCGTTTCGGCGCGCGCCGTGAAGCCGGTGGTCGGCGCGTTCACCGGCAGGTAGGACGCGGCAAGCCACTGGTCGACCGTCGTCTGCGGCGTGGCGTTGGGGTTGTACGAGAAGTGGTTGGCGAACAGCTGCGCGTCGGTGACGATGCGCGCGTTGCCCGTGCCGCCGACGAGCGGCAGGAACGACGGGAACAGCTTGCCTTCGTCGCGCGTGTTGCCCGCGAGGACCGGCACCTTCACGTAGTTGCCGGCGTTGATCGCGGCGATGGGATCGGATGCGACGACCGTGCCCTCGGGGATGGGGCCCGAGCCCGCCAGGCCGGCGAGCGCCAGCTTGGTGAGCAGCGTCGTGAACAGCTGCGCGCTGGTCTTGCCGCGCACGTAGTCGGCGATCTGCGCGTCGGTGCGGGTGGCGATGTACGCATTCGCCGATGCCACGTCCGTCGCCAGGCCATCGGCGATCAGCAGGTTCTGCAGCATCGCCGTGCCTTGCGCGTTGTAGACAACCGCGGGCGAGAGCGTCGGGATGCTGCCGGCCGGCAGGTTGGTCGCCATCGAGATGCCGCCGGACAGCGGCACCACCTTGTGGAACAGCTTCGGGCTGGCCGCCACCATCAGCGGCGAGGTCTGCAGCGCCCACACGTTGATCGCGCCGGCCGACTGGCCGACGATGGTCACGTTGTCCGGGTTGCCGCCGAAGGCCGCGGCGTTCTTGCGCACCCACTCCAGCGCCTTGATGCTGTCGAGCAGCGTGAAGTTGCCGGAGTTGGTCTGCGCATCGCCCGTCTTGAGCTGCGGCAGGCTGAAGAAGCCGAGCACGCCCAGGCGGAAGTTCGGCGTGACCACCACGGCGTTGGCGTTCTTGGCCAAGGCGCTGCCGTTGTAGACCGGGTCGGCGGTGTAGCCCGACACGTTGCTGCCGCCGTGGAAGAACACGATCACGGGCAGGTTGCCGTCGTTCGTGCCCGGGCGCCAGACGTTCAGGTACAGGCAGTCCTCGCTGCCCACGGCGGTGTTCAGCGTGGTGCCGATCGTCGCGTCGTAGGTGTTGTTGGTGCCGGGGCCGTAGATGCGCCCGTACTGCGCGCACGCATTGCCGAACGACTGCGTGAGCTTGGTCGACGTCCACGCTTGCGGCTCGGCCGGCGCCTTCCAGCGCAGCGCGCCGGTGGGCGGCGCCGCGAAGGGAATGCCCTTCCACGAATACGTGCCCTGGCCGAAGTCTTCGGCCCCCTTCACCTCGCCCAGGTGCGTCATGCGCACGGTGGGGTCGTTGCCGCCCCCGCCGCCGCACGCGGCGAGCAGCGCCACGAGGCCCAGGGCCCACAGGTTCTTCATGTTCACTTCGTCTCCTCCGGTTGGGATTGAATGGTTTCAGGCGCGGCGCGCCGCACGCAGGCGGCCGACGACGCCTGTCGGGAAGTAGTAGACGGACAGCACGAACAGGACGCCGAGCCACAGCAGCCACCGGTCGGGCGACAGCAGCGCGGCCAGCCACGACACGCCGGACGCGGCGTCGGAAGCCAGCTTCAGCAGGTCCTGCAGGTAGCTTTGCGCGACGAGGAAGATGCCGGCGCCCAGCAAGGCGCCGTAGATCGTCCCCATGCCGCCGATGACGACGATCAGCAGCACGTCGAGCATGATCTCGAACGACAGCGAGGTGTCCGGCCCGTTGTAGCGCAGCCAGATCGCCAGCATCGCGCCGGCCAGCGTGGCGAACAGCGCCGACAGGATGCTCGACATCGTGCGGAAATAGACCACGCGGTAGCCGATGGCCTCGGCGCGGAACTCGTTCTCGCGGATCGCCTGCAGCACGCGGCCGAACGGCGAGTTGACGATGCGCAGCATCGCCAGGAACAGCACCACGGCCACGACGAACAGCAGGTAGTAGGTGATCATGCGGCCGTCGATTGACTCGGTGAGCTGGAAGCTGGGCGACAGCAGCTCGGGCATCTTGAAGGTCAGGCCGTCTTCGCCGCCCGTGAGGTCCGACAGCTGCGACGCCAGCGTCTGGAAGGCCGCGGCCACCGCCAGCGTGATCATCGAGAAGAAGATCGCCTTGACGCGCAGCGAGAACAGGCCGACCAGCAAGGCGAGCACGAACGACAGCGCGAGCGCTGCCACGAGGCCCACGAGGATCGAGCCCCAGCCCGGGCCCATGCGCGTGGCGGCGATCGCGATGCCATACGCGCCGATGCCGAAGAACATCGTGTGTGCGAAGCTCACGATGCCGGTGTAGCCCAGCAGCAGGTCGAAGCTCGCGACCAGCACGACGAAGACCAGCACCTTGGCGGCGACGCTCAGCGCCTTCGCACCCGGGAAAATGAAGGGCGTCAGCGCCAGCGCGACGACGAGCGCGACGAGGAGCACGGCCAGCACGCGGCTGCGCGGGTAGTCGTTGGAGAGGAGTCGGGTCAGCATCGCGGCCTCACTTCGACAGTGCGTAAACGCCCTGGGGCCGCCACAGCAGGATGGCCATCATCAGCGCGATGTTGGAAAAGAGGGCCGCCTTCGGCACCAGGAAGCCGGTGTAGTTGGCCATCAGGCCCACCAGCAGCGCGCCGATCAGCGCACCGGTCGTGGAGCCCAGCCCGCCGATGATCAGCACGATGAAGATCAGCACGTTGACCTGGGCGCCCATCTGCGGGATGACGTTCTGCTGGTACAGGCCCCACATCACGCCCCCCAGGCCTGCGAGTGCGCTGCCGACCACGAACACCCCGATGAACAGCACCTTGATGCGGTAGCCGAGCGACTCGACCATCTCGCGGTCCTGCACGCCGGCGCGGATCAGGAGGCCGATCTTCGTGCGCGTCAGCACCCACCACAGGATGCCGAACACCGCCAGGCCGACGATCACCGCGACGATGCGGTACTTCTCGATGTTGGCGTCGCCGACGAAGTAGGAGCCGCGCATGGCCGTGGGCAGCGGCAGCGGGATCTGCAGCGGGCCCCAGATGACCTTGATCAGCTCCTCGCCGATGATCATCCCGCCCATCGTGATCAGGATCTGCTTGAGGTGGTTGCCGTACACCGGGCGCACGATGAAGCGCTCGAAAGCCAGGCCGATGGCGCCGGCGACCAGCATCGCGATGACCATCGCCGGCAGCACGGCCAGCAGGTTCTGCACCAGGCTTTCGGAGCCGGTGTAGTCGCCCATCGAGCCCAGCACGCTGGTCGCCACGAAGGCGCCGAGCGCGATGAACACGCCATGCCCGAAGTTCAGGACGTCCATCAGGCCGAAGACCAGCGTGAGGCCCGAGGCGATGATGAACACGATCATGCCCATCGCCAGGCCCGCCACGGTGAGCGTGAGCCAGGTGGACGGCGAGCCGATGAACGGCAGCACGATGAGCGCCAGCAGCGGGACCAGCGCGACGGGTTTCCAGTCGAAATCGCTCTTCATATCGCGAGCCCCAGCAGCGAGTGCTGCAATTCCTCGTCCTCGGCCAGCTGCTGCATCGAACCGGTGTGCACGATGCGGCCGTTGTCCATCACGGCGACGTTGTCGCCCAGGCGCTTGGCGAAGTTGATGTTTTGCTCGACGAGCAGGATGGAGACGCCGCTCGCCTTCAATTGCGCGAACGCGTCGATCATGTTGTTGATGATCGCGGGGGCCAGGCCCTTGCTCGGCTCGTCGACGATCAGCAGCTCGCGCGGCTCCACGATCGCGCGCGAGACGGCCAGCATCTGCTTTTGCCCGCCCGAGAGCTTGCCGGCCGGGTGGTTCCAGAACTTCTCCACGGCCGGGAACAGCGAGAAGATCCACTGCAGCCGCGTCGAGTCGATCTGCCCGATGTTCTTGGCCCAGCGCGCGGCCAGCAGCATGTTCTCCTTCACGGTGAGGTCCGCGAAGATCCCCATGTTCTCGGGCACGTAGGCCACGTTCAGCTGCGCGATCTGCGGCGTGGCGAGCTTGGTGATGTCCTGGCCGTTGAACACGATGCGGCCCTGCGAGGCGCGCCACAGGCCCATGATCGTGCGCAGCGTCGTCGTCTTGCCGGCGCCGTTGCGCCCGAGCAGCATCGTGAGCTGGCCGCGGCGCACGGTGAAGTCCACGCCGTGCAGGATGTGGTACGCCCCGATGTGCGTGTGCACGCCCGAGAGCTCGAGGATGTTCTCGTTCATTTGCCGCCCCCGTTCACCACGCGCAGCTCGGGCCGCTCCAGCGGCACCTCGCGCTCCTCGCCCGCCTTCTCGGCGCTGACGCCCAGGTAGGCCTCCTGCACGATCGGCGAGGCGATGACTTCGGCGGGCGCGCCGTCCGCCACCAGCGCGCCGTTGTGCAGCACGATGATGCGATCGGCGAGCTCGCGCACGACGTCCATCTTGTGTTCCACGAGCAGGATGGTCTTGCTGGCGTCTTCCTTGAGCCTGCGGATCAGGTTCAGGATCACGGGCGCTTCGGCGGCGTTCATGCCGGCGGTGGGCTCGTCGAACATGAACACCTGCGCATCCAGCGCCATGAGCAGCGCGACCTCCAGCTTGCGCTGGTCGCCGTGCGGCAGGCTGGCCACCAGTTCGTTCTCCTTGTCCTTCATCGCGACCGACTCGAGGATTTCGTCGGCACGCTGCAGCAGCGCCTTGTGGTCGCTCCAGATGCTCCACAGGTTGAAGCCGCGGCGGTGGTCGCCTTCGCGCGCTGCCTGCACCGCGAGGCGCACGTTCTCCATCACCGTCAGGCGCGGGAACAGGTTGGTGAGCTGGAACGCGCGGCCCAGGCCGGCGCGCGTGCGCTGCGCGGCCGAAAGGCCGGAGAGGTCGCGCCCGTTGAGCGTGACCTGCCCGGCCGTGGCCTTGAGCTGCCCGGAGATCAGGTTGAAGTAGGTGGTCTTCCCTGCCCCGTTGGGGCCGACGATGGCGGTCAGCGTTCCCGGCTGGAAGGCACAGGTGACGCCGTTGACCGCCACGTGGCCGCCGAAGCGGATGGTCAGGTCCTTGGTCGCGAGCAGGCTCATTGGTTCATGGGAGAAAGTGGACGATCAGGGACAGGTGCCGATCACGTAGTAGTTCGTGCCGGTCTGCTTCAGGGTTGTCACGGTGTAGACGTTCCACAGGCCCATGTTCTGGTTGGACCCGTTGGCGTATGCGTAGCCGCCGCTCTGGTGCGCGCGGCCGGCGACGGTGTGGTTGTAGTTGTTGGCCGTGTAGCAGACGGGCGTGGCGCCCGTCGTGGTGCCGTTCACGGACGACGACATCGCGCCCTGCGTGCCGGCGGAGTCGACCGCGGCGACGGACCAGGAGTAGGTGGTACCCGCGGCCAGCCCGCTGTCGGTGAAGCTCGTGCCCGCGACCAGGCTGCCGTTGACCTTGCCGCCGTTGCGGAAGACGTTGTAGCCGGAGGCGCCGGTGACCGCGCCCCACGTGATGTTCATCGTGGTGTTGGTCGCGCCGCTCGTCGCCACGCCCGTGGGCGCCGGCAGCGTGCCGCCGCCGCCCCCGCCGCCCGTGCCGGACGAGACCTGGTCGACCATCGCCTTGATCGCGGCGACCTGCGTGCCGGCCTTCTGCGAGAAATTGGTGCCGTACCAGCCGATCCAGTCCCAGCAGCCGTTCGGGTTGCCGAGCGAGCCGCTGGCGGACGTCTGGCGGCTGGTGCTGTCCACCTTGGTCTGCGGGAACAGCACGATGATGCTGTTGGTGTCGGCCCAGCGAGTGATGCCGGTGTTCTTGACGTACTTGTCGCCGATGGTGTCGTAGTTCTGCTGGCAGCCGTGCAGGGCCACGTGCACCTTGCACTGCGCGCCGCTCGCGCAATTGGCCGGCACGTAGAGCCAGCCGTTGGGCGACATGCCCGGGTTGCCGGCGATGTACGGCGTCTGGTCGAACTGGATGTAGTTGCCCGCCGCCGGCGCGTTGTTGCGCGCATTCAGCGTGCCGTAGAACTTCTCGAACATCGCCTTCGCGCCGTCGTAGCCGCAGTTGCTGATGTACGGGGAGGAGCTGGAATTGCAGGCGTTGTTGCCGGTGGCGTCGAAGTCGGTCGGGAAGACGTGGGCCGTGCTGGCGCGCTGCACGTACGACAGGTTCGCCGCCGCCACGCCGTTGTTCGTGTACTGCGTCTGCACCGCGTTCATGGGGTTCGGCCCCACGGTGAAGTCGCTCGTGCCGACGAACATGTAGACCTTCTGGCCGGCGACGTTCGACTTGGCGTCGATCTGGTTGCCGCTCCAAGCGTTGATGTCGTTCTGCATCGTCGTCAGCATGGCGCTGGAGATCGACGCGTTGTACATGCACGCCGTGTAGTTGTTGTGGCCCGCGCACATGTACGGGCCGCCGGCGAAGACCGCCACGCCCTTGAACAGCGACGAATGCGCGTAGCCGAGCTGGTTCGCCATGAAGCCGCCGGACGAGAGGCCCGACACGGTGGTCTGCGTCTTGTCGACGTTGTACTTCGCAAGCGGGACTGCCCCCTGGGCGGCGAACGCGATGGCAAGGGCCGCCGCACCCACGAGGGCACGAAGCGCTTTCTGGAACGTCATTGAGTGTCTCCTTGGTGGTTGAGGGTCGAACAGCCCCTCGCCCCCGTGTGCCCGGGGGTTCTCTCAATCAACGGAACAAAAAGGGGCGCGGCCGCGCCCGTGGAAAGCGGTGGCTAGCGCTTGTTCTTGATCGGCACCTGCATCTCGGTCGGCTTGATTTCCTTCACGAGGGACAGGTCGGCCATCGCACCGGGCCGCGCGCCGGGCGAAACCCGGAAGTGGTACATCGACTGCATGGCCTGGTGGTCTTCCTTGCGGAAGGTCATGTTGCCCTTGGGCGTCTCGAAGGTCAGGCCTTCCATCGCCCCGATGAGCTTGTCGGTGTTGGTGTCGCCGGCGGTCTTCTTGAGCGCGGCGACCACGGCCATCGCGGCGGAGAACCCGCCGGCGGTGAAGAAGTCCGGCGGCGACTTGAAGCGCGTGTAGTGGTTGGTCACGAGCCACAGGTTCGGCTGGTTCTTGGAGAAGCCGAAGTAGTAGTAGCTCGCGCCTTCCATTCCCGGGAAGTTGTTGTACGGGACCATGGCCGGCAGGATGTTGCCGCCCGTTGCCACGTCGATGCCGTAGCGCTTCTTCAGGTCCAGGTCGGCAAGCTTGGCGAACGGCGGGTTCGCGCCGGCCCAGATCACGAAGATCACCTTGCGGCCCGGCTTGTCCTTCAGGTTGTCGACGATGCGCTGGAAGCCGGCGGTGAAGTCCGTCGTCGTCTGCGGCAGGTATTCCTCGTGGATGATCTTGGAGTTCTTGAGCGCTTCCTTGAACGCCTTCACGCCGTCACGGCCGAAGGCGTAGTCCTGCGCCAGCGTCGCGACGCTGGTGTTGGGCAGGTCGACGGCCACCGCGTTGGAGATCGCGTCCTGCGAGCTCGAGCGGCCGGTGCGGAAGATGTACTTGTTCCAGCGCTCGCCGGTGATCGAGTCGGCCACGGCCGGCTCCACCAGCAGCACCTTCTTGTATTCCTCGGCGACCGGCAGCATCGCGAGCGCGACGCCGGAAGACGTCGGGCCGATGGCGAGGTCCACCTTGTCGTCGGCGTAGGCCGCCTGCAGCAGCGACTTGCCCACGTCGGGCTTGCCCTGGTCGTCCTTCTCGATCAGCACGATCTTGCGGCCGTTGACCTGCATCGTGCCGCCCGTGGCGTACTCGAATCCCATCTGCAGGCCCGTCTGGGTCTGCTTGCCGTAGGCCTCGAGCGGGCCGGTGCGGCTGTAGATGTGGGCAATCTTGATGTCCTTCGCCTGGCCGAAAGCGAAGGGGGTGGTGAAGGCGGAAGCGGCGATGGCAGCCAGCGCCAGCCAGGAACGGCGTTGCATGGTGTCTCCTCTAATAATGAACTTCGTCGGGAACCGGCTGGCTCATGCACGTGGCGTGCCAAGCTGAAGCCTTTTGATTTCATTGGACTTTTTTCCAGCGCACCACGGTGGTGTCTGGAAATAAGGCAAGTCTAACTGTCTGATAGCCGAACAGTTGTCCGATTTTCAGACGGTGGCGTCCAGCCTTTCGTAGAGCTTGGCGCGCGAGATGCCGAGCAGGCGCGCGGCGGCCAGCTTGTTGCCCGAGGTGGCAGCCAGCGCCGCTTCGATCGCTTCGCGCTCGAGTTCGGCGACCTGTTGCGCGAGCGGCCGCAGCACGCGGTCCCCTGCTTTCGCGGCCGTCGAGGCCACGGGCCGCACGGGCGGCTGGATCTGCTGGATGCCCGACTCGCGCAGCACTTCCTCCACCCCCGGGACGTCGATGTGCGGCGAGTCGCTGCGCATCGCGGCCTGCTCCAGCACGTTGCGCAACTCGCGGATGTTGCCGCGCCACGCCTGTGCCGACAGCAGCGCGATCGCGTCCGCGCTGAAGTCCGGCGCGGGCGAGCCGTTGCGCAAGCCGATGTCCTCGGCCAGCACCTCGATGAGCGCGGGGACGTCGGCGAGCCGCTCGCGCAAGGCGGGCACGCGGATGGGCAGCACATTGAGGCGGTAGAACAGGTCTTCGCGGAACTTGCCTTGCCGCACCAGCTCACCGAGGTCGCGCGACGTCGCGGCGATCACGCGCGCATCGAACGGCACCAGCTTGTTGGAGCCCAAGGGCTCGATCTCGCCTTCCTGCAACGCGCGCAGCAGCTTCGGCTGCAGCACCAGCGGCATGTCGCCGATCTCGTCGAGGAACAGCGTGCCGCCGTCGGCCAGCTTGAACTTGCCGTCGCGGCCCTTGCGGTCGGCGCCCGTGTACGCGCCCGGTGCGACGCCGAAGAACTCGGCCTCGAGCAGCGTGTCGGGAACGGCCGCGATGTTCACGCCCACGAGCGGCCCGTTGGCGCGGCCCGACGCGGCGTGGATCGCGTGCGCGAGCAGTTCCTTGCCCGTGCCGGTTTCGCCGAGCAGCAGCACCGGGCTGGACGACATCGCCGCGCGGCGTGCCTGGCGCTTCACTTCGGTGGCGGCGGGGCTGCTGCCGACGAAGCTCGCCAGCGTGTACTTGTTGCGCCGCTGCGTGGCGAGTTCGCGCCGCGCATCGTCCAGGTCGCGCTGCAGGGCGGCGAACTTGTGGATGAGGGGCTGCAGCGTCGTCTCCGGGTGGTCGAAGAGCACGATGCCCAGCGCGCCGATGACTTCGCCGTTTTCGTCGCGCAGCGGGATGCGGCTGACGACGAACGTGCCCGCGCGGTTGGAGAGCAGGTCGATCAGGATGGGCTTGCCCGTCTGGATCACGCGGTGCATCTGCGTGTTCTGGATGACCTCGGACACGGGATGGCCGACGAAATCCTCCTCGCGCGGGAAGCCCAGCGCGGGCAGGTAGCGGCGGTACTGGTCGTTGATCCAGACGACGCGCGAATCGCGGTCGACGAGCAGCATGCCTTCGCTCGCGTTCGCGAACAGGTCGAACATGGACTTCGCCGCAAGCTCGAGGATGCGCTGGCCGTCCAGCGGCAGGGCTTCGGTGCGGGCGGGGGACTGCTTCATGCGTCCATCGTAGCCGGGCCTTGGCGCGAGCCATCCGGATTTGCCCGCGGTGGGGGACAATACCCACAGAGATGGATCGGCAGCGCATCGACAGGTGGTTGTGGGCGGCGCGCTTCTTCAAGACGCGCACGCTCGCCGTGGACGAGATCGGCCGCGGCCGCGTCAGCGTGAACGGGCAGGAGGTGCAGAAGCCCGCACGGGAAGTGAAGGCCGGCGACGTGGTCGCCGTGCGCCATGGCTACGTGCAGCGCACGGTCGTCGTGAAGGGCCTGTCGGAAGTGCGCGGGCCCGCGCCGGTCGCGCAATTGCTCTACGAGGAAACGGCGGAGAGCATCGCGGCCCGCGAGCGCGCCGCGCAGCAGCGCCGCGACGCACCTGAGCCGGCCCACAGCATCGAGCACGGCCGACCCACCAAGCGCGGGCGGCGCGAGCTGGACCAGGCGCAGCGCGGCTGGGGCGACCGCTGGAGCGCGTCCGTCGACGACGACAAGGCCTGAGCCGCTACCACTTCTCCATGTAGGGCCGCAGGTCCAGCTCGAAGGTCCACGCATCGCGCGGCTGCTGGTGCAGCCACCAGTAGTTCTCGGCGATGTGCTCGGGGCTGAGGATGCCCTCCTGGTCCTTGAGCGCGTAGCGCTCCGGGAACTGGGTGCGGATGAACTCCGTGTCGATCGCGCCGTCGACCACGACGTGCGCCACGTGGATGTTCCGCGGGCCCAGCTCGCGCGCCATGCTTTGCGCAAGCGCCCGCAGCGCCGCCTTGGCGCCGGCGAACGCGGCGAAGTTCGCCGAGCCGCGCAGCGACGCCGTCGCGCCGGTGAAGATGATCGTGCCGCGCTCGCGGTTGACCATCCGCTTGGCGACTTCGCGGGCGTTCAGGAAGCCGGCGAAGCACGCCATCTCCCAGATCTTCTGGTAACGGCGCGCCGTTTCCTCGAGGATGCTGGTGCGCACGTTCGCGCCGATGTTGAAGACGAAAGCCTCGATGGGGCCGATGTCGCGCTCGACCTGCTCGACGAGCGCGATGACGTCCTCCTCGCGGCGGGCATCCGATGCAATGCCGTGCGCCTGCCCGCCCGCGGCGCGGATCGCGTCGACGAGCGGCTGCAGCTTCTCGCCGTCGCGCCGCGTGACGACGGCCGTGCAGCCGCCCTGCGCGAAGCGGCGCGCGATCGCGCCGCCTGTGGAATCGCCCGCACCCACGACGAGTGCGACGCCCTTGCTGGTTTGCGTGTTCATGGCCGCAAGTGTCGGACTCTTCCGACGCGGCGTCACGCGAGGGGCTGTCACGGCTGTGCCATGTGAAGGGGCAATATTCCGGGCCCGGAGTACCGAATGCAAAGAACCCAGAAATCAAACGAGAACAGGACGGCCTCGATCCTGCAGCGCCTGCCCGTGATCCTGGCGGTCACGGCGGCTTCCTATGGCCTCACGCTGCCGGCGGGCGCGCGCGCCGCGAACGCGCAGCAGCCCGCCAAGACGGAGCAATCGCAGCCCGCGCCGCAGCGCTGACCGCTCCCCTCACCCGCAAAGGCCGCCCGCGGGCGGCCTTTGGTTTTCCTGCCTACACTGCGGCCCCATGCGGATCGACATCGGTGGCGGCGTACGCCTTTACGTGGACGTGGAAGGCCCGGGCCTTGTGCCCGACGGCGCTGCCATGCGCGAGAAGCCCACGCTCATCTGCATGCACGGCGGGCCCGGCTTCGACCACACCAGTTTCAAGCCGGCGTTCTCGCAGTTGGCCGACGTGGCGCAAATCGTCTACTACGACCACCGCGGCCATGGGCGCAGCGACCGCAGGCCGCGCGAGGAGTGGACGCTGGACACCTGGGCCGATGACATCGTGCGCCTGTGCGACGCGCTCGGCATCGAAAAACCCATCGTGCTGGGCCAGTCCTTCGGCGGGATGGTGGCGCAGAAGTACATCGCGCGGCACCCGGGCCATCCGGGCAAGGTCGTGATCTCCAGCACGTCGCCGCGCTGGGTGCTGCAGCGCAAGCTCGATGCGTTCGGGCGCAAGGGCGGCGAGAAGGCGCGACAGGCGACCGAGGCCTACTGGTCGAACCCCAGCGCCGAGACCTTCCAGGTGTACTGGGACACGTGCCGCCACCTGTACAACACGCAACCGGCCCGTGACGCGATGGGCGGCGACCGCGTGACGATGAACAAGGACATCCTGCTGGACTTCGCCGCGAACGAAATCCGCACCATGGACCTCGCGCCGGGCCTGGCACGCGCGCAATGCCCGGTGCTCGTGATGGCGGGCGAGGAAGACCCGATC
Source organism: Ramlibacter sp. PS4R-6 (assembly GCF_037572775.1). Taxonomy (NCBI): domain Bacteria; kingdom Pseudomonadati; phylum Pseudomonadota; class Betaproteobacteria; order Burkholderiales; family Comamonadaceae; genus Ramlibacter; species Ramlibacter sp. PS4R-6. Next base: position 2,186,389 of record NZ_JBBHKA010000001.1, on the reverse strand, counting down.
TGCGACATCACGGATGCCGAGGAGATTGTCGCCGCCTTGCCGAAGCAGCTGGTGCAGTTCGCGCGCTTCCCGAACGTGGGCCACGGCGCGTGGCGCGACGATCCCGAAGCCGCCTTCGCCGTCCTGCGGCGATTCATCTCCTCGGACTGACGCTCAACCCGCCGGCCCGAGATGGCGCCGGCGCAGCGCGCGCCACGACAGCGCCAGGCACACGGCCGCGAAAGCCACGAGCAGCCCGATCCGGGGCCACATGTGCCCCGGCGTCGGGTCGCCGAGGAAGACGGATTGCATGCCGTCCAGCGCCCAGCCCATGGGCGACCACTCGGAGATGCGCTGCAGCCCCGGCGGCATGAGCATGCGCGGAACCATCACGCCGGCGATCGCCCCCAGGATGACGTTGAGGCCGCCACCCAGCGCGGCGGCGTGGTCGAAGGTGCGCGTGTACGCGGCGATGAGCAACGCCAGCGCCACCGCCGCCGCACTCGTCGCCAGCACGATGAGCAGGAACCAGGGGACCGACACATCGAGATGCAGCGCATCGCCGCCGAGCAGCGGCACGAGCCAGCGGCCCACGAGCACCATGAACGCGAGCTGGACCCAGTTGAGCAGCACGAACGCGGCCAGCTTGCCCCCCAGCATGGCATCCGCGCTCACGCCAAGCGTTGCCAGGCGATCGAGCGTGCCTTCGTTGCGCTCCTGGATCAGGACCCCCGCGATCGGGATCACCACGAAGAACATGCCGAACACGAGCCAGGCCGGCACGCTTTGCTGGACGGCCGTCATTGCGCGCCCCGACTCGATCTCGTACAGGTAGCGCACCGCCGGCGTGCCGTTGGCGAGCAGGTCCGCGCCTGAAGTCCCGTCGACGAGCACGCTGGCGAAGGGCCCCGCATTGGCCGCCAGCACCTTCATCTGCACCTGCACCAGCGAGAACGTGAGCTCGGTGCGCAAGCGCGCCGCGGCCGCAGGCTGCACGAGGTTGCCCAGCCACATCTCCAGCTTGGACGCATCGGGCCTGTTCTCCGCGCCGAAGAGCGTGGGCGGTACGACCACCCCGGCTTCGACCCGGCGCGCCTTGAGCGCGTCGCGCAGCTCCTGCCGCGAGGCGAACTGCGTCCCGCCATGTTGCGCGAGCCATTCGCGGACCCACTGGCGAGCGGCGGGCCGCTGGTCCTCGACGACCCAGCCCGCACGCGGCAGCTCGATTTTCTGGATGAGGGTGTTCTTCAGCGTGAAAGACATCACCAGCACGAAGATGCCCGGCATCAGGAACAGCACCGCGAGCCCGTGCGGGTTGCGCAGCAGCAGCTGCCATTCCTTCGCCGCGATGCGCAGCATTTGCCGGAACGTGTGGCCCATGCGCTCGCCTCAGTCCCGCAGCCGCCGCTGCGTGTAGTGCATGAAGAGGGCTTCGAGGTCCGCGAAGGGACCGCCCTGCCCTTGCGCCTGCAACAGCGTCGGCAGGTCGCCGCTCGCGAGCACCTGCCCGTGGTCCAGCAGCAGGATGTGCGAGCACACGGCGCTCACCTCCTCCATGTAATGCGTCGCATAGAGGACCGCGGTCCCTTGCGCCGCCATGTCGCGCACGCGGTCGAGCAGGAAGGCGCGCGACTGCGGGTCCACGCCGACGGTCGGTTCGTCCAGCAGCAGGACGTCGGGGCTTTGCAGCAGGCCGATCGCCAGGTTGAGGCGGCGGCGGACGCCGCCCGAGCACTCGCGCGCGCGGCGCGCGGCGAACTCCTGCAGCATGCACGCCTCGATGGCCTTGCCGACACGCACGGATCGCTCCGCGTCGGCCAGGTCCAGCATCCCGGCGAAGAAGCGCAGGTTCTCGTCGCAGGTGAGGTCCGGGTAGAACGCATATTCCTGCGGCACCCACGCCACCGACGGCTTGCCCCCGCGGTGGACGATCCGGCCGGCCTGCGGCTTGCGCAGGCCCACCAGCAGGCTGATCAGCGTGGACTTGCCCGAGCCGTTCGGCCCGAGCAGGCCCAGGGCCTGGCCGCGCGACAGGTGCAGGTCAACCTGCCGCAGCGCCGGCTCGGTGCGGCCGGGATAGGTGTAGCGCAACTGCTCGGCGGCGAGCACGGTCTCGGTCATTGCACCGGTGCTTTCGGCGCGTTCGCCGCATGCTGGGCGCGATCCGGCGCTTCGCCGGTGCCGCGCCGGCCCGGCAGCACCACCGGCTGGTGCAGGCTGCGCCACAGGCCCAGCGGCGCCATCCCCTGCGCGAGCAGGCGCCCCGCGACCATGATCACGATCTTGGCGATGTCGATGACGGGGCGGAAATGGCTGGCGCGCGCCTGCACCGGGTAGCGCCCCGGGATGGCGACGGCCAGCGTGCGATGGCCCCGCGCCGCGGCCTCGATGAGGATCTCGCTTTCGAACGTGAAACGGCTGCCGTGCACGCGCGCCAGCGCGAGCCGCATCACCTCGGCGGGATAGATGCGGAAACCCGATTGCGAATCGGCGATGGGATGGCCCGCGGCCCACGAGATCCAGAAGCACGCGAACCTGTTGGCGCGGTAGCGCGCCGGCGGGAACTGGCTGCGGTCGTGCAGCCGCGAGCCGATCACGATGTTCGACGGATCGCGTTGCCAGGCCGCCATGAGGTAAGGCGCGTCGGCGGGATCGTGCTGCCCGTCGCCGTCGAGCGTGACGACGCAGCGCGCGCCCTGCTGCAGCGCATGCGCGAACGCCGTGCACAGGCTGGCCGCCTTGCCCTGGTTACTCTCGTGGGCCAACAGCGTCACCGGCAGGCCGGCGAGCTGTTCGCGCGTGCCGTCGCTCGAGCCGTCGTCCACGACGATCACGCGCGGGCACAGGGCCAGCGCGCCGCGTGCCAGCTCGCGGATCGTCCCTGCTTCCTGGAAGGCGGGGATCGCGATCCACGCGCCGTCCCACTGCGCGGCCGCGTTGTCGCCGGATTCGAATTGCATGCTCAGTACAGCCCCCCGTTGACCCCGATCACCTGCCCCGTCACGTAGCTCGCGGCATCGGATGCGAGGAACGCGACGACAGCCGCCACTTCCTCCGGTCGCCCCGCGCGCCCCGAAGGGACCAGCGCCTGGATTCTCTCCGGGGGAAACGCGGCCTCGGCCATCCCCGTGTCGATCACGCCGGGCGACACCACGTTGACGGTGATGCCGCGGTTCGCGACTTCCATCGCCAGCGACTTGCATGCCGCCTGCAACCCCGCCTTGGCCGCCGCGTAGTTGGACTGCCCGCGGTTGCCCGCCTGCCCCGCCACGGAGCCGATGGCGATGATGCGGCCCCAGCGCGTGCGCACCATCGGCAACAGCAGCGGCTGGGTGACGCGGAAGAAGCCGTTCAGGTTGGTGTCGATCACCTCGTGCCACGTGTCGTCGTCCATGCCGGCCATGAGTGCGTCGCGGTGGCGGCCCGCATTGTTCACGAGGACTTGCACGGCGCCGCCGGCGAGGATGCCCTCGATCCCTTGCCGCACCGCTTGCGCATCGCGCAAGTCGAAGGCTACCGCTTCGGCCTGCGCGCCCGCTGCTCGCAGCTCCTGCGCCAGCGCCTGCGCGCGATCCAGTCCCTGGTTGGCATGCACGATCACGTCGGCGCCGCCGGCCGCGAGTGCGCGGCAGATCGCAGCGCCGATGGCGCCGCTGCCGCCGGTCACGAGGGCCCGCCGCCGCGCCGTCATGCCGGCGCCCCGAAGACGACCATCAGCCGGCCGTCGCAAACCGGGCTTTCGCCCGCGCTGACCTGGAACGAATAGAGGCAACCGGCCGCGACGCGGCTGAGCATCTCGGCGCGCACGCGCACCGGCTCGCCGGCGGGGAAGCCGGGCGCATGCAGCTCGATGTCCATCAGCTTGGCGAGCATGCCGGCGCGTGGCGCCAGCGCATGTTCGATCAGCGCACCGTGGATCGCCGCCGCCTGCGCGGCGTATTCGCACGACGCGATCGCCGGCACGTGCTCGTCGCGCGCGAGCGGATGGTCGGACCCCGGCGCATCGGCGGTGCACACGATGCTGCCCGCGTTCCACTGGCTGACGGCGTCGAGCAGGCACATCGTCCCCGTCTGCGGCACCAGCCGTTCGATCGTCGCGCGGTCGAGCTTCATGCCGGAATCTCCTGGCGGCGCAAGGTGAGCATCTGCGCGCCCAGGGGCAACCGCCGCTGCGTGCCCGCGGGCGATTCGAGCAGCGCCAGAGCCGCGACGCCGGCGGCGCTCGCCTGCTGCGACCATGGCGCGGGCATCCAGTCCGGCAGTGCCGATGCTTGAGCATCGCCGCGTGCGTCGAGCGCTACGCTGAACGATGCGAGCGCCGAAACTTCCGATGGGCCGCAGCCGATGACCCACGCGCTGGCCATCGCATCGGCGATGGGGAGCTGCTCGTTCATGGGCGCGGTCATCACGGGATCGTAATTCACGAGCAAGACCGGGGCGCCCGTGGCGCGCGCCTCGACGACGGCGCACAGCAGGCCGCTCGCGAAGCTCTCCAGCCCCAGGCTCACCACGGTCGCCGGTTCGCGATTGCCCCACGCGATCGAGAAGTAGCCCGATGGCGCATTGAGCACCGAGTTCGAGAACACGAGGGGCGAGACCTGGCGCGTCGTCGCGAGCGCTTCCAGCATTTGCACGCTCACCTCGCCGGTGCCTTCGTCCGCCGCGAACACGGGCCGCAGCGTCGCCGCCGGGAACGGGGAGCCTTGCAGCGCCTGTTCGATGCATGCGAGGACCAGGCGCACGGCCTGGCTGGCCCGCCTGCGCTCCTGCGCGGGCAGCATGGCGGGCGCGGGCAATGCCAGCGGCGCATGCGCATAGGCCTCTGCGCCCGACGCAATGGCGCGAAGCTGCGCCAGCGACGACAGCCCGGGCGCGAGCACCGCCGCCGCATACAGGAAGAAGTCGAACTCGGCCACGTCAGTCCGCCCGGCTGAAGACCAGCGAACAATTGCTGCCGCCGAACCCGAAGCTGTTGGACATCGCGTGCCGGATGGGCGCCGCGGCGCCCTGCTTCACGACGTTGACGCCGAGTTGGTCGTCCGCCTCGCGCAGGTTCGCGGATGGCGGCAGGGCCTGGTGCTCCAGCGCCAGCACGCTGACGAGCGCCTCGACGATGCCAGCCGCGCCCAGCGTATGGCCCGTGACACCCTTCGTCGAGGACACGGGCACCGTGCCGGCGCCGAACACGGCGCGCAGGGCCGCCGACTCGGAACTGTCGTTGGCCGGCGTGGCGGTGCCATGCGCGTTGACGTAACCCACGTCGCTCGCACGCAAGCCCGCGGCGTCCAGCGCCATCTGCATGGCGGCCTGCGCGCCCCGGCCTTCGGGATGCGGGGTCGACATGTGCCAGGCGTCGCTCGACTCGCCGCCGCCCGCGAAGACGATGCGCGAAGGCGCGCGTGTGAGCAACGCGAACCCCGCCGCCTCACCGATCGAGATGCCCTTGCGCCCGGCATCGAAGGGCCGGCACACGTCGTCGGACAGCAGTTGCAGCGAGTCGAAGCCGTGCAAAGTCGACAGGCACAGGCTGTCGGCGCCGCCGACGACGGCAGCGTCCACCAAGCCCGCTTCGATCCAGCGTTGCGCGGTGAGGAACACCTTGGCGCTCGACGAGCATGCAGTGGAGATCGTGGCCATCGGCCCTTCGACGCCCAGCGTTTGCGCGGTGTAGCGACATAGCGCATCCAATGAATGGTGGCGGCGGTAGTCGAAGTTGGCGGGCCACTGCCCGTCGCCCTTGCGCGCGCCATACGCGACTTCGGTGCTGCGAATGCCCGACGTGCTGGTGCCCAGGACGAGGCCCACGCGTGCCGCGCCATGCGCCGCGACAGCAGCCGTTACCGCGTCGGCGAACGCGCGGTCGCGCAAGGCCAGCCAGGCGAGCCGCAGGTTGCGGCAGTCCCACGCGCCGAGGTGCGCGAACTGCGCGTCATCGTCGACACCGGGAACGGCGCCGAGCCAGCACGGCAGCTCGCACCAGTCCACCGCACCGCTGCGCAGCGCGCTTTCCCCGCGCGACACCGCTTGCCAGAGCGCGGCCGCGCCGTGGCCCGCGGGGTGCACGATGGTGGATGCGGCGATGCCCAGCATGTCGTTCAGCCGGCGGGGCGGCATTCGAGCAGCGTGTGGTAGCCACCGACACCGTCGGTGAGTTCGGCGACCTCCAGCCCCGCGCGCTGCACCAGGGCCAGGAACAGGGACGAGTCGTACATCTGGCTGTTGCCGTTGGCGACGCAGCTGAAATACAGCGACGTCTGCTGCAGGCTGAACGCCGCGGCTTCGAAGCGCTGGCGGTCCCAGAACAATTCCAGCACCCAGATGCGGCCGCCAGGCGCGAGCGCCTCGCGCGCCTTGGCGAGGATGCCCACGATCTGCTCCTCGGAGAAGCAGTCGAGGAACTGGCTCATCCAGATGAGGTCGTAGCCGCGGGGCAGCGCCCCATCCGGGTCGAGCAGGTCGAGCGGATGCAGCTGCGCGCGCTCCGCAAGGCCTGCGTTCGCCAGGCGCGCGCGCGCCCGCTCGAGCTGCGGCGGCAGGTCGACGAGGCCCACCTCCAGGCCCGGCAGGCGCGACAGGCACTGCTCGGCCCACTTGCCGGTGTTGCAGCCGATGTCGAGGAGCCGCTTCGGCGGCGCTTTCGCGAGGCGCGCGCAGGCCGCGGGGAAAGCCGCATCGGAGTAGAAGTGGTCGAACGCATGCCAGCTGGCGCGCGCGGGCTCGGGCATCACCGACAGGCCTTCGTACAGCGTGGGCCAGGGGCCCAGCTCCTTCAGTCCCGCAGGCCGGCCCTCGGCCAGCGATTCGCCCAGGTGCGCGGCCGCCAGGTAGCAGACGTCGCGCGTGAAGTCGAAATTCACCCGCGTCATCTCGTCGTCGACCAGGAAGCGGCCCAGCTTGCCGAGAAAGTAACGGCCTTCGCGGCGCCAGACGATGCGCAGGCCGAGCGCGGCTTCGAGCAGCACGCGCGTCGCGTACTCCGACGTCCCGGTCGCCTTCGCCACGTCATCGATCGTCATGCCTTCGCGCGCCGCTGCGTCACCGCCGGCCAGCGCGGCGAGGATGCCGCGGTCGCGCATGACGGCGGTCGCCTGGAAGGCCAGCGGCGCGAAGGCGAGCCATTGGGCCGCGCTGATGGCCTCCAGCGCCGTCAACGGGTCTTTGTCGTACAGGGGCATGGTGTTGCGTTTCAGTAGGCCAGGCGCGTGGTGGTGCGCTGGCCGTTGGTTTCGTTGACGACGATGACCTGCACGCGGCCGGCCGCGCCTTGCAGCTCGACACCGGCCAGCGCACGCGAGACCTTCGCCTGGCGCGGCGACAGCTTCACGCGCCACGCGTTCGCATCGCCGCTGAGCTCGATGCGGAAGTCGCGGTCGAGCGAAGCGAAGTCGCCGGCCACGATGTTTCGCATGAGGTCGGCGATGGGCGCCAGGGCGGGCGCTTGCGTGAACAGGATTTCCTTGCGTGCGGCCGGCTCGCCGCCCGTCCATTCGATGCGGTCGGCGAGCAAGCGCCAGGTCTCGCGGTGCGGCGTTTCGATTCGCTTCTCGAGCGCATCCGGCGTCGAGCGCATGGTGCCCTTGGAGAAGACCGGCGAAGCGAGCCAGGGCGACTCGCGCTCCTCGTCGAACGCCACCGTGCGGCCGGCCGCGGCCTGAAGCTGGCGCTGCAGCTCGGGCATCGTCAGGGCCCAGGCGGGCCCTGCGAGCAGCAGCAGCAGCGCGCAAGCGGCGCGGGGGAAGCGCCAGGAGCTCATTCGGCCGTCCAGTAGGGGTAGAAGTTGAACCAGTTCAGAGGATAGCGCCGCGCGTACGACTCCAGCACCGCCGCGTAGTGGTCCACCGCGGGCTGCAGCGCGGCGCCGCGGCTGCCCCGCGCGGCCGTCGCACGGAACTCCACGAACTCGATGCGGTAGCGGTTGCCGCCTTCGAAGAGGCCGAAGCAAAGCAGCACGGCCGCCTGGCTGCGCGCCGCCAGCACGTGCGGCGCCAGCGGCAGCGGCGCGCTGTGCGACAGGAAGCTCGCGCGCGCGGCGGCGGCCCCGCCATCGACGCGGTCGGCCAGGATGCACACGATGCCGCCCTCCGCCAGCGCGTCGTATGCGCGCAGGTAGCAGTCCGCCTGCCCGAGCGGGATCAGCTTCATGCCGTCGTCCACGATGCCCGCGATGCGCCGCAGGCGGGCGCGCGGGTCGACGCGCATCATCACGTGGACTTCACGCCCGTCCATGGCGCGGTTGGCGAGCATCAGCAGGTCGAAGCTGCCCAGGTGCGAGCCGAGCAGCATGCAGCCGTTCCCGCGCTTCAGGGCTTCGTCCAGCAGCGGCAAGCCGTGGATGCTGACCTCGAAGCGGTCGAAATCGCCCGTGGCCATGTAGACGCGGTCGAGCAAGGTCGTCGCGAAGGCATAGATGTGCCGGAAGACGTCGCGCAGGCGCGCGGGGCGTCCGTAGACGGCTGAGAGGAAGTCCGACGAGGCGCGGCGAGCCGTCGCATCCGTCACGACGAAGTACGCGACGATCGGGAACAGCAGCGCGCGGCACAGCGGCCTGCCGCCGGCGCGCGCCAGCCACACGATGAGGCGCATCAGCCACACGCTGCCGCGCTCGGCCTTGTCGCTCCAGCCCTTCATCCCCGCGCTCCCGCAGCAACGACGCCGACGCCTTCGGCCACCAGGACCCACGTCGAATCCCGCGAGACAGCGACACGGAACGACGCGCGTTCGTCCTCGACCACGCAATGGGTCCTGACCGCCTCGCCCGGCTTCAGGATGGAACTGAACTTCACGCGCTGCACGCGCACCATCGCGCGCCCGGTCACGGCCGCGAGCCTGGCCATGACGTGGTCCAGCAGGAGCACGCCCGGCACGATCGGGTTGCCGGGGAAATGACCCGCGAGTGATGGATGCGCCGCGGGCACCTCGAAGTCGAACTGGATTTCGTTCATGGCCGGCGCCTGCTCTCGCGGTATGCCGCGTGGATCTCTTCGAGCGCCGCGCGCGGCAGCTTGCCCGAGGCGGCCCGCGGCAGCCGCTCAACGCGGATCACGGTGCGCGGCAGGAAGACCGGATCCATGCGCCCGCGCAACCACGCGAGCACGGCATCGCGCGCCAGCTCGCCGGCGTAAACCAGCACCAGCCGCTGGGTCGGCGAGTCGCTTGCCGGCAGGAAGAACACGCCGTCCTGCAATCCCGGCATCTCCTGCAGCAGCTGGTTCAGGCCCGCCAGCGACGCGCGGCGGCCGGCGATCTTCAGCATGTCGCCGTGCCGCCCCAGCAGGCGGAAGCTGCCGTCGGCCGCCAGTTCGATGTGGTCCGACAGCTGGCGCGGCGACTCGAAGTGGCCGCCCCAGGCCTGCGTGCCTTCGGGCGACGATTGCAGCCGCACGCCGTCCAGCGCGCGCCATGCGGTTTCGTGCGCGGTCCGGCGCATCGCGATGGCGCCCGTCTCCGTCGACCCGTAGATCTCCATGACCGGCGCCGCGACGAGTGCTTCGGCTTCCGCCGCCAGTGCGGGCGCCAGTTGCATGGTGGATGCGATGACCAGCCGCGCACCCATGGCCCGCTCGCCGGCTTGCGTGAACGCGCGCAAATGCACGGGTGTCGCGATCCAGAGCGCCGAACCATGGCTGTCCGCGAGCGCGCCGCACACGTCGCCGGGCAGCAGCGGGCGGCCTTCCTGCACCGGCATGCCGCCGATGAGCGACAGCATCACCGAGGTCTCCAGCCCGAACATGTGCTGGGGCGGCACGCTGCAGACGATGCGGGCGATCGCGTCCTGCTCCCCGCGAAGCTCCTGGCGCAGGCGCGCCAGCAGCACCTGCGCGCCGCGGGCGAGGTGGCCGAGCGTCTTGTGCTGCGCCTCGGGGGTGCCGGTGCTGCCGGAGGTGTAGAGACGCACCAGCTGCGATTCCGCATCGGGTGTCCAAGCCAGTTCATCGCCCGAGGGCAGCGAGGGTGGCGGGCTTGCATCGAACACAAGGCACTGCGCGTGCTTCGCCCAACCCGCTTCGACCAGCGATGCGTCGTCGACGACGATGATGGGGTCCGTGTTCGACCGCAGGATGGACACGAGGTCGCCTGCCCCGCCCGACGGCGGCAGCACCTGCGCGCAGCCGCGCCGCAGCGCGGCGAGCCAAGCGACGAGAAAGCCGGCGCGGGTGCCGCAGAGGTTGCACACCGTCGCGCCTTCGCGCAGCCGCGCGGCCAGCGCGAGCGACGCGGCGTGCACCTCGCGCCAGGTCCACGGCCTGGCGCCGCCGACGACGGCCGCGCGGTCCAAGTGCCGCGCCGCGCCCGCGAGAGGCGTCTGCATCCAGGTGGCCGCCACGTCAGCTCCCTGCCCGCTTGCGCGGATGCCACACGCTCCAGGTGTCGCGGACCTGCTGCAGCAGGCCCGGAAAAGGATGGCCGGGAAAAAGATGGGGGCGAAGGCGGTGTTCGCCGACGAAGAGCAGCACCGTGCCGGCCCAGATGGCGAGGCCTGCGGCGCCGGGCGCCATCGGGAAGAGCAGGACTGCGACGGCGGCCAGGACGAAGTACGCCACCCACACGGCGGTCAGCCGGCGCGTGTACCGACGCAGGGGTTCAGGCATGTGGGGATCGCCGACGCGGGCGATGCGCTCGATGAGGGGCATCGCGCCCGGCCGCAGCGTGCGGCCGAAGAAGAACGCGAGCCAGGCTAGGAAGAAGGCCGGCAGCAGACGCGAAAGCATGGCGGCGTCCATGGGCCGGCCCTTTCCATGCTTGTCAGCGCCGCGCCGATGCGGTGATGTGGTCAGCGAGGCTGCGCAACGAGGCGAAGATCGCCTCGTTGTTCGGATCGTCGGCCTTCAGCTTCACGCCGTAGCGCTGCTGGACGATCAGGGAGATTTCGAGAACGTCGAGGGAGTCCAGGTCGAGGGCGCCCCCGAAGAGGGGCGCGCCCAGGTCCAGGGTCGCGGCATCGACGTCCTCGAGGTTCAAGCCCTCGACGATCACGCTGGCCAGTTCCCTCGCGAACTCCTGCGTGGTGGACTGAGCCAGGCTTGCGCTCATGACGCCGCCAGCTGCGCGGCGATGCCGCGGTGCAGGTTCTGGATCCAGCCGTTGTAGTTCTTGTGGATCTTGCCGCCGCTTTCCTGCAGGTTTTCGCTGGAGCGGTACTTGATGCTGTAGGCGGTCGTCGAATAGGGAATCGTGACGACGGCCGAGTGGCCACGCAGCGCGATCGTGCCGACGAGCGTGTTCGGGCCTTCGTCCTTCATCTGCCAGCCCAGCGCGGCGCCGGCGCGGACGATGGCGCCGCGGACCTGGTCGTGCGTCAGCGTCTTGCCGCTGGCATTGACGGCCGCGGCCTGGTCGACGTTGTGGATCGGGGCGGTCGTGCAACCGGCGACGGACACTGCGATCGCCAGGGCGGCAGCAACGATGTGGAAACGCATGGATTCTCCTCCGTGGATGGACCTGACCCGCACCGGCTGGGCGCGGGTCGCTCAGTACCGGAGACTATGGTTTTCTGCGGTCTCGCGGTGCGCCAATTCTACTCAACAGTACCTGACGGCTGGAAAAAATCAGCCCTCCGACGCCGCCGCACAACACGGAATTCAGCCGCCGCCGGGCGGCATGATCATCACCTTCTCGCCGTCGAACACCCAGCGTTCCTTCACGGGGTGGAACAGCAGGGGGCCCTGCCCGCGGTGCGCGAACTCCTGCAGCGAAACGTACGGCCTGCAGCGCACCGTCGATTGCAGGGGCAGGAGCGCCACCGGGTCCTGGAACGCGCCCACGTAGCAGGTCTTGCGCACGTTCAGGTCCTCGAGCCGGCGGCCCTCCATCAGCAGAATTGTGGGGACGATGGCCTCGAAGTGGCCCAGCCAACCCTGGCGGTGCGCGCGCTCGACGGACTCCAGCGCCGCGCGCGAAAACCGCACGACGGCCATGAAGGCCTTGTACATGTTCTCGCGCGGCAACTGCACGTCCGCGGGCGGGGTGAGCGACGGCCACCAGAACCAGTCCGGCCAGTCCTGGAAGCGGTGGAAGTGCGCGGCCAGCAGCACCGCATCGGTCTCGCGGTAGGCCTCGAAGAACTCGCCCCAGCGGCCGCGGTACTCCACGTCGCCCTCGACCTGCCAGAAGTACGCGTAGCCGGGATGCGAGCGCAGGAACGACAGCAGCGGGAAGTGCGCGTTGCCCATGATCCGCTCGGAACCGAAGTAGCGAAAGCCCAGCTGGCGCGGCAGCTCCAGCGCGTTGAAGGTGAAGAGGGCGTCGGCAGCGCCGATCGATTCGAGCTGCGCCTTCCAGCGCGCGACGACTTCGGGGTCGTCCTCCTGCAGCACCAGGAAGCAGTCGGCGTGCGCCGCGCTTTCGCGCCGCAGGCGCTCGAACCGGCGCGCCAGCACCTCGTCCCAGATGTGGGTGAGGAAGACGATGCAGGTGTCACGCTGCGGCATGGGCGGAGACTACCAAAACAAAAGCCCCGCGAAAGCGGGGCTCGGGTCCTGGCGGAGTCGGAGGGATTCGAACCCTCGATGCACGTTTTTGCGCACATACTCCCTTAGCAGGGGAGCACCTTCGGCCTCTCGGTCACGACTCCTGGCCAGCCGGGATTATGCCCGAAGGCATTGCTCTTCAGTTCTGCGAAGCCGGTTGCTGATCGAGGTCGAAAGCCCGGTGCAGCGCGCGCACGGCGAGCTCCATGTACTTCTCGTCGACCACGACCGAGGTCTTGATCTCGCTGGTGGAGATCATCTGGATGTTGATGCCCTCCTCGCTCAGCGCGCGGAACATCTTGGCGGCGATGCCGACGTGGCTGCGCATGCCGATGCCGACGATGGAGACCTTGCAGATGCGCGTGTCGCCCTCGATGCGGTCCGTGCCCAGCGACGGCAGCACCTTGGCCTTGAGCAGGTCCACGGTGCGCGCGTAGTCGTTGCGGTGCACGGTGAACGAGAAGTCGGTCTTCCCGTCCTTGGAGATGTTCTGGATGATGACGTCGACGTCGATGTTCGCGTCGGCCACCGCGCCCAGGATGTTGTATGCGATGCCGGGCTTGTCCGGCACGCCCAGGATGGAGATCTTGGCTTCGTCGCGGTTGAACGCGATGCCAGAGACGACGGCTTGTTCCATTTTCTCGTCTTCCTCGAAAGTGATCAGCGTGCCCGAAGTGGCCTCCTCGCCGATCGGGATGTCCCACGGCGTGAAGCTGGAGAGCACGCGCAGCGGCACCTTGTACTTGCCCGCGAATTCCACCGAGCGGATCTGCAGCACCTTGGAGCCCATGGAGGCCATCTCCAGCATCTCCTCGAAGCTCACGGTGTGCAGGCGGCGCGCCTCGGGCACGACGCGCGGGTCGGTCGTGTACACGCCGTCCACGTCGGTGTAGATCAGGCACTCGTCGGCCTTCAGCGCGGCGGCCACCGCAACCGCCGATGTGTCGCTGCCCCCGCGGCCCAGCGTGGTGATGTGGCCCTTGTCGTCCACGCCCTGGAAGCCCGTGACGATCACGACCTTGCCGGCGTCGAGGTCGGCGCGCACCTTTTTGTCGTCGATCGACTCGATGCGCGCCTTCGTGTACGCGCTGTTCGTCCTGATCGGCACCTGCCAGCCGGCATAGCTCACCGCGTCCATGCCTTCGGCCTGCAGCGCGATCGACAGCAGGCCGACGGAGACCTGTTCGCCGGTGGAGGCGAGCATGTCCAGCTCGCGCAGCAGCGCGTCCGTCGTCTTGGCGGGAGAGAGCTCCTTGGCCAGGCCGAGCAGGCGGTTGGTCTCGCCGCTCATCGCGCTGGGCACGACGACCATCTGGTGGCCCGCGCGGTGCCACTTGGCCACGCGCTTGGCGACGTTGCGGATCCGCTCGACGGAGCCCATGGAGGTGCCGCCGTATTTGTGAACGATCAAGGCCATCGGAAGGACGGGAAGGATTCGGGAGGGATGCCGCCTGGAAAGCCTCGCGGCGGCGCGGGCGGCGCCGCGCGATCCAACGACTCAGGGATTATACCGATGGGGTGAACACCAACCGCGCCCCATCGCGCTGCACGAACCCCTCGCCCACGCGCAGCCGGATGTCGTGGCCGCGGGTGGCGCATGCGGCGACCTGGCGCTGGAGTTCCTCGAGTTGCGCGGTGCTGGCCTGCGCCTCGTGGGCGCTGCGCAGCCAGTGGCGCAGCACGTTCGCCTGGCGCGCGCGGCCCAGCGAGCGCAGCGCGGCGATGTCCGGCGGCGTGCCCACGCGCTGGAGGTCCTCGGCCGCAACTTCCTCGAGCACCGATTGCGCCTGCGCGGCATGGCGCGCGCTGCGCGCGAACGTGTTGAGCGCCGTGGGGAAGGCTTCGCGCAACGCCGGCAGCACGCGCGAGCGGATGCGGTTGCGTGTGTACGCCTCGCTCTCGTTCGACGGGTCTTCGATCCACTCGACACCGCGGGCCTTCAGCCACACACGGATGTCCGCCGCGGAGACTTCCAGCAAGGGCCGGCAGTAGTCGACACCGTCCTGCTCCCATGCGGGCCGCATCCCGGCAAGCCCCGCGATGCCCGCGCCGCGCGAGAGCGCGAGCAGCACGGTCTCGACCTGGTCGTCGGCGTGCTGGGCCAGGGCCACGCAGGCAACGCCTTCGCGCAGCGCGGCCCGGTGGATGGCTTCGTAGCGGCCGCGGCGCGCCGCATCTTCGGGACTTTCCCCGGGCGCGTGGCGCGCATCGATGCGCTCGGCATGCAGGGGCACACCCAGCGCCCCGCAGGCGGAGCGGCAATGGCTTTCGAAGCCGGCCGCCGCCGCCTGCAGCCCGTGGTTCACATGGATCGCCACCACCTGGCCCGGCCACCGCGTCGCGCAGGCGACCAGCAGCGCTGTCGAATCGGCGCCGCCGCTATAGGCTACGGCGAGCGGCAGCCGCGGCGCGAACGCCGCGACGGCGGCATCGAGGCTGGCGGTCATGCGGGGATTATCGGCAGCCCCGTGCGGCCCTCAACGAATGCAGATTTACCCTCAGTGCCCGTCGCCGGGTGGCCGATAGAATCCGCGTCACAAAAGGTAACAGCATGCAGAAACTCGGCAACCGCGGGGCCGCCCACAAGGCGCGCCTCGCCGGGGTAGTAGCGGGACTGCTCTTGGCCACGGCCCACACGGCCTCCGCCCAGACGTCCGCCCCTCCCGCAGGCAATCCGGTCGACAACGCACCCAGCGAGGCTGCCCGCCGCGCCGCGCTCAGCCCGTACCGGTTCATCCTCCAGAACGCATCGGCCCCGCGCAAGGCGGCCGCGCCGGCGCCCGCCCCTGCGCCGGCGGTTGCGGAGCCCAAGCGCGCGCCCGCGCCGGCGCCCGTGCAGCAGGCCGCCGCACAACCGCAGGCACCCAGGCCGGCGCCCGCACCGGAAGTCGCAGCGCCACCGCCGCCCGCGCCGGAACCCACGGTCGCCGCGGTGTCACGCCAGGCCGCCGAGCCGCCGCCGCCCCGGCGCGAGATCATCCCGATCCAGACCGACGAGCCGCGCCTGTCGCCCGCACTGCTGCGCGAGCAACCAAAGGGCGTGGTCAAGGTGCACTTCGACATCCAGCCGAACGGCACGGTGTCGGACGTGAAGATCCTGGCGAGCACCAACCGCTCGCTCAACCGCCCGACGCTCGAAGCGATCCAGGGCTGGAAGTTCCAGCCGGTCGACGAGATCCTGACGGTGGAGACCGAGCTGGTCTACAAGTTCGACTGACGCGCGCCCGGCGCGTCGGCTCGGCACCCGGCGCGCTTCAGCGCGTCGGCTCGGCTTTCGTGTCCGTGAAGCGCCCGTAGCTCTTGAGCCGGTCGTAGCGGCGGTCCAGCAGTTCGCGCGTCTTCAGGTCGGTGAGCTGGCGCATCGCATCGTTCAGCGCGCGCTTGAGGAACGCAGCCATCTGCTTGTGGTCGCGGTGCGCGCCGCCCACGGGCTCGTTCACGATCTTGTCCACCAGGCCCAGCGCCTTCAGGCGATGCGCGGTGATGCCCATCGCATCGGCGGCTTCCTGCGCCTTCTCCGCCGTCTTCCAGAGGATGGACGCGCAGCCCTCGGGGCTGATCACGGAGTAGATCGAGTACTGCAGCATCAGCACCTGGTCGGCCACCGAGATCGCGAGCGCTCCGCCGGAGCCGCCCTCGCCGATGATCGTCGTGATGATGGGGGTTTCGAGCTGCGCCATCTCGAAGATGTTGCGGCCGATGGCTTCCGACTGGCCGCGCTCTTCGGCATCGATGCCGGGGTACGCGCCGGGCGTGTCGACGAAGGTGAAGACCGGCAGCTTGAACTTCTCAGCCGTCTTCATCAGGCGCAGCGCCTTGCGGTAACCCTCGGGGCGGCTCATGCCGAAATTGCGCAGCCCGCGCTCCTTCGTGTCGCGGCCCTTCTGGTGGCCGATCACCATGCAGGGGCTGCCGTTGAAGCGCGCGAGCCCGCCCACGATGGACAGGTCGTCGGCGAAATGGCGGTCGCCGTGCAGCTCGATGAAGTCCGTGAAGATCTCGTTCACGTAGTCGAGCGTGTACGGGCGCTCGGGGTGCCGCGCGATCTTGGTGATCTGCCACGGCGAGAGCTCGCTGTAGATGTCCTTGGTGAGCTGCAGGCTCTTCTTGGAAAGCTGCTCGATCTCCTCGGAGATGTCCACGGCCGATTCCGTCTGGACGTAGCGCAGCTCCTCGATCTTGGACTCGAGCTCCGCGATGGGCTGCTCGAAATCCAGGAATGTCCTCTTGGCCACGGTTGGCTCCTGTTCTTGTGCCTCGGCTTGCCTCAGTACTCCACGGGCAGGGGATCGAGGGACCGCCAAATATACCAAGTCGCGACGCTGCAATACGGGTCCCAGGCGGCGGCCACCTCGCGGGCGTCGCTGCGGCTCACCGACTCGCCGGAGAAGTAGTTCTTGCTGATGCCGGTGATCAGGCCCACGTCGTCCAGCGGCAGGACGTTGGGCCGCATCAGGTGGAAGATGAGGAACATCTCCGCCGTCCAGCGGCCGATGCCGCGGATGCCCACGAGCTCCGCGATGATCTCCTCGTCGCTCATCGCCTTCCACGCGCCGACGTCGATCGCGCCCGAATCGAAGTGCAGCGCCAGGTCGACGAGGTACTCGATCTTGCGCGCCGACAGGCCCGCGGCCTGCATGTCGTCCACCTTCAGGCGCAGCACGTTGGCGGGCACCATGTTGCGCGGCAACTTGGCGAAGCGGTCCCACACCGTCTGCGCGGCCTTCACCGAGATCTGCTGGCCGACGATGCTGCGAGCGAGCGTGGTGAACGCGTCGCCGCGCGACTGCAGGCAGGCCTCGCCGAACTGCGGGATGAGGCGCTTCATCACGCGGTCCTTCTTCGCGAGGTAGCGGCACGCCTCCTCCCAGTAGTCAGGACGCGTGAAGACGACCTTGTCGTTCAAGTCGCGGACTCCCACGTGGTGCCGGTGGGGGAATCCTTGAGCACGACGCCTTGCGCGAGCAGGTCCTTGCGGATCGCATCGGCGCGCGCGAAGTCCTTCGCGGCCTTCGCCGCGGCGCGCTCCTCGATGAAGCGCTGGATGGTCGCATCGTCGAGCGTGGAGCCCGCGCGCAGGAAAGCCTTCGGGTCGCCCTGCAGCACGCCGAGCGTGCCGCCCAATGCCTTGAGCAGCCCCGCGTGCTGCGCCGACTTCGTGCGGTTCACTTCGGCGGCCAGGTCGAACAGCACCGCGACCGCTTCGGGCGTGCCGAAGTCGTTGTCCATCGCGGCCTTGAAGCGCGCGGCGAACGGGTCCTGCCAGTCGATCGCGGCATCGCGCGCCTCGACCAGGTCGAGCGCGGTGTACAGGCGGCGCAGGCTGGCGCGGGCATCGTCCAGGTGCTTGTCGCTCCAGCCGATCTCGGTGCGGTAGTGCCCGCGAACCATGAAGAAGCGCACGGTCTCGGCGTCGTACAGCCGGAGCACTTCGGGCAGCGAGAAGAAATTGCCCAGCGACTTCGACATCTTCTCGCCGTCGATGTTGAGGAAGCCGTTGTGCATCCACACGTTGGCCAGCGGCTTGCCGAAAGCGCCTTCGCTTTGCGCGACCTCGTTCTCGTGGTGCGGGAAGATAAGGTCCGTCCCGCCGCCATGGATGTCGATGGGCTGGCCGAGGATGCTGTGCGCCATCGCGGAGCACTCGATGTGCCAGCCCGGCCGGCCTTCGCCATAGGGGCTCTGCCACTTCGCATCGGCGGGCTCGGTGGGCTTGGAGCTCTTCCACAGCACGAAGTCGAGCGGGTCGTGCTTGTCGTCGGCCACCGCCACGCGCTCGCCCGCACGCAGCTGGTCCAGCGACTTGCCGGAGAGCTTGCCGTACCCCGGCAGCGCGCGGACGGCGAAGTTCACGTCGCCGCCCTCGGCGCGGTACGCGAGCTTCTTGCGCTCGAGCAGCTGCACGATCTCGACCATCTGCGGGATGAAGTCGGTGGCGCGCGGGTCGTGCGTCGGGCGCAGGATGCCGAGTGCGTCGTAGTCCTGGTACATCAGCGCCGTCATGCGCTCGGCCAGCGCACGCACCGTCTCGCCGTTCTCCACCGCGCGGCGGATCATCTTGTCGTCGATGTCGGTGATGTTGCGCACGAAGTCCACGGCGAGGCCGCTCGCCTCGAGCCAGCGGCGCACCACGTCGAACGCGACCGCGGAGCGCACGTTGCCGATGTGGGGGCGGTCGTAGACGGTGACGCCGCACACGTACATCCGCACACGGCCCGGCTCGATCGGCGAAAAGTCCTCCAGCTCACGCTTGAGCGTGTTGTAGATGCGCAAGGTCATGGGTGCGGGGAAAACGCGGGCCGCGCGCGAGGGGCGGCGGCTACAATGCGGCGCAGTATATAGCCCGGCTTCGGCGCTGTCAGACACACGACGTGACATCCATCCAGAGCGTGCAATCCGGCCGCATCGCGCGCGCCTTTTCAGTGGCGTTGCTCTGCTTCGCATCCTTCGCCGCGCGGGCCGACGACTACACCGACGTCAACCGCCTCGTGCAGGCCAGGCAGTACGACCAGGCGATGGCGAAGGCCGAGCAGTACCTCGCCGCCAAGCCGCGCGACCCGCAGATGCGCTTCCTCAAGGGGGTGATCCTCGCCGAGAGCGGCAAGCGCGCCGCCGCGATCGAGGCCTACCTGCAGCTCACCCAGGAATACCCCGAGCTGCCCGAGCCCTACAACAACCTCGCCGTGCTCTACGCGCAGCAGAACGACTACGACAAGGCCCGCGACGCGCTCGAAGGCGCGGTGCGCGCCAACCCCAACTACGCCACCGCGCACGAGAACCTCGGCGACGTCTATGCGCGCCTGGCGAGCCAGTCGTACGCGAAGGCGCAGCAGATCGACCCCGCCAACACGAGCGCGCCGCCCAAGCTCGCGCTGGTGCGCCAGCTGCTCGCGCCCAAGCGCTGATTTCCCTCTCCCCGAAAACGACCAGGAGTCATCGATGCAGATCACCCGCCGTGCCGCGGCCTTCGTCCTTTCCGCCAGCTTCGCCCTCGCCGGTGCGTCCGCGTTCGCGGCCGACAAGGCGCCGCGCGTGAAGTTCACGACGTCCATGGGCGAGTTCGTCGTCGAGGTCTATCCCGACAAGGCGCCGAAGACCGTCGACAACTTCCTCACGTACGTGAAGGCCAAGTTCTACGACGGCACCATCTTCCACCGCGTCATCGGCCACTTCATGATCCAAGGCGGCGGCTACCAGCAGGACTACCGCCCGAAGATCACGCGCCCGCCGGTCGCGCACGAAGGCGCCACGGGCGTGAAGAACGACGTCGGCACCATCGCAATGGCACGCACCGACAACCCGAACTCCGCCACGTCGCAGTTCTTCATCAACGTCGCCGACAACTCGCGTCTGGACCCGACGGGCCCCGCTACCGGCTACGTGGCTTTCGGCAAGGTCGTGAGCGGCATGGACGTGGTGAACAAGATCAAGGAAATCCCCACCGGCGCCGGCGGCCCCTTCCCCACCGACGTGCCGAAGACGCCCGTGGTCATCCAGTCCGCGACCCTCGTGCAATAAGGAGCATCCCATGGCGAACCCGAAAGTCGACCTGCACATCGCCAACCACGGCGTGATCACGATCGAGCTCGACGAGCAGAAAGCGCCCCTGAGCACGAAGAACTTCCTCGACTACGTGAAAGCCGGCCACTACGACCGCACCATCTTCCACCGCGTGATCGACGGCTTCATGATCCAGGGCGGCGGCTTCGAGCCCGGCATGACGCAGAAGAAGGCGAACGCGCCGGTGCAGAACGAGGCCACCAACGGCCTGAAGAACGACAAGTACACGGTGGCGATGGCGCGCACGTCCGACCCGCATTCGGCCACCGCGCAGTTCTTCATCAACGTCGCCGACAACGAGTTCCTCAACCACAAGTCGCCGACGCCGCAGGGGTGGGGCTACGCCGTCATCGGCAAGGTGGTCGCCGGCAAGGAAATCGTCGACAAGATCCGCGGCGTGAAGACCGGTCGCAAGGGCTTCCACGACGACGTGCCGCAGGAGGACGTCGTGATCGAGAAGGCCGTCGTCGCCTGACGATGGACCCCACGGCGCTGCCACGCATCGCGGAGCTGGCCGCGCCGGCGGCGTGGCAGAGCATCGAGTTCATCTCCGACCTGCACCTGCAGGCCTCCGAGCCGCGCACCTTCGATGCGTGGCGGCGCTTCATGGCGTCGTCGCGCGCCGACGCCCTCTTCATCCTGGGCGACCTGTTCGAGGTGTGGGTGGGCGACGACGTCGTCGACGAGCCGGGCTTTGCGGCGGATTGCGCGGCGGTCCTGCAGGCGGCCGCGAAGCGCCTGCCGGTGTTCGTGATGCACGGCAACCGCGACTTCCTCATGGGCGATGGCCTGATGCGCACGTGCGGCGCCACGCTGCTCGAGGACCCGACCGTCTTCACCTTCGGTGGCGCGCGCTGGCTCCTGACGCACGGCGACGCGCTGTGCGTGAGCGACACGAAGTACATGCAGTTCCGCGCGCAGGTGCGCGACGCCGCCTACCAGCGCGCCTTCCTCGCCAAGCCGCTGGCCGAGCGGCTGGCGATCGGCCGCGCCATGCGCGCCGAGAGCGAGTCGCGAAAGGGCGCCGGCCCGAGCCCCGACTACGGCACGGTGGACGACACGCTCGCGGCCCAGTGGCTGGAGGCCGCCGATGCGCGCACGATGATCCACGGCCACACGCACCAGCCGCGCGAGCACGACCTGGGCCGCGGCCTCACCCGCATCGTGCTGGCCGACTGGGACCTGGCCGCCACCCCGCCGCGCTGCGAGGTACTGCGTGTGGACGTGTGGGGCGCGCAGCGCGTCACCCTGGCCTGATGTTCGGCTGGCTGCGCAGGCGACCGGCGCGCCGCGAGATACCCGACGCGCTCTGGCAGTCCGCCCTCGCCCGCTGTCCCTTCCTGTCTGAACGCCCTGCCGCGGACGTCGCCAAGCTGCGGCAACTGGCCGGCGAGTTCCTCGCCCGGAAGGAATTCCACGGCGCACGCGGCTTCGTCATCACCGATGAAGTCGCCGTGGCCATCGCGGCGCAGGCGGTGCTGCCCGTGCTCCACCTCGGCCTGGACTGGTACGACGACTTCGTCGGCATCGTGGTGCACGCCGACGAAGTGGTCGCGCGGCGGTCGTCGATGGACGAGACCGGCGTGGTCCACGACTGGGAGGAAGTGATCGCAGGCGAGGCGATGGATCGCGGGCCGGTGATGCTGAGCTGGCATGACGTCTCGGGCGCCGGCGAACGCGCGCACGAAGGCTACAACGTGGTCATCCACGAGTTCGTCCACAAGATCGACATGCGCGACGGCGCCCCGGACGGCTGCCCGCCGCTGCCGACCGCCGCCGCGCGGCGCGCATGGCTCGAAGTCATGCAAAGGGAATACGAAGCCTTCCGCGAGAAGGTCATCGTCGCCGAGCGCTTCGGCGGCGACGAGACGTGGCTCGATCCCTACGGCGCGGAAGCCATCGACGAGTTCTTCGCCGTCGCGAGCGAGGCCTACTTCGTCGCGCCCGCGCGCTTCCGCGCGGAGCACGCCGCGCTGGCGCAACTCTTCGACGGCTTCTTCGGCGCGCGCTGAATCAGCGGCGCATCAGCACCTTCAGCGCGTTCTGCAGGCGGCGCGCGTTCGTCGCGTCGTAGGCGGTCGCGAGCACGCGCGCCGTGTCCTCGGCCCAGGTCTGCGCGGGCGACGGGTCGCTGCGGCGCGTGAGCAGCTGCAGCTGCATGGCGCGGCGCGCCTGCAATTGCTCGGCGGGCGTCGGGGTTTCCGCGGCGATTTCCAGCCGCAAGAGCGCTTCGGCGGCATCGCCGGACGGTGCGTTGCCCAGGACCTTGCCCCAGGCGGCGCGCGTGCCACCGGCGACCGCCTTGCCCAGCTCCTGCTGGCTGGGCAACTGCTCGGCCGAGCGCTGCTCCCACGCCGTCATCAATTGGGTCAGCGCTTCGCCGTGCGCCTGTGCCGCCAGCTTCTTCAGAGCGAACTGCGCGTGCTCCAGCGCTTCGCGCTGTGCGCGGAAGGCGGCATCGCCCAGGCGCGGGCCGCGGTCTTCGCGCTCGCCGCCGCGGCGGTCGCGGTCGCCGAAGCGCCCCGCCGGCGCACCCTTGCGGTCGCCGAACTTGCCGCCGCGCGCGGGCGCCGCGGGCTCGGTTTTCTTCATGCCGGGGCGATCGTCGCCGCGCATCGCGACGAGCGGGCGCGGCTTGGCCTTGGGAGGCGCGGGCTGCTGCTCCGCGGCCGGCGCTTCGCCTTCCGCGGATGCTTCGGGCGCCGGCACGGGCGCCGCCGCCTGTTCGGCATCGGCCGCGGCTGCGACGTCGGCGCGCGCCTGCGCCTGGCCCTTCAACGCGGCCTCCAGGCCGGCCATCGCGGTCTTGATCTTCTGTGCGTCGCCGGTGGCGTTCGCGGCCTCGAGGGCTTTGGACGCGTCCAGCACCATGCGGTCGCGCTCGCTCAGCTCGGCGGCCGCGCGATCGCGCTCCTGGCCCTTGCGCTGGAACGCCTCGTCGATGGGCTTGCGGAACGCGTCCCACAGCTTCTGTTCGTGGCGGCGGTCGAGCGGGACCTGCTGCGCTTCCGCCTGCCAGCGCTGCTGCAGCGACTTGACGGCGTCGATGCGCAGTTGCGGCGCGGCGCCGAGCACCTTCGCCTCTTCGATCATCGCGTCGCGGCGGCCGAGGCTTTCCTTCTGCATCGCCTCCAGCGGCGCGCGCGCGGCCTGCATCGCTTCCTTCCACTTGGCCTGCATGTCGGCGAAGAGCTTCTCGGGCAGGTGCCCGCCTTCGCGCCAGCGCATGTCGAACTGCTGCAGGATGCGCGCGAAACCCTTCCAGTCGCCGTCGAGCGCCGTCGTGTTCGCTTGCGCCCACGCCTTCACTTCGTCGATGAGCGCGACGCGCTGCGCCTTGTGCTCGGCCGACTCGGCCTTGACCTTGTCGAGCCATTCCTCGACGACCTTGTAGGCGGCGTTGCACGCTTCGTCGAAGCGGCGCCACAGGCCGTGGTTCGGCGGGCCGCCCTGGTCCACCTGCTTCCATTGCTCGCGCAAGGCGCGCAGCTGTTCCTGCATCTTGCGGCCGCCGAAGCGCGGCTTGGGCGGCTGTGGCTCCTGGCCTTCGACCGGTGCCGGCTTTTCGAACAGGTCTTCCGCCTTGGCGACGAGTTCCTGGCGCAGCTGGTCGGCGCGCCAGCGCTGCCAGCCTTCGAGTTCGCTCGCGGCGCCCAGCGCCGCATGCGCCTGGCTCTCGAGCGTGGCGTCGACGTGCCTGCCGTGCTCCTTCAGCGCGGCGCGCAGCGCGTTGGCGGCGCCGGCGCTGGCCTTGCCGTGGCCCTGCGCGATCTCCTGCTCGAGCTTGCCGAGCACTTCGCGCACGGCGGCATTGGCACGCTCGCGCACCTCGGGGTCCACCTTGGGCTTCGGCGGCTTGGCCGGCGCTTCGACTGCGACGCCGCGCGCGGCGCGCAATTCGTCGGCCCACACGGGCACGGGCGGCAGCGGCGCCGCAGGATCCTGCGCGGCGCCCTGCGCTTGCGCGACGGCGCCCTGGAAGGCATCCCACACGACCTGCAATTGCTGGCGCGAGGAGTCGAGCAAGGGCGGAAACTTGTTGTCGACGCTGGCCCAGTTGGCATCGGCCTGCAGCGCCTGCGCCTGCGCCTGCCACTCGGGCACGTCCTTGCTGAGCGCGTCGGCCGCGGCCACGGCGTCCTGCCAGGGCTTCGTCGACAGCACCTCGATGCGCTGCGCGAGCAGCACGGCCGCTTCGCGCTGCACCTGCACGCGGTGCTGCAGGTCCTCGATGCCCTTGACGCGGTCCGCTAGCTGCGCCTTCACCGTCGCCAGCGGTTCGCGGCTGAGGGGCGCGCCGGCCTTGGCGGCGTCGCGCTGCCACGCCAGCGCGTCGGCGATGTTCAGGCGCGGCTGCGCCAGAAGCGCCTGTGCCTTGTCGCTCCATTCGGTGGCGATGTGCTCCTGCGTGCGCGCCCGGCGCAGCTCGTCGAGCTTCTCGCGCAGCAGCTTCGCGGCGCCCTTGTCGCGGGCGGAGAGTTCGCGGAACACCTCCTGCATCTGCTCGGGGCTCGGGTTGGTCGCGAGCCAGTCGCGCACGCGTGAGCTGCGTTCGCCGGAAGTGGGTGCCGAGAAGGCGCCGCCCGTCAGTTCGTCGAGGGCGCGGGTGTCATTGTTCTTGAGGGTGGCCTGGGTCACGAGGAAATACCGTATGGACGCACGCGCGAAAACGCGCGGCAAATCGCTATTCTCGCCGGGATCGATGCCCAGCCGCAGCGGCACGCCGATGGAGCGCGCCAATATAAAAGCCCGGCCAGCCGCCATGGGCGCCTGCCGGGCTCGGCGGCTGACGAAGAGTCCTGCGCCGCCTTGGGTTCGCGATCAGGGAGGTTTCACGTCCCCGTTCGCGACGGAAGCAAGAGATTGCCTCCAAGTGGGGCCGGGGCTGCCTCCCGGACGGAAGGCCCTACCGGCTTTTGCCCGATCCCTCGGGCTCTGACAAGTTAGGGGAGCGGCGCCTTCTTTTCAAGGAACGCTTTTCAATGGCGGCACAAGGCGCGATTGGGCGCGCTGCATTGACAACGGCCGAACCCGTGTCTAGGTTGGGCTACCCAGTCCGGACGAATACTTAAGACTGGATACATGGGCCGGTCCGCCGTGCGCTCCTTATTTGATAGCAGCTCCGGAGGCCCGGCGCCCTGTCAGGCAGTTCCGACGCGGACTTGGGCGCTTTCCGGACAGGCGAAATTCCCGCCCGGGCGCCAAAATCCGGTTGTCACTGGTTATCCAGAGTATATAAACGTAACTCCATATTCTTGACCTGATATTTGGTAGGCCCCTAGAATTCGCCGTCCCCAGCAAAAGTACTAGGGACAACCCGAACCCGCTGCCGAACCCGGCTTGTGCGGAAGGTATCCGGCGAGAGCCCCGAGAACAAGGCCTCGCCCCTTCCGGCGG
Organism: Ramlibacter sp. PS4R-6; assembly: GCF_037572775.1. Taxonomy (NCBI): domain Bacteria; kingdom Pseudomonadati; phylum Pseudomonadota; class Betaproteobacteria; order Burkholderiales; family Comamonadaceae; genus Ramlibacter; species Ramlibacter sp. PS4R-6. The sequence continues at coordinate 2,160,986 of NZ_JBBHKA010000001.1, read as the reverse complement.
CGACCCAATCAAAACGAGGGACCGACCTGTGATGACCGCGAAAAGCGGCATTGCGGTGCGGCCCCGCGCGAGAGAGGAAGTGCTATGACAGCGTTAGGAAAGACGGTTCAGGGCATCCGGTGCTTCGCATCGGACGTGGCCCAGGGCTTCTTCGAAATCACGCACAACGGCTTTGCCCTCGTGGGCCTGGCCACGGTGTGCCTCGCGGCCACCTTGTTCGCCCGCCCCGACCTGAGGGACGCGGGAGAGACCCGCCTGCGCGACTGGCTCCATGCCCGCCAGGAGGCGGCCGTCGGCATGCCGATCCAGCTCGATGCCATCGAGCGGGCCACCGCCACCGACCCGCGCGGGCTGCCCAAGCAGCAAGCGGCCGTCGCCTACTGGCTGAGCAAGAAGTACCGGGTGGCCCCCGAGCCGCTCAGCGCGCTCGTGTCCGAGGCCTACGAGATCGGCGAGAAGGCCAAGCTGGACCCGACCCTGATCCTGGCGGTCATGGCGGTCGAATCCGGTTTCAACCCCTTCGCCCAGAGCCCGGTGGGCGCCCAGGGCCTGATGCAGGTCATGACCGGCGTGCACAAGGACAAGTACGAGAACTTCGGCGGCAAGCTGGCCGCCTTCGATCCGGTGACCAACCTGCGCGTGGGCGTGAAGGTGCTGCAGGAGTGCATCCAGCGCGCCGGCGGCATCGAGGCCGGCCTGAAGTTCTACGTCGGCGCCGCCCTGAGCGGCGAGGACGGCGGCTATGTGGAGAAGGTGCTGGCTGAACACGCCCGCCTGAAGCTCGTCGCCTCCGGCCGCCACGTGCCGCTGCCGCAACCGGCGCCGGTGCTGCGTACGGTGGCCCCGGCCGAGCCGGAGCAGCCCGTCGCCCCGCCGGCCGAGGAAAAGGTCGCCGTCGTCTCCTGAGGGGAAATCGCCGGTCCGGTACACTTTGCGGTGTACGCGACTGGCGATAGGCGCATCGTGCGCTGACGTGGAGCTCCACTGGGAAGCGTACCGCCGGCTCCGAGGCCGGTGATCCGCCGTGCGCCTGGGCAGCCAATCCATCCATCCAAGGACTGCCGCATGTTCCACCGCAACTTCCTCATCGAGCAAACCGACCCCGACGTCTGGGCCGCCATCCAGGCCGAAAACAAGCGCCAGGAAGACCACATCGAGCTGATCGCGAGCGAGAACTACGCGTCGCCCGCCGTGATGGCCGCGCAGGGCACCCAGCTCACGAACAAGTACGCCGAGGGATACCCCGGCAAGCGTTACTACGGCGGCTGCGAGAACGTCGACGTCGTCGAGCAGCTGGCCATCGACCGCATCAAGCAGATCTTCGGGGCGCAGGCCGCCAACGTGCAGCCGCACTCCGGCGCGCAGGCCAACGAAGCCGTCTTCATGGCTTTCCTCAAGCCGGGCGACACCATCATGGGCATGAGCCTGGCCGAAGGCGGCCACCTCACGCACGGCATGGCACTGAACATGAGCGGCAAGTGGTTCAACGTCGTCTCCTACGGCCTCGATGCGCAGGAAGCCATCGACTACGACGCCATGGAGCGCAAGGCGCATGAGTCCAAGCCCAAGCTGATCATCGCGGGCGCTTCCGCGTACGCGCTGCGCATCGACTTCGAGCGCTTCGCCAAGGTGGCGAAGGACGTCGGCGCCGTCTTCATGGTGGACATGGCACATTACGCGGGCCTGATCGCCGCAGGCGTGTACCCCAACCCGGTGCCGCACGCCGACGTCGTCACTTCCACGACGCACAAGAGCCTGCGCGGGCCGCGCGGCGGCTTCATCCTGATGAAGTCCGAACACGAGAAGGCGATCAACAGCGCCATCTTCCCCGGCCTGCAGGGCGGGCCGCTGATGCACGTGATCGCGGCCAAGGCCGTGGCGTTCAAGGAAGCGATGCAGCCCGAATTCAAGACCTACCAGCAGCAGGTCGCGAAGAACGCGCAGGTCGTGGCGCAGACGCTGACCGAGCGCGGCCTGCGCATCGTGAGCGGCCGCACCGAAAGCCACGTGATGCTGGTGGACCTGCGTCCCAAGGGCATCACCGGCAAGGAAGCCGAGGCGGTGCTGGGCCAGGCGCACATGACGATCAACAAGAACGCGATCCCCAACGACCCGCAAAAGCCGATGGTGACGAGCGGCGTCCGCCTGGGCACGCCCGCGCTGACGACGCGCGGCTTCAAGGAAAACGAGGCGCGCATGACGGCCAACCTCGTGGCCGACGTGCTGGACAACCCGCACGACGAGGCGAACATCGCCAAGGTGCGCGAGAAGGTCGCCGCGCTCACGCGCGAGTTCCCGGTCTACAAGTAAGGCGATGCGATGAAGTGCCCCTTCTGCGGCAGCACCGACACCCAGGTGGTGGAGACGCGTGTCGCGGAAGACGGCGACTTCATCCGGCGGCGCCGCCAGTGCGCGGGGTGCGAGAAGCGCTTCACCACCTACGAGCGGCCCGACGTCACCTTCCCCGCGATCGTCAAGAAGGACGGCCGGCGGATCGATTTCGAGCGCGACAAGCTGCGCGCCTCGATGAACCTGGCGCTGCGCAAGCGCCCGGTCAGCACCGAGCAGATCGACGGCGCCGTGGAGCGCATCGAGGAGAAGCTGCTGAACCTCGGCGCCCGTGAAGTCCCCAGCTCGCGCATCGGCGAACTCGTCATGCGCGAACTCAAGAAGCTCGACAAGGTGGCGTACGTGCGTTTCGCCAGCGTCTACCGCAGCTTCGAGGACATCGACGACTTCAAGACGCTGGTGGACGAAGTCCGCCGCTAGGCGCAGGCCGCGTGGCGTTCGCTGCGCAGCTGCGGCGACTTCCCGGCTTCCAGGGTCACGCGCGTGCCCTCCGTGCGTTCGAAAGTCTGGCGGCAGATGGTGAGCGCGCTCGTCGGCGTTGCAGCCCCCACCAAGGTCGCGGCACCCGTGGGACCGAAAGCGACCGCGTGAACGAGGTTGAAACTCCCGACGGTGCGCAAGGTGGCCGCGAAGGGCCGCTCGCGCACGAAGATCTTCTCGCCCCGCCCGCGCACCCCGTTGCCGTCGGCATCGTCGAACGCGATCCAGCCTTGCGACCAGGGACCGGCGGCCGTACACCGCTCGCCGTCCGCCGACTTGCACAGCACCACTCGGCTGGCGCGGCGGATGGCTTCGGTGCGCGCGAGCTTCAGGTCGGCCGCGAACCCGAAGGAAGCGGCTGACACCTGCACGGACTCGAGCATGGCGTTCAGGTGGGCCGGGACGGGCGTGGCCTGGAATGCGCACGCGAGGGCAACTGCGGCGAGGAGCTTTTTCATGGCGAACCCGTCAGGCGCACTGGGCGACCCAGGCCTTCTGCACGCGCGGCCGGCCGGAGGCGTTGATCACGATGTTGCGGGCTTCGCCGCCGCGCAGCGACGGGTGGCACAGCGTGATGGTGCCCGCCTGGAACGCGCCGGACACGAGCTTGGTTTCGCCGCTCGGCAGGTAGGAGATGTACTTCGCGACGTTCAGGTTGCCCGACAGGCGCAGGTCCTTCGGCAGGGCCTGCATGCGCGAGATGACTTCCTCGCTCCCGTCGCGCAGCCCGTTGTTGTTGGCGTCGTGGAAGACGATCCAGCCCTGCTCCCACCCGCCCGTCGCCGAGCACGAAACGCCGTCCATGGACTTGCACACCACGGCGCGGGAGTTGCGCTTGACGGCTTCGCTGCGCGCCAGCAGGAAGCCGGAAAACAAGTCGTTCGTCGCGGTCGTCAACTTGACCGAGCGGATCATCCCGGTGAACGCCGGCAAGCCGGCGCCCAGCAAGATGCTCGCGACCGCGAGCACCGCCATCAGTTCCACCAGGGTAAAGCCGGGCGCGTGGCGCCGGCCGCGGAGGGGGTTGGGTTGGTGCGTGTTCATGGCTGGGAACGATAGGGGTCACCCCATCGTTCCCGCGCCGAACTGTTCAGGCGATTTCCTGCGAAGGATTTCGCACCGGCCGGCTAAACCGGCCGGGCGCCGACGCTATTTCTTGTACCAGTAGGTGCGCTTCAGGTTCTTCGGGACCGCGTTGACCGGCGGGCTGTTCTCCAGCGAGGAGCAGGACGTGCACACCGCTGCGCACCCGATGCAGAACTTCTCCTCCGTGGTTTCCGAAGGGTTGTTCGGGTTGTTGGTGGAAACCGTGATCAGGCCCGCCACCGGGCTGGGCGGGAGGCCGCCGCCCACGATCAGGTTGGTGGTGGTCGTCGCCAGGAAGGGGCTCACCGCGTAGGCCTTGGCCTCGCCCAGGTTGGCCTTGCACTGCCCGTCGGGATCGACCGGCCGGTTGGTCGCGAAGAACACCATCCCGTTCGTCGCGAGCGGCGCGTTCACGCCCTTCTCGCCCACCGCGAAGTTGATGTAGAAGCCGTTCGGGTACGTGGTCGCGGTCGTGCCGCTGTAAGGCGTGCTGGTCGAGTTGGCCATGGTGCCCAGCGTCACGTTGCTCGTGACCGGCGTGCCGGGAACGGACCCCAGGTCGTTGATCATGAAGAAACGGTCGGACACGCCGTAGGAGGTACCGGCAGCCGTGTTCTTCAACGGGTGTTCGCGGTCGCCGGAGGGGATCGACACCGCGTCGTACGCGCCACTCTGGCCCGACTGGCCGATCGACAGCACCGACGGCGGGAAGAAGAACTTGCGCGGGGCCTTGCCGTCGGAACACGACGGCGCCGGCGCGGCGCCGTCATCGCAGCCCAGGCTCGCGAGCTTCGTGACGGTCCAGTCCGCCGAGTCGGCCGCGGCGATGTCGGCGCGCCAGACGTTGCCGCCCGTGTCGCCGAAGTAGAGCCGCTCGGTGAAGCCGTCGCCGTCGCGGTCGACGAACGCGATGTCCGAAGGGATGGCGAACTTCATGCCCGGCACGTTGCGGCAGGTCGCCGAGGTCGTGCAGGTGGAGTTCGCGCTCCACACGAGCGAGCCGTCGCTGGCCTTGATGATGTAGATGCCCCGGCCCATGGTGTTCGTCGCCGGGGGTTCGCTGTCCTGCGCGGGGTCGTAGCCGGCGCCGAAGATGATCACCGGGTTGGCCGTGCCCAGGCCGCTCTTGGCGAGGATGGTCGCGCGCGGGCGGGACCAGCTCTGCCCCATTTCCTCGAAGCCGGTGTCGGCGCTGCTCCTCTTCCACATCACGCTGGGGGACGCCGGCTGGCTGACGTCCAAGCCGTACATGAAGCGGCCGCCACGGCGCATCGACAGGAAGATGTACGCCGTCGAGATGGTGCCGGAGCCGTCGCTGTTCAGGCGCTGGTAGGAAGACGTCTGGCCGTCGACGAAATAGTCCTTGGCCTGCGCCGACGGCAGGATCGTCGACGGGAACTTGATTTCCGGCGTGTTCAGCCGCAGGCGGCTGTACAGGCCGTAGTGCTCGGGCAGGACCAGGCCCCAGATTTCGCCGCCGGGCGCCACGCCGTTGATGTTGCCGGTCAGCTGGTTGCCGTTGACCGCGCGGAACACGCCGTCGTTCGCGCCGTAATAGACGACGATCCCGCGCGCGGCGTCGCCGTAGTTGATCACCATCGGTCGCGAATGCAGCACGTCGCCGTGGATCGACGGCCGGACCGTGATGGTCCCGCCGGGGCCGTTTTCGCCGCCGTAGTTGTCATAGCCGCGAATCCACCGGATCATGGTGTCGCGGTCCGGCGGCGTCGAGCCGCTGTAGACCTTGATCGTGCCGGTCGCGGTCACGGCCGGCGTCTGTGTCACCGTGCGCATCAGCGTGCAGGTGCCGCCGATCGTCGAGCAGGCACTGCTCGTCGTCCACGTCCCGAGGTATTCGGCTTCCGTGGACAGCGTCGACGCCGAGCTGACGGTGACCTGCTGGCCGGACGTGAAGCTGCCCGCCGTGAGCGTCGCCGTTGCCGTGGCGTTCGCGCCGCTGCGCGTGATGCCTCCGGCGCCGATCGTCGCCGCGCTGGTGCCGGAAATGCCCACCGTCGCCGACGTGGCGGTGATGGGCGTCGAGGGCGATGTCGTGATCGGGTACGTGAACTCCGTGCAGCCCGACGTCGTGCAGGTGATCGTGACGTTGCTGGTGTTGGTGACGTACGCGGTCTCGTTGGGCTGCGTCCCGGAAGCCTTAGTGATGTTGACGATCTTGGTGTCGCCGATGGCCGCCCCGAACCAGCCGGAAGGCAGGCCCGTGGCCTTCGCCGTCGTGGCGGTGGTGGTGGTGCGCCCCAGCGTCGCGATCGTCTTGTTCGTGCTGTCCACCCCAATCGTCGCCGTCACGCCGCCCTGGTTTTTCAGGTTGGTGGGACCCCCGGTCAACGAGAAGGTCTTCGCGGCGGCGTTCGCCGCCGACACGGTGAACGTACCCGGGTACTTGCTGCCGTTGCCGTCGCTGGCGTTGCTGACGACCACCGTCTGCCCCACGTGGAGGTTGTGGGTGGTGCTCGTCGTGCCGTCGATGTTCCCCTGCGAGGGGTTCGTCAGGGACGCGTTCGAGATCGACGGATAGGCCGACGTGCTCACCTGGGCCTGGTAGACGTTCTGCGCCGTGGCCGTCGGCGTGATCGTGACGTTGAACGTCAGCGTCGAGCCGCTCGCGGTGACAGGAACCGCGGTGATGTCGTAGTCCGACGGGTTCGAACCCGTGATCTTCAGCGTCTGGGCGGTCGTGAATCCGTGGGCGGCCGAGGTCGTCACGGTCAGCGTCTCGGTGTTCACCGCGCCGCCGTTGGTGCTTCGGCTCATGGCCGAAATGTTCACGGATCCGCTCGCCGCCGAGGAAACCGAGTAGGTCGCCGTCGAAGGCGTCGTCGGGTAGTCGGGCAGCCCGGTGATCGTGAATGTCGTCGCACTCGAAGGCGCGCTGATCACCTGCGTCACGTTGTAATCCGACTGCGAAGCGCCGCTGATCGAGACCTGCGTCGTCCCCGCGGTGAAGCCGTGGTTGCCGCTGGTGGTCACCAGCGCGGTCGTGCCCGTCCGCACGATCGATGCGACGTTGAGCGTGGACGAGGTGCCGAAAGCCGCCGACGAAATGTCGACGTTCGACGTCGAGAAGATGTTCGACGAGTGGGTAAGGGACGCGTTGCAGGTTGACCCCGTGGGGCAGTAGGTGTACAGGCGCCGCGGGTTCGACGTGGTCTGGGCGTTCGCCGTGTAGTCGGCGGTCAGCGCCTCCCACCGCAGCTGCTGGCCGACGCCGCCCTTCTCGACGACCTCGCCGTCGGGGTTGTCGTACGCGCTGACGAGCGTGCCCTGCGAAGCCGTCGCGTTCTTCCAGAAGCCGCCCGCCGAGTCGGGCAAAGTGCTCGTGTCCTTGTTCTTCGTCCAGAAGCTCACCGCCGTCGGCGAGATGAAGCCGGTGGTCGGGTTGATGGCGGGCTGGTCCTTCGAGTCACCCTGAACGAGCGCGCCGGAGGCGTTCTTGACCAGGTGGTACTGCTTCAGGTTGCCGAGCCAGCGCGGGTTGCCGGTGGCGTCGGGGCGGAACATGCCCAGGTAGATCTGGTTCAGGTAGCTGCCGTCGGCGTTCACGGACACCGGGAGGCTGGCCGAGGAGAACACGCTGTTGACCGCCTGCACTTCGTTGAGGATGGTTTCCAGCGCCGTCGTGATCTCGGTGGCATTGCCCGTGCGGAAGTACTTGCCGCCGCCGTACTTCGCCATGGTCGTCAGCAGCGCGGGGTAGTCGCCCTTGCAGGCGTTCGACGGGTCGAGCACGCCGATGGTGTAGGTCGTGATGTTCTGGATGCCCTGCATCGTGTCGGTGCCGCCATCCTGCTGGTACATGTAGCGGGCCCATTCATCCGCCCAGTTCTCCGACCAGTCGCTGGTGTTGGTCGACGGCACCATGACCGTCTGCGGCGACGCGTACAGTGCCGAAGTCGGCGCATTGCACGTCGGCCCGCTGAACACGACGTTCTCGGATATCTTCGTCTTCTGCGCGGTGCTGGCGCCGACGTACGCCGTGCCCAGCCCGTAACTGTCGGAATACGGAGAAGTGTTGCCGTCGCCCGGCGTGCCCGAGTTGCCGAAGGCATTGCCGATGAAGACGATGAAGTTCTTCTGGCAGCCCGAGGCGAGGACGGAAGTGCCGCCGTAGTCCTTGCCCGACTGGCCGATCTTGCCGTTGTAGTAGGCCCAGGCCTCCTGCATCATGCCGCCGGTGTGGCTGGTGCTGGCCTTGGCGTTGAAGACCGTCGACGAGCTCTGGCCGCTGACGTCCCAGGCCTTGATGAAGTTGATCAGGTTGGCCTTGTTGGCGGCATTCATCAGCGTCAGCTTGCGCACGAGGCAGCCGCCTGCGCCGCTGGGGCAGGTCTCGTGGAACGCGACGTCGCTCGTGCTGCGCACGTCGTTCGCGTAGTTGTTGCTGTTGGTGGTCATGATGCCGATGTTCACGGAGCCGTTCGGCAGCGCGTTGATGGCATCGACCAGGGCGCAGATCTCGATCCCCGCCGCCTTGCCGTTGGGGATCGGCGAGCCGCCCGTGCCGAACGTGCACGAGGACGCATCGGCGGAGAAGGAGGCGGCCGTGTCGATCACGAGCAGCACGTTCGGCACGCCGTTGGTCCCGCCGTCCGACACGTAGATGTCCGTGTCGTCCGCGCGCAGGCCGGAGGAATACCCCATCAGCACGAACGCGAGCAGCACGAAGATGTAATTGAGCTTTTTCATTGAGGACTCCACTGCGAGCGCCATGCGCTCAGGGACACGCCACTTCCGAACTCACCCGCAGGGAAACGCCCTGCACCATGGTCATGCTGTTGCCGGCCGTGTCGGCGGTCACCGCGGCACTGATTTCCCAGGTCTGGTCCTTGCATTCGGTCGGCTGCGGGATGCACTTGCCGTCCTTGTCGAAAATGCATTCCTGGTCGATGTTCCCGTAGCAGGCGCGGTCTTCCGCCTTGTCCTTGTTGAGCTGCGTGCTGACCACGTTGTTGCTCAGCGTGCAGGACGGCTTGGACACGTTGATCTTGTAGGTCGCGCCGCCGGTGGAAATCTGCAGCGCGGGCTGCGCCGTGACGCTGTCCACCTTGGTCGCCGCCTTCATCAGTTCCACCGTCTGCTCCAGCGCAACCTGCGTGGCGGCCTCGGCCTCCGCCTGCGTCTGGGCATTGCCCGCGATCTTCAGGTTGATGTTGCCGAAGCGGATCGCCGAGACGACCAGCAGCGTCAGCACGATCAGCATGATCAGGCTCACGACGAGCGTGATGCCGGCTTGTCGGTTGCGCGATTCCATCAGGTCCCCCTGCCGCTCGGGTTGATGAGGCGGATGGACTGGATGAACAGGTGGCGTCTGTAGCCCTCGTCACCCGACGGCGCCGATGCCGCGCCGGCCGTCCCCATCACATAGGTCTTCGTGTCGGTGAAACCCGGCGCCTTTTCGGTCCCGCGCGCGACCAGGTAGATCTTCATGCTCTTCACGTCGGCCCAGTTCGCGAAGGTGAGCGCCGAGCCGTCGACGTCGGCGGCAGCCGGCTTGTCTGTGTCGGTGTAGCGGTTGAAGTCGAACTGCATGTTCTCGATGCCTTCGGCGATCGTGATCGGTGACTGCATCGCCGGGGCGTTGCTCGTCACGCCCAGGTCCACGCGCTTGAGCGTGGGGATCGGGTTGCCGTTGTCGCCGTCCGTGCAGCTGTTGGAGACCTCCACGCTGCACTTCGCGATGTAGTAGATGTGGACCACGAGCTTGCGCGGCGTGGCGCCCGTCGTCTTGTCCTTGCGCACCTTCGCGAACGTCGTCGAGTCGGTGGACCCGTCGGCGGTGGCCAGCGCCCAGCCCAGTGCCGTGCCCGAGCTGTTCAGGCCAGTCTGCAGGTAGACCTGGCCCACCTTCAGCTTGCTCCAGTCGACGCACGGCGAGTACGGGGCGGTGCAGCCCGATGTCTTCTCCACCGCGCTGGTGTCCGGGTCGACGTGGCGCACCACCAGGATGTCGGTGCCGGGCTTGTGGTTCTTCACGCACACGGCCAGGTTCGTCGGGAGCGTCACCGGCGCGTTGTAGCCCTGCACGTGCAGCGCGGTGCCCTCCTGGAGGTTGCCCGCGCCCGCGATCGTCGTCGAGCAGGGGTCGGGCATTGCGGTGGCGGTGCCGGGCGCCGCCGACAGCTCGCCCCAGTACCCGGCCATCATGAGGTCCTCGGCCATCGTCTGGACGGCGTACCGGCCGTTCTCCAGCATCTTGCCCGCGCGGTCCAGCTCGGCGCGGTTGGCGCTCTGGTTGGCGATGAGCGTCGCGATCGCGGCCACGAGGATCATGCCCAGCACGATCGCGATCATGAATTCGATGAGCGTCAGGCCGCGCATGGCCCGGCGGCCGCGCGTTGCAAGGGTGGGGAGTCGGGTGCCCATGGCCATCAGCTCAGTTGGACCTTGACGCTCACCGCGCGGCGGGCGCCGTCGTCGGTGCCGTACTGGCCGGTCGCGCAGGCGACGCCGGCGGGCGGCGCGAGCGTCGCCGCGGAACCCTGCCACGCCACGCTCACCTGGTAGAGGTTGCTCGACGGGTCCTTCGTGATGCAGCCGCGCGCACCGAGGATCGCGCCGACCGAACTGCCGCCCGAGATTTCCGCGCTGCCCAGGAGCTGGTCGCGCCATTCGGTGAGGTCCAGCACCATGCGGTCCTTCTGCTCGGCGGTGACGCCGGTGACGACGCACGTGGTCGCCGCGGGGACCGTGGTGGCGTTGGTGCCGATGAAGCTTGCCAGCACGTAGCAGCTGGCCACGGACTTGTTCGTGGCCATGCGCGACGCCATGTCCTGCACCAGCATCAGCGCCTGCACGCGCTGGTACGACTCCAGCTGCGCGCGCTGGCTCTGGATCATCACGCCGACCAGGCCGAGCAGGCCGAACATCAGGATCAGCAGCGAGACGAGGACCTCGATCATGGTCGCGCCGGCCTGGGCGCGGGACGAAGGCGGCCGTTGACGGGGCTTCATGGGCAGTTTCCTGAAGACGGGATGCCGGAGGAGTCGACCTTCACGCAGCGCGTGGAGGTCGCGTTCGTCGCGGCGAACTTGAAGCAGCTGCCGCCGACGGGGCGGCCCGAGTTGGCGAAAGCGACGCTGGCCACCGTGCCCGCGGTGCTGCACGCGGAGTCCGTGTAAGTCGCCACGGAGATGTTCCCGACCGGCTCCTGCTGGTGCAGCGTGATCGTCGAGGAGGTGACCGTCCAGCCGTTGGCCCAGGCATCGCTCGACGACGGGGTGACCGTGACGGTGCCGTTGCGCTTGATGGCCTCGCTGCGCGCGATGAGCATCGCGCTCATCAGCTCGAACGCCGCGGATTTCACGCGCTGCCCGGCGACGAATTTCTGGAAGGCGGGCACGCCCAGGCCCATCATGATCCCCAGGATCGTCATCACGACGAGCAGTTCGACCATGGTGAAGCCACGCTCGCGGCGCGAGGCCGCGAGCGCAGGGCGGGGCGATGGCGCCATTTCCGTCATTTCCAGCACTTGGGGACTCCGCCCGTGCCCGTGACGCCCTTGGTGCCCGCGTTGTTGTACGTCAGGCTGCCGCACGACGCGTCCTTCGTCGCCTGCGCGCTGCCCGCGAGGGGCGCGGCCGTGACGGTCCAGGTCGGCGGCGTGGCCGTGTTGTCGGCGGTGACGGTGACCTTGTAGTTCGAACTGACCTCGCTGGGAACCGTCATGTTGACCGCCGACCATTCCGCCGTCGTCCCGTTCGGGATGGAGAAATAGCTGCGGGCGTTGAGCATGGACTGCTCCTGGCGGTTCGCGACGGTGACGATGAAGCTTTGCGCCGCCGAGCGCTTGCCGTGGACGATGTGCGACGTGTACGCGGGATAGGCCACCGCGGCCAGGATGCCGATGATCGCCACGGTGACCATCAGCTCGATGAGCGTGAAACCTGCTTGTACGTTCTTCTTCATGGGATCTCCTCCGGCGCGCCAGGCGGGCCGAGGCTGAACCATATCCGAAGGGTTCCCGGCCCCCGCCCCCGCCCCGACGCCCGGTTGCTTTGCGGGGGCGAACGGTCGGGGGATACCGCACAATCCCCGCCATGCAGGCCACCCCGCCTTTCATGCGCCAGGCCCTGGGCCTTGCCGCCCGGGCGGTGGGCGTGTCCGACCCCAACCCCCGGGTGGGCTGCGTGATCGTGGCCGCCGACGGGCACACGGTGCTCGGCACGGGCCACACGCAGCCCGCCGGCGAGGCCCATGCGGAGGCGATGGCCTTGCGCGAGGCGGCTGCCCACGGCCGTTCGGTCGAGGGTGCGACGGTTTGGGTCACGCTGGAGCCCTGCGCTCACCACGGCCGCACCCCGCCCTGCTGCGACGCGCTCATCGCGGCGAAGGTGGGCAAGGTGGTCGCCGCCCTGCCCGACCCCAACCCGCTGGTCGCGGGCGAAGGGCTGCAGCGCCTGCGCGCGGCGGGCATCGCCGTCGAGACGGGTCCCGGCGAGGCCGAGGCGCGCGACCTCAACGTGGGCTTCTTCTCGCGCATGCAGCGCGGCCTGCCCTGGGTGCGCATGAAGATCGCCGCGTCGCTCGACGGGCGCACCGCGCTGGAAAGCGGGGCCAGCCAGTGGATCACGTCGGAAGCCGCGCGCACGGACGGGCATGCCTGGCGCGCCCGCGCGAGCGCGGTCCTCACCGGGATCGGGACGGTGATGGAAGACGACCCGCGGCTGGACGTGCGCCACGTGGCGGTGCGCCGGCAGCCGCTTGCGGTCATCGTCGACAGCCGGCTGGAAACGCCCACGGCCGCGAAGATGTTCATCGAAGGCCGCCCCCTGCTCGTCTACGCAGCCGTGCCCGACGCGGCGCGCCGCGGCAGCCTGGAAAAGGCCGGCGCCACCGTCGTCGAGATGCCCGGCCCCAACGGCAAGGTCGACCTTGCCGCCCTGCTGCGCGACCTGGCGCGGCGCGAAGTGAACGAGGTGCACGTGGAGGCCGGCCACAAGCTCAATGGGTCGCTGCTGCGCGAAGGGCTCGTGGACGAACTGCTGGTGTACCTTGCGCCGAAGCTCCTCGGTCCGGGGCGCGACATGGCCAACATCGGCCCGCTGGCGCAGCTGTCGCAGGCGCTGCCGCTGGAATTCACCTCGATCGAGGCCATTGGCCCCGACTTGCGCATCCGCGCGCTCGTCAAACGGCCCTAGTCCCCGGGACACAGCGGATTCCCTGCGAAAATGCGGGGATGTTCACCGGAATCATCACCGGGGTCGGCCGCATCGCCGCGGTGCGCGACCTCGGCAGCTCATCGCAGCACGGCAAGCGCCTGCGGGTGGAAGCCCCGGCCGGCTACCTGGCCGACGTGCAGCTGGGCGACAGCATCGCGCTCAACGGCGCCTGCATGACGGTCACCGGCCTCGAAGGCGACGCTTTCACCATCGACATTTCCGCCGAATCGCTCGACAAGACCGCGGGCCTCGCGCAGGCCGGCCCCATCAACCTGGAAAAGGCCCTGCGCGCGCACGACCGGCTCGGCGGCCATATCGTCGCGGGCCACGTCGACGGCATCGGCACCGTGACGCGGTTCGAGCCCGTCGGCGAAAGCTTCGAGCTGCGCGTGCTGGCGCCGCGCGAGCTCGGCAAGTACCTGGCCTACAAGGGCTCGATCACCGTCAACGGCGTGAGCCTCACCGTCAACAGCGTCAAGGACACCGCGGACGGCACCGAGGCCAGCATCAACCTGATCCCGCACACCGTGCAGAACACGGCGTTGGGCGAACTGAAGGCGGGTAGCCGGGTCAACCTCGAGATCGACCTGATCGCGCGCTACGTCGAGCGCATGCTGTCGGGGGTGCGTGCATGACGCAGCCGGTATCGCCCATCGAGGACATCGTCGAGGAGATCCGCGCCGGGCGCATGGTGATCCTGGTCGACGAGGAAGACCGCGAGAACGAGGGCGACCTCGTGCTGGCCGCCGAGCACGTCACGCCCGAAGCCATTAACTTCATGGCGCGCTACGGCCGCGGCCTCATCTGCCTGACGCTCACGCGCGAACGCTGCGAGCGCCTGCGCCTGCCGCCCATGGTGGCGCGCAACGGCACGAAGATGGGCACGGCGTTCACCGTGAGCATCGAGGCCGCCGAAGGCGTGACCACCGGCATCTCCGCCGCCGACCGCGCGCGCACCGTGCAAGCGGCTGTCGCAAAGGATGCGAAGGCCGAGGACCTCGTGCAGCCCGGCCACATCTTCCCGCTGCAGGCGGTGGACGGCGGCGTGCTGATGCGCGCGGGGCATACCGAAGCCGGCTGCGACCTCGCCGCCATGGCGGGCGCGATGCCTGCCGCGGTGATCTGCGAGATCATGAAGGACGACGGCACCATGGCGCGCCTGCCCGACCTGCAGGCCTTCGCCGCGGCGCACGGCCTGAAGATCGGCACCATCGCGTCGCTCATCGAGTACCGCAGCCGCATGGAGTCGCTGGTGCAGAAGGTCGGCACGCGCGACATCCGCACCCCCTACGGCGACTTCGTGGCCCATGCGTGGAACGACAAGCCCAGCGCCGGCGTGCACCTGGCGCTGGTCAAGGGCCAGTGGAAGCCCGATGAAGTGGTACCCGTACGCGTGCACGAGCCGCTGTCGGTGCTCGACGCGCTCGAGCTCGGCCGCCCCATGCACTCGTGGCCGCTCGACGCCAGCCTGAAGTACATCGCCTCGCAAGGCCGCGGCGTCGCCGTGCTGCTCAATTGCGGCGAAGATGCGCAGCAGCTGCTCGCGCAGTTCGAAGGCACGGCACGCGCCGCGCAGGCGCCGGAGCGCGGCAAGATGGACCTTCGCACGTACGGCATCGGCGCGCAGATCCTGCGCGAATGCGGCGTGCATCGCATGAACCTGATGGGCCGCCCCCGGCGCATGCCCAGCATGGCCGGCTACGGCCTGGAGATCGCGGGCTACATCCCGCCCAACGCTTCATAAAGAACAAGAAAAGATGTTTGGCGCAGACAAAGGCAAGGCCGGCAAGCTCGACGGCAAGGGCCTGTACATCGGCATCGTGCAGGCCCGCTGGAACGCGGGCATCACCGATTCGCTCCTCGAAGCGTGCACGGGGGAACTCGTGAAGCTCGGTGTCGCCGAGGACCACATCGACGTGGTCAAGGTGCCGGGCGCACTGGAAATCCCGGTCGCCCTGCAGGCGTTGGCGGAGAAAGGCGGCTACGACGCACTGGTGGCGCTCGGCTGCGTGATCCGCGGCGAGACCTACCATTTCGAGCTGGTGGCCAACGAATCGGCCGCTGGCGTCACGCGCGTGTCGCTGGACTACCAGCTGCCCGTCGCCAACGTCATCCTCACCACCGAGAACCTCGCGCAGGCGCAGGAACGCCAGGTCGAGAAGGGTGTCGACGCCGCGCGGGTCGTGGTCGAGATGTGCAACCTGCTGGACGAACTCTGATGGCCACGGCGAAGAAACCCGCGACCACCAGCACGGGCGCGCGCAAGGCGTCGGCCAAGTCGGCGCGCAGCCGCTCGCGCGAGTTCGCGCTGCAGGCGCTGTACCAGTACCTCGTGGGACGCAACGAAGCGGCCGCGATCGACACGTTCACGCGCGACCTCGCGGGCTTCCACAAGGCCGATTCGGTGCACTACGACGCGCTGCTCCACGGCTGCGTGAAGGAAGCCGGCGAGCTCGACGCGCTCATCGTCCCCCTGCTCGACCGCAAGATCGAGGAAATCTCCCCCATCGAGCACGCGATCATGTGGATCGGCGCGTGGGAGTTCCAGCACGCGCCTGACGTGCCCTGGCGCGTGGTGCTCAACGAGTGCATCGAACTCGCCAAGGAATTCGGCGGCACCGACGGCCACAAGTACGTCAACGCCGTCCTGAACGGGCTGGCGCCGAAGCTGCGGGCAATGGAAGTGGAAGCCGACAAGAAGGCGGGCAAGGCCAGATGAGGATCGCGAAGCTGATCGAAAGGATCGAGCCCTTCTACGTGATGGAAGTGGCCAAGGCCGCGTCGCAACTGGCGCGCGAAGTGGCGCACACCAGCAAGCCGATGATCTTCCTGAACATCGGCGAGCCCGACTTCACCGCGCCGCCGCTCGTGCAGGAGGCGGCGCAGCGCGCCGTCCACGCGGGCAAGACGCAGTACACGCACGCCGTCGGCCTGGACGCCCTGCGCGAGAAGATCAGCCAGTGGTACGCGCAGCGCTTCGGCGTGGACGTGCCGGCGAGACGCATCGTCGTCACATCGGGCGCTTCCGCCGCGCTGCAGCTGGCCTGCCTGGCGCTGGTCGAGCCGGGCGAAGAGATCCTGATGCCGGACCCCAGCTATCCGTGCAACTGCCACTTCGTGACGGTGGCGGGCGGCGAGCCGGTGCGCATCCCCTCCACACCCGCCGAGCGCTTCCAGCTCACCGCCGCCAAGATCGCCGAGCACTGGACGAAGAAGTCGCGCGGGGTGCTTCTCGCATCGCCCTCCAACCCGACGGGCACGTCGATCCATCCGGACGAGCTGCGCCGCATCCATGACTTCGTGAGCAGCCACGGCGGCATCACGATCCTCGACGAGATCTACCTGGGCCTGTCGTACGAGGAGACCTTCGGCCACACGGCGCTTTCGATTTCCGACCAGATCATCAGCATCAACAGCTTCTCGAAGTACTTCAACATGACCGGCTGGCGCCTGGGCTGGGTCGTGGCGCCCGAAGATGCGGTGCTGGCCATCGAGAAGCTCACGCAGAACCTGTACATCTGCCCCAGCGCCGTCGCGCAGCATGCGGCCCTGGCCTGCTTCGAGCCCGACAGCATCGCCGAATACGAGCGCCGCCGCGCCGAGTTCAAGCGCCGCCGCGACTACTTCATCCCGCAGCTGGAGAAGGTGGGCTTCCACGTGCCGGTGGTGCCCGACGGCGCGTTCTACGCGTGGGCCGACTGCACCGAAGTCTGCAAGCGCCTGGGCGTGAAGGACAGCTGGGACCTGACCTTCGAAATCATGAAGCGGGCGCACGTGGCCGTGACGCCCGGCCGCGACTTCGGCGTGGCCCAGGCCGCCAACTTCATCCGCTTTTCCACCGCGAGCTCGATGGAGCACCTGCAGGAAGCCGCGCAGCGGCTGGAGGAGCTGCTCAAGTGACGCAGCAGCGGGCTTTCACCTGGCCCGTGCGCGTCTACTGGGAAGACACGGATGCCGGTGGCATCGTCTTCTACGCCAACTACCTGAAGTTCTTCGAGCGCGCGCGCACCGAGTGGCTGCGCGCGCTGGGCATCGGCCAGCACGGCCTGAAGGAACGCACCGGCGGCATGTTCGTCGTGCTCGAAACCAGCGTGCGCTACGTCAAGCCGGCCCGCCTGGACGATGAACTTCTTGTTACGGCCGAGGTCAAGGAAGGGGGACGGGCGTCTTTGATAATCGACCAGCAAGCCCTTGACGCGGCCACCGGGGCCCTGCTCTGCCAAGGGAATATCCGCATTGGATGGGTCGAGGCGGCCACCCTGCGCCCTGCCAGAATCCCCGCCGACATCCTGGAAGCCCTGAAACAACGATGACCAACGAACTGTCGATCCTGCAACTGGTGCTCAACGCGAGCTGGGTGGTCAAGCTCGTCATGCTCCTGCTGCTGGGCGTCTCCGTCGCAAGCTGGGCGGCGATCTTCCGCAAGCTGATCGCGCTGAAGCGCGTGAACTCCCTCAACGAGGAGTTCGAGAAGGAGTTCTGGTCGGGCACCAGCCTGAACGACTTGTACTCGGCGGCCGTGCAGCAATCGAAGAACGCAGGGCCGATGGAACGCATCTTCGCCAGCGGCATGCGCGAATACCAGAAGCTGCGGGAGAGGCGCATCACCGACGCGGGCACCTTGCTCGACGGTGCACGCCGCGCCATGCGCGCAGGCTTCCAGCGCGAGATGGACGCGGTGGAAACGCACCTGTCGTTCCTCGCCTCGGTGGGTTCCGTCTCGCCGTACGTCGGCCTGTTCGGCACGGTGTGGGGCATCATGCACGCCTTCATCGGCCTGGGCGCGCTGCAGACCGTCACGCTCGCCACCGTCGCCCCCGGCATCGCCGAGGCGCTGGTCGCCACCGCCATCGGCCTGTTCGCGGCCATCCCCGCGGTGGTCGCCTACAACCGCTTCGCCCGCGACATCGACCGCGTCGCCATCCGCCTGGAGACCTTCATCGAGGAGTTCTCCAACATCCTGCAGCGCAACCTCGGGGCGCAATCCGCTTCGGGCCACTGACCATGCCGGCCATGGCCCACCGCGGCGGCCGCCGCCGCACGATGAACGAGATCAACATGGTCCCGTTCATCGACGTCATGCTGGTGCTGCTGATCATCTTCATGGTGACCGCGCCCCTCATCGCCCCGAGCATGATCGACCTGCCCAGCGTGGGCAAGGCGGCCAAGGCGCCCGACCAGGTGATCCAGGTGCAGATCCGCAAGGACGAAGGCATCGACGTGAAGGTGGACGAGAAGTCCATGAGCGTGCCCATGGCCGACCTCGACTCGACGATCAAGCAGCTGCAGGCCGGCCGGCCCGCGGGCAGCAGCGCCGTGGTCATCGCTGCCGACAAGAACGTCAAGTACGAACTTGTCGTGAACGTGATGGACAAGCTGCAACGCGCGGGCGTCCAGCGCGTGGGCCTGTCGGTGCAGGTGGCGAAGTAGGCACGCCATGCAGGCGACAGCGGACAGCCTCGCCTTCGCGCCGCCGCGCGAACCGGCCGCGGTGCGGGGCTTCCTGCTCGCCGCCGTCGCGCACATCCTGCTCATCGTTGCGCTCACCTGGGGCATCACCTGGGACAAGAGCACCGCGCCCGTTGCGGTCGAAGCCGAGCTGTGGTCCGCGTTGCCGCAGGAAGCCGCGCCGCCGCCTCCGCCTCCCCCGCCGCCGCAACAGCAGGTCGTGACAGCCCCGCCGGTGGCTCCGCCGCCGCCCGTCGTCGAGCCGAAGGCGCCCGACATCACCATCGAGCGCGAGAAGAAGCGCCAGCAGGAAGAGGCCCGGCGCCACGAGGAAGAGGAGCGCCGCAAGCTCGAAGCGCAGAAGAAGCGGCTGGAGGAACAGCGCTGGCTCGCCGAGGAGAAGCGCCAGCGCGAGGAACTCGCGAAGAAGGAAAAGGCCCGGCAGGAGCTCGACGCGAAGAAGCGCGAGCAGTTGCGCAAGGAGCAGATCGCGCGCATGCAGGCCCTGGCCTCGGGCGGCGGCTCGCCCTCCGCGCAGGGCACGGCGCAGAAGTCGTCGGGGCCTTCGGACAGCTATGCCGGCCGCATCCGCGCGCGCGTCAAACCCAACATCGTGTTCACCGACGACGTGCCGGGCAACCCCAGCGCCGAGGTGGAAGTGCGCATGGCGCCCGACGGCACCATCATCGCGCGCAAGGTCACCAAGCCCAGTGGCGTCAAGAGCTGGGACGACGCCGTTCTGCGCGCCCTCGACAAGACCGAGATGTTGCCGCGCGACGTCGATGGGCGGGTACACACCCCACTGATCATCGAGTTCAAGCTGCGGGGCTGATCAGAGACCTATCGCCAGGACCTGATCGAGAAGAGCCGACCGACCCCCCGCTGCAAGCGCAGGATGAACTTCACCGCGGGCATCTGCAGGCGCCGCTCGGCATCGGCCAGCGCTTCAGGCAGGCCGAATCTCAATTCATACTCGCCGAAGTAGGCCGAAGTCACTTTCGATTCGGCGTCGAGCAGCGAGCGGGTGAGGTCGGCTCCTGGGCCTGGTGGCGCGGAGCCATAGTCGAGCACATTGAACCGGAACCACGGTGGGAGCCGTGCATTGCCCATGAGCGAGGGACGGACGCGATGCTGCAGGGAAAGCCCGCGCTCGGAGAACTTGTCGTGCCACCACGTCCTGGGCTGGCAATTGACGTGGCCTTCGCCTGGCTGCCCAGGCACGGCGGCGGAAAAGACGACCGCCGGCGCCGCCGAACAGAGGAGCGCCACGAGTGCGTCCGAGCGGTCCTCGCGGATGTGCTCCCCGACTTCGAGGCAGACCGCAAGGTCGAAGGCATTGGTGAACCGCGAAGTGGCCGCGCGGACCGCCTGCTCCGACTCCAGGTCAAGGTGCTCGAACAGGACCCGCGTGCCGGAGAAGTCCGGGGATGAGTAGCCGTCGGTCGCGACGACGCTGCAGCCGCGCCGCGCGAGCTCGCGACTCAGATGGCCCGGACCGCATCCGACGTCCAGCACTCGTTCCGGCGCATAAGCTCGCACGATTGCTTCTGCAACGGCACCGTAGTCGTGGGCGAAGGTGCGTGCATCGCCAAAGTATTGGGCGTCGTAGCTCACGTCACGCGTCGTACACCACCTGCGCGGCCCCTTGGTCGGCCTGCGCCATCCAGCTCGCCAGCGCCGCATCGCTCGGGAAGAAGCGCGCGTCGTCGCCCAGCTGGATCTCCGCCTCCGCGCCATCTCGCTTCACCGCCAGCCGCACCGGCAGGCCGCGCACAAGGTCGCCCTGCTCCGTCGATTCGCGCCTGGCCGGGAAGTCGCGCAGGATGCGCTTGATGTCGGGCGCCTTGCCGTTCACCGCCACGCGCAGGAACTTGCCGAAGCGGCAGCGCGCCGTCGCCAGGTCCCACACCTGGTTCACGTTCAATCGATAGCCGCCGTTGAAGCGATCCGGCTGCAGCTTGCCCTGCACGATGACAAGCTCGTCGTCCTTGAGCAGGTTGCGGTTCAGGTTCCACAGCGATTCGTCGGCCGTGGCCTCGATCACCGCCGACTTGTCGTCCAGCTTGAAGATCGCGAGCTTGCCGCGCGGCGCGTTGATCGTGCGGAAGTCGCTGACGATCCCCGCGAGCAGCTGCGGCTCGCGGCTGTCGATCAGCTCGTCGATGCGGCGCCTGGCGAAGCGCCGCACTTCCAGCGCCACTTCGTCGAAGAGGTGGCCCGAGAGGTAGAAACCGATCGCCGTCTTCTCGAAGGTCAGGCGCTCCTTCACGCCCCAGGGCACCGCATCCACCAGGGGCGGCTCCTGCGTGCTGGCGGCGTGCGAATCGCCCGAGTCGAACAGGCCGCCTTGGTTGGCGTTGGCCTCGGTGGCGTTGGCGAAGTCGAAGGCGCGGTCGATCGACGCGGCCATGGCCGCGCGATTGAGCTGCAGCGAATCGAAGGCGCCGGCCTTCACCAGCGCTTCCACGGTGCGCTTGTTGATCTTCGTGCGGTCCACGCGGCAGCAGAAGTCGAACAGGCTCTTGAACGGGCCGCCCTCCTCGCGCGCGGCGACGATCGCATCGATCGCCTGCCCGCCCGTGCCCTTCACCGCGCCCAGGCCGTAGCGGATCACCTTGTCGGAGATGGGCTCGAAGCGGTACACACCGCGGTTGACGTCCGGCGCCTCGAAGGTGATCCCGAACTGCTGCGCGTCCTCGAACAACACCTTCAGCTTGTCGGTGTCGTCCATTTCGATGGTCATGTTGGCGCAGTAGAACTCCGCCGTGTAATGGACCTTCAGCCACCCGGTGTGGTACGCCAGCAGCGAGTACGCGGCGGCGTGGGACTTGTTGAAGCCGTAGCCCGCGAACTTCTCCATCAGGTCGAAGATCTCGTCGGCCTTGCCCTCGGAGATGTTCTTCTGCGCCGCGCCCTTGCGGAAGATGTCGCGGTGAAGCGCCATCTCCTCGGCCTTCTTCTTGCCCATCGCCCGGCGCAGCAGGTCGGCGCCGCCGAGCGAGTAGCCGCCCAGCAGCTGCGCGGCCTGCATCACCTGCTCCTGGTAGACCATGATCCCGTAGGTCTCGGAGAGCACCTGCTCCAGCAGCGGGTGCGGGTAGTGCACGTCCTCGCGCCCGTTCTTGCGCGCGCAGAACGACGGGATGTTCTCCATCGGGCCCGGGCGGAACATCGCGTTGAGCGCCACCAGGTCCTCCAGCCGCGTGGGCTTGGCGTCGCGCAACATGCCTTGCATGCCGCGCGATTCGAACTGGAACACCGCCTCGGTCTTGCCGTCGGCGAAGAGCTTGTAGGTGTGCGGGTCGTCCAGCGCGACCTTCTCGAACGCGAAGTCCTTCTGGTCCGGGTGCCGCTCGCGGATGAAGTCCTTGGCCAGCTCCAGGATCGTGAGGGTCGCGAGGCCCAGGAAGTCGAACTTGACGAGGCCCGCGGCCTCGACGTCGTCCTTGTCGTACTGGCTCACCGCCGACTCGCTGCCCGGCTGTTGGTAGAGCGGCGTGAAGTCCGTGAGCTTGCCCGGCGCGATCAGCACGCCGCCCGCGTGCATGCCGACGTTGCGCGTCAGGCCCTCGAGCTTCTGCGCGAGGTCGACCAGCGTCTTCACGTCCTCCTCGCGCTCGTAGCGCTCCTTGAAGAGCGGCTCCTGTTCCAGCGCGTCGGCGATGGTGATGTGCTGCCCCGGCTTGTTCGGGATCAGCTTGCTGATGCCGTCGCAGAAGGTGTAGCTCATGTCGAGCACGCGGCCCACGTCGCGGATGGCCGCGCGCGCGGCCATCGTGCCGAAGGTGGCGATCTGGCTCACGGCGTCCTTGCCGTACTTGTCCTTGACGTAGTCGATGACGCGGTCGCGGTTGGCCTGGCAGAAGTCGATGTCGAAGTCGGGCATCGACACGCGCTCCGGGTTGAGGAAGCGCTCGAAGAGCAGTTCGTACTCGAGCGGGTCCAGGTCGGTGATGTTCAGCGAGTACGCGACCAGCGAGCCGGCGCCCGAGCCGCGGCCCGGGCCCACCGGGCAGCCGTTGCGCTTGGCCCAGTTGATGAAGTCGCCCACGATGAGGAAGTACCCCGGGAACTTCATCTTCAGGATGGTCTCGATCTCGAAGTCCAGGCGCTGCACGTAGCGCGGCGCCTCCTTCTCGCGCCGCGCCGGGTCGGGATACAGCTGCGCCAGCCGCTCCTTCAACCCTTCATGCGAGGCAAAGCGGAAGTACTCGTCGATCGGCATGCCGTTCGGCGTGGGGAATTCCGGCAGGTGCGGCTTGTTCAGCTCCAGCACCAGGTTGCAGCGCTTGGCGATCTCCAGCGTGTTCGCCACCGCCGAAGGCACGTCGGCGAAGAGCTGCTCCATCGCGGCCTGCGGCTTGAACCACTGCTCGCGCGTGAACTTGCGCGTGCGGCGCGGGTTGGCCAGGATCTCGCCTTCCGAGATGCACACCCGCGCCTCGTGCGCCTCGTAGTCGTCCTCGGTCGCGAACTGCACGGGGTGCGTGGCCACCACCGGCAGCTTCAGGCGCGCGGCCAGTTGCACCGCGGCGGCCACGTGCGCATCGTCGTCGGCGCGGCCCGCGCGCTGCAGCTCGACGTAGAAGCGGTGCGGGAAGATCGACGCCAGTGCCAGCGCCGCGTCGCCGGCGCGCTGCTCGTCGCCCTGCACCAGCGCCTGCCCGACGGGCCCCGCCTGCGCGCCGGAGAGCACGATCAGGCCCTCGCCCAGCTCCTTCAGCCACTCGATCTTGCAGGCGCCTTGCGCCTTGACGACGTTCTTCGTCCAGGCGCGCGCCAGCAATTCGCACAGGTTCAGGTAGCCCTGCCGGTTCTGCACCAGCACCGCGACCCTCGCCAGCGACTGCGGGTCCTTGGCGAAACCCTGCACGAAGAGCTCGCAACCGATGAGCGGCTTGACGCCGGCCGAGCGCGCGGCCTTGTAGAACTTGATCGCGCCGTAGAGGTTGTTCAGGTCGGTGACCGCCAGCGCGGGCTGGTGGTCGGCCTGCGCCGCCTTCACGATCTCGTCGATGCGGTTGGTGCCGTCGGCGATGGAAAATTCCGTGTGCAGGCGCAGGTGGACGAACATGCAGCGATTGTAGGAAACGCCGGGACCCCCTCGGTCCTTAAAATCGGCGGATCGTGAATTCCGTCCTGAACGTTTCGGCGTACCGCTTCGTCGACATTGCCGACCCGCATGCGCTGCGCGCGGCGCTGCTGGAGCGCGCGCGCTCGCTGGACCTCAAGGGCACCATCCTGCTGGCCTCGGAAGGCATCAACCTGTTCCTGGCGGGCGCGCCGGAGGCCGTGCGCGGCATCGTTGCCTTCCTGCAGCTGGAAGCGAAGGAAAGCTGGTCGCAGGCCCAGCCCTTTCGCAAGCTGCTGGTGAAGGTCAAGCGCGAGATCATCCGCATGGACACGCCATCCGTGCAGCCGGCGCGCGGCCGTGCGCCGGCGCTGGATGCGAAGACCGCGCGGCGCTGGATCGGGCAAGGCCACGACGACGCCGGCCGCCCCGTCGTGCTGCTCGACACGCGCAACGCGTTCGAGGTGGACTACGGCACCTTCGACGGCGCGATCGACTGGCGCCTGTCGAAGTTCAGCGAATTTCCCGCCGCGCTCGCCGCGCGTCGCGCGCAGCTCGAAGGCAAGGCGGTCATCAGCTTCTGCACGGGCGGCATCCGCTGCGAGAAGGCCGCGATCCACATGCGCGACAGCGGCCTGGACAACGTGTGGCAGCTCGAAGGCGGCATCCTGAAGTATTTCGAGGAGACCGGCGGCGCGCACTTCCGCGGCAAGTGCTTCGTTTTCGACGGGCGCGAGGCGCTGGACACGTCCCTGCAAGCCTGATAAACCTCGCCCGTCACGGCCCCACTTGGGCCGCAGGAGGGCCACATGCTTCGAGCAGTCGCATTCCTTTTCCTGGCCGTCGCCACGTCCGCGTGGGGCCAGTCCTTCGACCCCATCACGACCGATCCGCCCGCGGGCGATCCGCAGTTCGCGGCGCAGCCCGCCCTGTTGTCCGTCCAAAGCGGTGGCGTCACCCTGAACGGCCGCGGCCTGATCGCGCAAGGCAAGGGCCCGCATCCCACCGTGCTGCTCTTGCACGGCTTCCCGGGCAACGAACTGAACCTGGACCTCGCGCAGGCCATGCGGCGTGCGGGCTGGAACGTCTTCATGTTCCATTACCGCGGCAACTGGGGCAGCGGCGGCCAGTACTCGTTCCCGAACGTGCTGGAGGACACGGCCACGGTGCTGGCCCACCTGCGCACGCGCGCCAACCCCGCCTGGCGCGTGGACCCGGGCCGGATCGTCCTGGTGGGGCACAGCGTGGGCGGGTTCGCGGCGCTCAACACCGCGGCCGCGGATGCAGGCGTCAAGTCGGTCGCTTCGATCGCGGGCTTCGACGTCTCCCTGAACGGGGAATCGCTGGCTGCGAACGCGGCCATGCGCGACGGGTTCACCAACTTCGTGAAGGCGCAAGGGTCGATCAACGTGCCGGACGCGGAGGGATTCATCAAGGCATGGACCACGGCCCCCGCGTCGTGGAAATTCCCCGGCCTGGCGTCGAAACTCGCGACGAAGAACGTTCTGATGGTGATGGGGAGCCGGGACACAGTCTCGACACCGGCCATCCATCACGCGCCGCTGCTGCAGGCGCTGAGAGCGACCCCGGGCGCGCAAGTGGCGGAGGTGGTCCTGGAGACCGACCACAACTTCTCGGACAAGCGGATCGCCTTGCAGCGGGCCATCCTGGAGTGGCTCTCGAAGCAGTGAAAGACGCTGGCTCCCGGCCTGCGCCGGGATGACGGTCAGGAGCGCGGTTCCGCCGCCGTGAAGCGCGTCGGCGGCAGGGGGATGAACTCGTCGTCGCCCGGCACGCGGCCCATGCGCATCGCCTGCCAGTCCTCGCTGGCCTGGATGATGCGGTCCTTGCGGCTGGAGACGAAGTTCCACCACATGTGGCGCGGGGCGTCCAGCGGCTCGCCGCCCACCACCGCGAACCGCGCGGCGCCTTGCGCGTGGATTCGCGTCGCTTCGCCCGCACGCAGCACCGCCATCGTCCCCGCCGGCAGCGTCGCGGCCTCGATCACGAGGTCGCCCTGCACGGGATAGACCGCCATCTCGGGCGCGAGCGGCGGCAGCTCGATGGCGCCGCCCGCGGGCAGCATCACGTCGAGGTACAGCGTCTGCGAGAACGCCTTCACCGGCGACGTCGCGCCGAACGCGGAGCCGATGAGCACGCGAACGCGCGCCTGGCCGAGGTCCACGTCGGGGATCGCATCCGCCGGCGTGTGCGCGAACGACGGCTCGTCCTCCTCGTGCGCCAGCGGCAAGGCCGTCCACAGCTGCAGGCCGTGCATGCGGTAGCTCGTGCCGCGCAGGTGGTCCGGACGGCGCTCCGAATGGACGATGCCCCGACCCGACGTCATCCAGTTGATCGCACCGGGTTCGATCAGCTGCTCGCTGCCGATGCTGTCGCGGTGCATCATCGCGCCTTCGAAGAGGTAGGTGACCGTTGCGAGGCCGATGTGCGGATGCGGCCGCACGTCGTGGTTCTCGTTCGGCGGCGCCACCACCGGCCCGAAGTGGTCGAAGAAGATGAACGGCCCGACGTTGCGCCGCTGCATCGAAGGCAGCAGGCGGCGCACGACGAAGCCGCCGCCGAGGTCCTTCTCGTGGCCCGCGAGGGTGATGTCGATGGACATGCGCTAAGGATAGAGGCGCGCGGTGATCTCCGCCACGCGTGCGCCGAGCAACCTTGCGGTCTCGAGGTCGCCGGCCGACATGTCGGCCGCGCCGCCGTCGGTGGGCGAAGCGGCCATCGCGCCGGTGTACGAGACCAGGTAGTTCACGTCGTCGCGTTTCGACGACTTCAGGTTGGAGGGCATGAGCCCCAGGCTCACCCAGATCATCCCGTGCTGGTTGGCCAGCGTCATGATGGTGTGCAGCGTGTTGAGCTTGTCGCCGCTCATGCCGCCGCTGTTGGTGAAGCCCGCCGCCACCTTGTCCTTCCACGCCTGGGCATACCAGGGCTTGGACGAGGCGTCGGCGAACTTCTTGAACTGCCAGCTGACGTCGCCCATGTAGGTGGGCGAGCCGAAGATGATCGCGTCGCTGGCCTTGAGGTCCTCCCACCCGCCGGGCGGGAGGTTGCCGTCGGCGTCGATCGCCACCAGCTCCGCGTTGGCGCCTTCGGCCACCGCCTGCGCCATGCGCTGCGTGTGGCCGTAGCCGGAGTGGTAGACGACCGCGATGCGCGTCATCGTGCCCCGTAGGCGGGCCGGCCGGCCGGCTCTTCATCGCGGCTGCGCACGCCGCCGTCCACGCTCAGGCGGCCGGCGCCGAAGGCCGCGAAGGCCAGCAGGCCGCCGATGATGCCGAGGTTCTTGTTGAAGCTCATCTTCTGCGCCATCAATTGTGCCTCGGGCACGGCCCAGTAGCCATGGAAGAGGGGCGTGATGACCGCGACGAAGATCGCCAGGCCCAGCGCCGCCCAGCGGGTCTGGAAGCCGACCAGCACGGCGAGGCCCAGGCCCAGCTCGGCGAACACGGCGATGGCCGCGCAGATCTCGGGGAACGGCACGCCCTTGCTGGCGATGTAGCCGGCGGTGCCGGCAAAGCCCATGAGCTTCGCGAAGCCCGAGGGCACGAACACATAGGCGACCAGCATGCGGCCGATCAGGGCGAGCGCGTCTTGCGCGCCGTTGGTGGGGGTGTTGGTGGTGGTGGGGTACATCGTGTTTTTCCCTTCGACGTCTTTCCGTTTGATGATCACTGGCCGACGAGGTCGAAGACCAGCACTTCCGCATCGCGTCCCGCCGACAGCGTGACCTGCGATTCCTTCTCGAGCTGCGCGGCGTCGCCGCCGACGAGCTTCTTTCCGTTCACTTCCACTTCGCCGCGCACCACGTGCACGTAGCCCTTGCGGGTGGGATCGAGCTGGAGCGTGGAGGTTTCCGCGCCGTCGAAGAGCCCCGCGTACACGCGCGCGTCCGCGTGGATCAGCACCGAGCCTTCGGCACCGTCGGGCGACGCGACAAGCCTCAGCTTGCCGCGCTTCTCGCCCTCGTCGAAGGTCTTCTGTTCGTAACTGGGCGCGATGCCGCGCACGTTCGGTTCGATCCAGATCTGCAGGAAGTGCGTGGTCTCGTTGGGCGCGTGGTTGAACTCGCTGTGCATCACGCCGCGGCCGGCGCTCATGCGCTGCACGTCGCCGGGCGGGATGCCCTTGACGTTGCCCATGCTGTCCTTGTGCGCGAGGTTGCCCTGCAGCACGTAGCTGATGATCTCCATGTCGCGGTGGCCGTGCGTGCCGAAGCCCGTGCCGGGCGCGATGCGGTCCTCGTTGATGACACGCAGGTTGCCCCAGCCCATGTGCTGGGGGTCGTAGTAGTCGGCGAAAGAGAAGCTGTGGAACGACTTGAGCCAGCCGTGGTCGGCGAGGCCGCGTTCGTTGGACTTGCGAAGCGTGAGCATGGGGCGCTCTCCTTTCCTGATGCTTCCCATGTTGGTCCACGGGCGGTGTCGGAAGGATTCCCGCCTTTGATGGCATCATTCAAAAAAACTGAAGCCCCTGGCCCATCCATGGCAACCCCGCGCGATGTCCTGACGCCCGACGCCCTCTCGCTGCTGCAGGCGGTGGCCACGAGCGGCAGTTTTGCCGCCGCGGCGCGCGAACTGGGCCTGGTGCCCAGCGCCGTCACCTACCGCGTGCGGCAGATCGAGGACGCGCTGGACGTGCTGCTGTTCGACCGCAGCTCGCGCCAGGCGCGCCTGACCGATGCCGGCACCGAGCTGCTGCGTGAAGGCGCGCGCCTGCTGCAGGAGATCGACGCCGTGGCCAACCGCGTGCGCCGCGTGGCCACCGGCTGGGAGTCGCAACTGACGATCGCCGTCGACACGGTGATGTCGTGCGCCACGGTGATGGAGCTGGCGCAGGCCTTCTTCGAGCTGGCGCCGACCACGCGGCTGCGGCTGCTGGACGAGTCGCTGTCGGGCACGCTGGAGAAGCTGACGTCCGGCCAGGCCGACCTGGCGATCGGCGTGGTGCTGGACCCCGGCACGTCGGCCGGCATCCAGGCGCAGCCCATCGGCGACATGCCGTTCGTGTACGTCGTCGCGCCCCACCACCCGCTGGCGAAGCTGCGCGAGCCGGTCAGCGACGACATCGTGCAGAAGCACCGCGCCATCGCGGTGGCCGACTCCGTGCAACATGGCGCCGCCGTGACCTTCTCGCTCCTTCCCGGGCAGGACGTGCTGACCGTGCCGACGATGCGCGCGAAGATCGACGCGCAGTTGCGCGGGCTGGGCGGCGGCTTCGTGCCCGAGCCGCTCGCGCGGCCGCACGTCGAGCGCGGCACGCTGGTCGTCAAGAAGCTGCAGCGCACGGCGCGGCTCGTTCCGATGCGCTATGCGTGGCGCACCAGCCCGCCGCCGGGCCGCGCGCTGTCGTGGTGGCTGCAGCAGCTGGAGAGCCCCGCGACGCGGCGGGCGCTGCTGGAGCGGCACCGGTTCGCGGACGGCATCCTGGGCTGACACGATGGCGCCGTACGTCGGCCGTTTCGCGCCCTCGCCCACGGGCCCCCTGCATGCGGGCTCGCTCGTCGCGGCGCTGGCGAGCTGGCTCGATGCGCGCGCGAACGGCGGGCGCTGGCTGGTGCGCATCGAGGACGTCGACACGCCGCGTTGCGTGCCGGGCGCGGCCGAAACCATCCTGCGGCAGCTGGCCGACTGCGGCCTCGTGCCCGACGAGCCGCCGCTGTGGCAATCGGCGCGGCGGGAGCACTACCAGCGCGCACTCGATGCGCTGGTGGCCGCCGGCCGCGCCTACCCGTGTGCGTGTTCGCGCAAGGACATCGAGGGCGCGCTCGCGGCGCTGGGGCGCACGCAGGAGCGGCACGGCGAGCTCGTCTACCCGGGCACCTGCCGCAACGGCTTGCACGGGCGCGAGCCGCGGTCGTGGCGTTTCCGTGTCGAGCCGGGCCGCGTGGCGTGGACCGACCGCCGCCTGGGCGCGCAATCGCAGGACGTCGAGCGCGAAGTCGGCGACTTCGTCCTCAAGCGCGCGGACGGCTTGTGGGCCTACCAGCTCGCCGTCGTCGTCGACGATGCGGCGCAAGGCATCACCGACGTCGTGCGCGGCGAGGACCTGGCGGACAACACCGCCAGGCAGATCCAGCTGCAGCAGGCGCTGGGCACGGCGACGCCGCGCTACCTGCACACGCCGCTGGTGTTCGGCGCCAACGGCGAGAAGCTGTCGAAGCAGAACGGCGCGGTGGAAGCGGAAACCCGCGACCCGCTGCGCGCGCTCAACGCCACGGCGGCCGCGCTGGGCCTGCCGGCGCAGGAAGGCGCAGTCGCATCGGCCCTGGCGGCGTGGGTGGCGCAATGGCGCGCCACCTACAATCGAAGCCCGTGAGTGACGACGAAAACGACAAGACGCCGCACAGGCGCACCATCCGCAGTTTCGTGAAGCGCGGCGGCCGCGTGACCACCGGCCAGGCGCGCGCCCGCGAACAGCTGGGTTCGCAGTTCATCATCGGCTACGAGCCGCGCGTGCTGGACCTGGCGCAAGCCTTCGGCCGCGATGCGCCCACCGTGCTCGAGATCGGCTTCGGCATGGGCGAGGCCACGGCGCACATCGCGGGGCTGATGCCCGGCACCAACTTCCTGTGCTGCGAGGTGCACACGCCCGGCGTGGGCGCCTTGCTCAAGCGCATCGGCGAGCAGCAGCTTTCGAACATCCGCATCGTGCAGCACGACGCCGTCGAGGTGCTGGACCACATGGTCGCGCCCGCGTCGCTGGCAGGCGTGCACGTGTTCTTTCCGGACCCGTGGCACAAGAAGCGGCATCACAAGCGCCGCCTGATCCAGCCGCCGCTGGCCGCGAAGATCGCCTCGCGCCTGCAGCCGGGCGGCTACCTGCACTGCGCGACCGACTGGGAGGAGTACGCGCAGCAGATGCGCGAGGTGCTGGGCGCCGAACCGGCGCTGGAGAACACCGCCGGCGGCTACGCGCCGCGCCCGGAGTACCGGCCGCTCACCAAGTTCGAGAACCGCGGCCTGAAACTGGGCCACGGCGTGTGGGACCTGGTGTTCCGCAAGCGCTGATGCCGGGCACGAAGCCTGCATTCGCCCATGAGCAATCGGCATGGCGCCCCCGGTGATCCCGCCTTGTGGGGGCAATGCCCGAGGAGTATCGTCATTGAGCGCTTTCGAGTTAGTTTGAGAGGAGTCCCCACCATGTCCATCCGCCGCAGAACCGCCCTGGCCGCGTCGCTCGCACTCGCCGTCGCCGGCCCCGTATGGGCCCAGGCCAAGAACCAGAAGAAGATCGTGCTGGGGCAGTCGGTGCCGCTCACCGGCGCCGCCAGTGAAATCGGCCTGGCCTTCGCCGCCGGCGCGAAGCTTTACGTCGACACCTTCAACGGGCAGAAGAACAGCCCGGGCTACCAGTTCGAACTGCGCCAACTGGACGACGGGTACGTCCCCGCTCGCGCCGGCGAAAACGCGAAGAAGCTATTGGCCGACGGCGCCGACCTGCTGTTCGGTTTCGTGGGCACAGGCAGCGCCGATGCCGGTGCCAACGTCGCCACGGCCGAGAACGCGATCTTCTTCGCGCCCTTCGCGGCCGCGGACACCTTGCGCGACGCCAAGCACCCGAACGTCTTCCACGTGCGCCCCAGCCTGGCCGACGAGGCGCTGAAGATGGTGCGCCACTGCGCAACCCTCGGGCAGACGCGCATCGCCGTCCTGGCCGAGGACGACGCGATGGGCCGCGCGGGCCTGCAGGCCGTGCAGGAGGCGCTCGCCGAACAGAAGCTGGCGCCGCTGGTGGCTTCCGCATTCGTGCCAGTCAACAGCGACAAGGTCGACAACGCGGTCGCCACGATCACCAAGGCCAACCCGCAGGCGATCATCCAGGTGTCCCTGTTCAACTCGACGGCCGCCTTCATCCGCAAGGCGCGCAAGTCGGGCTATGCGGGCTCGTTCCTGAATTTCTCGGTGGTCGGCATCGACCCGCTGTTCACCGCGCTGGGCAAGGAGATCGGCGGCGTGGTCGTGTCGCAGGTGGTGCCTTCGCCCAAGAGCCGCGCCACGCCCATCGTCAAGGAATACCTCGCGGCCATCGACAACTCGGACCAGACGCCGTCGTACGAAAGCCTGGAAGGCTTCATCGCCGCAAAGACGATGGCCGAAGCCGTCAAGCGCGCGGGCGTCGGGACCAAGTTCGACAAGGCCGCCTTGCAGCGCGCGATGTCGTCGATGACCGACTACGACGTGGGCGGCTTCCGCATCAACCTGCGCGCGGGTGTGCGCGACTCGGTTCGCGCGATCGACCTGGTGACGATCACGCCGGACGGCAAAGTCGTCCGCTAAGCGTCAGACACGTTCGGCGACCCAGCCCTGGACCGACTCCAGGGCCAGGGGCAGCTTGCTCGCGTCGGTGCCGCCGGCC
Source organism: Ramlibacter sp. PS4R-6 (assembly GCF_037572775.1). NCBI lineage: Bacteria > Pseudomonadati > Pseudomonadota > Betaproteobacteria > Burkholderiales > Comamonadaceae > Ramlibacter > Ramlibacter sp. PS4R-6. Next base: position 2,128,997 of record NZ_JBBHKA010000001.1, on the reverse strand, counting down.
ATGGCCATGTCGGCCTTGCCGCCGCCCTTGCCGCCGACCTGCTGCGCGACGAAGTTCACCAGGTCGCCGGCCTTGACCTTGCCCATGCTGTCGGCGGTGACGCCCGCAGCGAGCTGCACCTTGCCGCCGTCCACGGCCGCGAGAACGATGGCCGCGGTCTTGAGCTTGTCCTTGAGCTTGTCCATCGTGTCGCGCAAGGTCTTGGCGTCGGCGCCGTCCAGGCGCGCAGCCAGCACCTTCACGCCCTTCACGTCCACCGCCTGCGACACGAGGTCGTCGCCCTTCGACGATGCGAGCTTGCCCTTGAGCTGCGCTATTTCCTTTTCGAGCGTGCGCACCTGGTCCAGCACCTGCACGATGCGGCCACCCAGCTCCTGCGGCGCGGACTTGAGCGTGCTGGCCGCGCTGTTCACGGTGGACTCCAGGTCCTGCAGGTAGTGCAGCGCATTGGCACCCGTCACGGCCTCGACGCGGCGGATGCCCGCGGCCACGCCGCCTTCCATCACGATCTTGAACAGCCCGATGTCGCCCGTGCGCTGCACGTGCGTACCGCCGCACAGCTCGCGCGAGCTGCCGATGTCGAGCACGCGCACGGTGTCGCCGTACTTCTCGCCGAACAGCATGACCGCGCCGGTCGCCTTCGCCGATTCGATGTCCATCACGCGCGCCTGCGTGGGCTGGTTCGCGAGGATTTCATCGTTGACGCGCTTTTCGATCTCGCGCACCTGGTCGTCGGTGACGGCGTGGTTGTGCGTGAAGTCGAAGCGCGTCTTGTCGGCATCGACCAGCGAGCCCTTCTGCTGCACGTGCGAGCCCAGCACTTCGCGCAACGCCTTGTGCATCAGGTGCGTGACCGAGTGGTTGCGCATCGTCGCCTGGCGGCGCGCGGTGTCGACGGCGGCCTTCACCGCATCGCCGACCTTCAGCGTGCCCTGCGCCATCGTGCCGTGGTGGCCGAAGACGTCGGCCTTGATCTTCTGCGTGTCCTCCACGCCGAACTGCACGCCCTGCGCGGCGATGGTGCCGCTGTCGCCCACCTGGCCGCCGCTTTCCGCGTAGAACGGCGTCTTGTCGAGAACGACCACGCCCGACTCGCCCTGCGCAAGCTGCTGCACGGGCGTGCCTTCGCGGTACAGCGCGACGACTTTCGCCGGTTCCTCGAGCTTTTCGTAGCCGGTGAACACGTTGCCCGCGCCGGTGTATTCCAGCGCGCGGTCCATCTTGAACTTGCCCGCGGCACGGCCGGCGGCCTTCTGCTTTTCCATCGCCCGCTCGAAACCCGCCGTGTCGACCGTGACGTTGCGCTCGCGGCAGACGTCGTTGGTCAGGTCCAGCGGGAAGCCGTAGGTGTCGTGCAACTTGAACGCGACATCACCCGGCAGCACGGTCTTGCCGCCGGCCAGCGCCGCATCCAGGATCTCCATGCCGTTCTCGAGCGTTTCGTAGAAGCGCTCTTCCTCCGCCTTCAGCACGTCCATGATGCGTTGCTTGCTCGCGGCGAGGTTGGGATACGCCTCGCCCATCATCGCGACGAGGTCCGGCACGATCTTGTAGAAGAACGGCGTCTTCTGGCCCAGCTTGTAGCCGTGGCGGATGGCGCGGCGGATGATGCGGCGCTGTACGTAGCCGCGGCCTTCGTTGGACGGGATCACGCCGTCGGCCACGAGGAACGACGTCGCGCGCACGTGGTCGGCAATGACGCGCAGCGACGGGTTCGACAGGTCCTTGGTGTGCGTCTCGCGGCCGGCGGCGGCGATCAGCTTCTCGAAGATGTCGATCTCGTAGTTGCTGTGCACGTGCTGCAGGATCGCGGCGAGGCGCTCCAGGCCCATGCCGGTGTCCACGCAGGGCGCGGGCAGCGGCACCACGCTGCCGTCCGGCTGCATGTCGAACTGCATGAACACGTGGTTCCAGATCTCGATGAAGCGGTCGCCGTCCTCCTCGGGGCTGCCGGGCGGCCCGCCGGGGATGTGATCGCCGTGGTCGTAGAAGATTTCCGAGCACGGGCCGCAGGGGCCGGTGTCGGCCATCATCCAGAAGTTGTCGCTCTTGTACTTGCCGCCCTTGTTGTCGCCGATGCGGATGACGCGATTCGCCGGCAGGCCGATCTCCTTCGTCCAGATGTCGTAGGCCTCGTCGTCCTCGTGGTACACGGTGGCGAGCAGCCGGTCCGCCGGCAGGCCGTACACCTGGGTGAGCAGCTCCCAGCCCCACTTGAGCGACTCGCGCTTGAAGTAGTCGCCGAAGCTCCAGTTGCCCAGCATCTCGAAGAACGTGTGGTGGCGCGCCGTGTAACCCACGTTCTCCAGGTCGTTGTGCTTGCCGCCGGCGCGCAGGCAGGCCTGCACGGATGCCGCGCGAACGTACGGGCGCTTGTCGGTGCCCAGGAACACGTCCTTGAACTGCACCATGCCCGAGTTGGTGAACATCAGCGTGGGGTCGTTGCCCGGCACGAGCGGGCTCGACGCGACGACGGCATGCCCCCGCTGCTCGAAGAAATCGAGGAAGGTCTGGCGGATCTCGGCGACGGTGAATTTGCGGGGGGTCATGGGGGTTCCGGGTGGACCGGTGATTTTATCGGGTGGCCCATGCCCCGCCCCGCTGCCTGAGCCATTCCCTCTTGCACGTGCCGCGGAATCCTGCCGACTTGCGCGGCTCGGCCCCCAGGGGAGGTTGACTTTTCAACTTCCGTGAACGCCGGCTCGATGCTGCTCGCGCAGCGCGTGAAGCAGTTCATCGACGCCAGGGGTTGGTGAAGCCCTGCTGACTTAGAATCGCTCAACCCTGCGGGCGTCGTTCAATGGCAGGACCTGAGCTTCCCAAGCTCAAGACGTGGGTTCGATTCCCATCGCCCGCTCCAGCCCGGAGCCCCACCGCGGGGCTCTTCGCATTTCTGCGGTGGCCGGCTCAAACCGCCCCGACGACCGTCTGCTTCACCGGCACCGTCTGCTCGAACGAGGGCCGCTGCCACAGGCGCTGCGCCAGCGCTTCCAGGTGCGCATGCCGGCGCCATGGCAGTTCGGGGTAGCGCACGTCCAGGTACTGCAGCAAGGTCCCCACCGCGATGTCACCCAGGCTGAAGGAGTCGCCGACCGCGTATTCGCTGCCCGGCTCGATGAGCCGTGCGATCTCGTCGACGGCGGCGGCGATCTTCGCTTGCTGGCGCGCGAGCCAGGGCGCGCTGCGATGCGCCTCGGGGCGCTGGCGCTCCATGAAGACCAGCACGAAGGCGTCGCAGGCGCCGTCGGCCAGCACCTCCAGCCGCTTCGCCGCGAGCAGCAGGCGCGTGTCGCGCGGGTAGATCGGCGGCTCGGGATTGCGCAACTCGAGGTACTCGAGGATGAAGCGCGACTCGTAGTAGCACTCGCCGCTGTCGAGGATGAGCACCGGGATCTTGCCGAGCGGGTTGTATTGGGGCGCGGTGGCGCCGGCGTTCCACGGCACCTCGGTGAGCAGCTCGAACGGGATGCCCTTCTCGTGCAACGCGATCCGCACCTTGCGCGCGTAGGGGCTGGGCGTCGCGCTGAGGAGCTTCACGCGGCTTCCCGCTTCTCGCGGCGGCGAGCGGCGTAGAACATGGCGCCCTCGGGGCCGTAGCGTTCCGAGTGGGGCACGTTCGCTTCCAGCTGGAACCCGCTGCCGGGGACCAGGTGCACGGTGATCGGGCCCTGCTGCAGCCACATCTCGCCTTCCACCAGGACGGCTTCGACGCTGAAGGGGTGCGTGTGGATCCCGGTCACGGCCTGCGGCGCCCAGCGGCGCTCGAGCACTTCGTCGAAGCCCCTGGCGACGGCGTCGGCGCGGAAGGATTCGAAGTCGGGCAGTGATGTCATGGCAGGCGCTCCTGTAGCGTCAATGCAAGGCGATCGAGTCGGCGAACCGGGAGACTGCTTCGGCCAAGCCCGCCGGGTTGTCGGTCTGCACGGAATGGCGGGCGCGCGGCACGTCCATCCAGCGCCCGTCGGGCAGCGCGGCGGCGAACTTGCGCGCATCGTCGGCGGTGAAGATTTCGCTGTCGGCGCCGCGCGCCACCAGCACCGGGCAGGCGATGCGGTGCAGGACGCCCCACAGCGGGCGGCGGGCATCCATGATGTCCTTGGCCGTCAGGCCGACGAGCGTGCGGGGGTCGTACTTCCACGTCCAGGTTCCGTCGTCCTGGCGGCGCAGGTTGAGCGCCAGCGTGTCGCGCAGCAGCGCGGGGTCGCGGCGCGCGCCCAGGCGCGACAGCCTTGCCGCGGCATCCTCGGGGCTGTCGAACACGCGATAGCCGCCCAGGCCGCGCATCAGCCGGTCCACGGGCTCGAATTGCGCCTCCGGGCCGATGTCGACGCAGACCAGGCCGCCCACGCGATCGGGGTGCGAGGCGGCATACGCGATCCCGTTCACGCCGCCCATCGACATGCCCACCACGATCGGCCTGTGCAAGGCCAGGGCGTCGACGAGCGCGGCGACGTCCCGTGCGTGGTCCGCGAGGGCGTATTCGCCGGCGTCGGACCATTGCGAATCGCCGTGGCCGCGCTGGTCCAGCGCCACGCACCGGAACCGGCCGCTCATCGCCAGGCAGAACGCGTCCCAGGTGTGCGCCGACTGGCCGCCGCCGTGCAGCAGCAGGAGCGGCCGGGCGGCGGGGTCGCCCCATTCGAGGTAGCGCATGCGCAAGCCGTTGAGCGTCGCGAAGCCCTGCCGCGGCGGCTCGATGCGGTCGCGGTCGATGGCGATCCCGGCGTGCGCCGCGATGGCCGCCAGGTACTCCGTGCGCAGGGTCATGCCCGTGCCGCGAGTTCCGCCAGCTTGTTCCTCAGCACCTGCCGCGCCGGCTCGCGCCGTGCCAGCTGCTCGATGCGTGCGAGGCGATCGTCGCCGGTGAAGATTTCCAGGTCGCGCAGCGCCAGCGGGTCCACGCGGGTGCGCAGGATCTCCAGCTGCTGCGGCGTGAGCGGCGTGAACGGCACCGGCCGCTCACTGAACTTCAGGTCGAAGCCGGTCTGGTCCTGCACCTGCTGGCGCGTGACGCCCGGCATCAGCGTCTCGACTTCGAGCACGCCACCCGGGCGGAACCGCATGATGGCGAGGTCGGTGATGATGGTGTGCGGCTTCGCGCCCTCTTCATTGCCGGGGCCGCTCACGAAATCGAGCTTGCGCACGAAGCAGTTGCGGTCGTGGCGCGGCACGTACATGTACAGGGCCGCCTCCACCGGGATGCCGTCGGGCAGGCCCGCCGCGCCGGGCAGCCGCACCTTCGGCGACTCGTACGGGCCGATCACCACGTTGTTGGTGCGGCCGGTCGCGTCCACCTGCGCGGGCCGCAGGAACTCCTTCCAGCCGCCGCGCCGCCCCGTCACGAACGAGGGCAGGTACGAGCCGTTCACGTCCCAGTACGTGAAGCGGTACACGGCCCGCTCGAGCGCCTCGAACTCGTAGGCGGCCAGGCTCAGCGAATGCGAATCCGGCACGAAGCAGTTGCCCACCGGGCACAGCCGGATCGAGTGCCGCGCGTGCGTGGCCTGCGCGAGCATGTAGGCGGAAGTCGGCAGGAACGTGCCGATGCCTTCCAGCAGGACGTCGCCGTCCTCGATCTGCGCGCAGATCGCGGCGACCATGTTTTCCGAGACGGTGTGCGCTTCAGGCTGGGTCACGGCTGGTCTCCACGATGCTTTTCAGGTAGTCGGGCAGGCCGGCGGGGCCGTGGACGTGTTGCGCGAGGTACTGCGGGGCGCCGCCGCCGCGCGCCTGGCGCAGGTAGTTGGTGAGGTGGACGACGTCCAGCGGGTAGTCGGGGTAGCAGCTGGTCGGGTGTGCGCCGCCGGGGGCTTCGACGACGGCGTCGACCATGAAGGACACGAGGCCGGCGCCGCCCTGCGCGGCCTTGATCTGCGCGGTCGGCACGATCTTCTCCGCGGTGACGATGGTGTAGTCGGCAGCCATCGCGAGCTGCGCGTCGACGCAGTGCTGCCCGCCCAGCCAGGTGTGGCCCTGTTCATCCGCCATGGGTGCATGGATGATCGCCACGCGCGGCGCGAGCGCCGGGAACCAGGTGAGCTCCTCGCCCGTGACGGGGCAAGGCGCACGCCTCAGGTCCGGGCGGATGCGGAAGAAGTCGGTGCCGACCTCGCAATCGCGCGACGGCAGGTAGGGCACGCGCATCAGCGCGGCCTGCAGGCCGACCGCGATGGTGTATTCGGTTTCTTCCACCACCTTCACGAGCCCCTGCTCCACCGCCTTGCGCAGCAAGGGCGCAAGGCCCAGGAATTCCAGGCCGAAATAGCACGTGCGCAGCGTGCCCAGAGAGCCCGCCGCGGCGAGCAGTTCGGCCTCGAAGCCGCTGCACATGCCCACCACGGTCAGGTCGCGCAGCTCGCGCCGCACGAGCCCGCGCACGAAGGCCATCGGCTTGCGGTACAGCGTCATGCCGCCGATGCCGATGGTGTCGCCGTGGCGGACCTGCCCCAGCGCCTGGGCCATGTCCATTCTCTTGTTCACTGCATTACGCGGCATGGCTGCTGCTTCCCCCGAGGTAAAGGTCCTGGATGACGGATGAGCCCTGCGCCTCTTCCTTGCTGCCGGAGAACGCGATGCTGCCGTTCTCCAGGACATAGACCGAGTTCGCGAGGTTCATCGCAAGGCGCGTGTTCTGTTCGACCAGCAACACGGTGAGGTTGCGCTCGGCGACCAGCTTGCGCACGACTTCGAGCACCTGTTCCACCAGCACCGGCGACAGCCCCATCGACGGCTCGTCGAGAAGCAGCACGCGCGGCTGCGCCATCAGCGCGCGGCCGAAGGCCAGCATCTGCTGCTCGCCGCCCGACAAGGTGCCGGCGGGCTGCTGCAGGCGCTCCTTCAGGCGGGGAAATGTCTGGAAGATGAAGTCCTCGACCTCGGGCCGCGACGACGGCAGCTTCGCGGCGATCGCGCCGAGGCGCAGGTGGTCCGCGATCGTGAGGTCCGGGAAGATCTGCCGGCCTTCGGGCACGTGGATGATGCCGCGCTTGACGATCTCGTGCGGCTCCAGCTTGTCGATGCGTTCGCCTTCGAACTCGATGGTCCCCGCGCGGGCGTCGATCACGCCGGAGATCGCGCGCAGCAGCGTCGACTTGCCCGCGCCGTTGGGGCCGAGCACCGTGGTGAGCCCGCCCATGGCGACGTCGACGTCGATGTCGTGCAGCACCGTCGCGCGGCCGTAGCCGGCCTGCAGGCCCTTAATGCGCAGCATGGCCGGCTCCCAGGTAGGCTTCGATCACGCCGGGGTCCGTGCGGACCTGCTCGGGGCGGCCCTGCGCGATCAGCTTGCCGAAGTTCAGCACGTAGAGGTATTCGGTCAGGCTCATGACGAACGCCATGTCGTGCTCCACCAGCAGGAAAGCGACGGGCCGGGCCGCGCGCACCCGCTTGAGCGCGGCGACCAGCGCCTGCTTCTCGGACGAATTCATGCCGGCGACCGGCTCGTCCAGCAGGATCAGCTTGGGGTTGGAGATGAGGGCCCGGCCCAGCTCCGTGAGTTTCTGCAGCCCGTAAGGCAGGTCGCCCGCGACGCGATCGAGGTGCGCTTCCAGCCCGAGCAGGACGGCGACTTCCGCGACCTGCTGGTCGACGGCCATTTCCTCGCGGCGCGCCGCGGGCAGTGCGAGGCCGCTGGTCACGAAGCCGGCCTTCGTGGCCGAAGTGGTCCCCATCGCGAGGTTGTCGCGCACGGTCATCGTCGGGAACAGGCGGACGTTCTGGAAGGTGCGCGTGATGCCGAGCGCCGCGACGTCGTGGACGGCAACGCCCGCGATCTCCTTCTCGTCCAGCAGCACCCTGCCGCCGGTCGGCTCGTAGATGCGCGAGATCACGTTGATCAGCGTCGACTTGCCCGACCCGTTGGGGCCGATCAGGCCGACGACCTGGTGCGCGGCGACGGTGATGCTGACGCCATCGACGGCCTTCAGGCCCCCGAAGTGCATCGACACGTTGTCGACGGAAAGAAGCGATGTGCCCGTGTTCATCGCTTCACCACGATGCCCGCCTTCTCGCGGTCCCAGATCTCGCCCAGGCGCGCCTGGGCGTCCTGCTTGAGCTTGTACTTCTCGACCTTCTCGGTCATGGTCTTGGGCAGCTGGGGCAGGAATTCCACGTAGCGCGGCACCATGAAGTAGGCCATGTTGTCGTTGCAGTGGTGCACCAGCTCGGCCTCGGTGAGGCGGCCGCCCTCGCGCAGCACCACGCTCACCATCACCTCGTCCTCGCTGTGCTCCGACTGCACCGGGAAAGCGGCGACGTCGAGCACGGCGGGGTGCATGAGGATCATCTGCTCCACCTCGAACGACGAGATGTTCTCGCCGCGGCGGCGGATCGCGTCCTTCTTGCGGTCCACGAAATAGATGTAGCCGTCCTCGTCCATCCAGCCGCGGTCGCCGGTGTGGAACCACAGGTTGCGCAAGGTGCTCGTCGTCGACGCGGGCATGTTGTAGTAGCCCTGCGCGAAGATCCACGGCTCCCTGGTGCGCACGACGATCTCGCCCGGCGTGCCGCGCGGCAGCTCGAAGTCGTCGTCGTCGACGATGCGCATCTCGCAGTACGGCGCGGGCTTGCCGCCCGACTCCCACTTGGAGGGCGGGTCGTCGGGGCCGCGCACGGTCACCATGCCGCAGTCGGTCAGTGCGTAGACCGACGTGAACTTGATGCCGAAGCGCTCCTCGAACTGGTGGTAGAACTGCTTGGGCGTGGGCACCACCATCACCTGGCGCACCTTGTGGTCGCGGTCGGCCGGGCTGGGCGGCTGGCTCCAGAGGAAGCTCGTCATCGCGCCGAGCGAATTGAACTGCGTCACGCCATGGCGGCGGATGTCGTCCCAGAAGGCCGACGCCGAAAAGCGGCGCACCATCACGACCGATGCGTCGGCGATCAGCGCCGGCAGGACGCTGCACAGCCAGGCATTGCCGTGGAACACCGGCAGGCAGACGTACAGCACGTCGTCCGGCCGGTAGCCATACGTCTCCGCCAGCACGACGCCGCAGCTCACGGTGTGCGAGTGGGTGGACAGGTTTCCCTTCGAAGGCCCGGTGGTGCCCGAGGTGTAGAGCAGCGAGTGGAGGTCGTTGAAGCGCACGTCCACGTCGGGCGCGCTGTCGGACGATGCGGCCATCAGGCTGGCGTAATCGGCGAGCGGCCAGCCGATGCTGCCCGCGGCGGGCTGTTCCCGGCCCGCCTCGGCGATCGAAAACACGTTGCGCAGCTTGGGCACGCGGCCGCCGATGGCGGCCAGGCGCGGCACGAGCGCCGCGTCCGCCACCAGCACCTCGCTGTCCGATTGCTCCAGGTAATAGGCGAGCAGCTCGCCCTTGGCCGCGGTGTTCAGCGGCACCGACACGGCGCCCAGCTTGCCCAGCGCCACGTACAGCAGCACGATCTCGGGCTTGTTCTCGATCATCAGGGCCACGTGCGTGCCCTTGGTCACGCCCCGGGCGGCCAGGCCGTTGGCCAGCTTGTTGCTGAGCACGTCGAGGTCACGGTAGGTGATCGTGCGGTCCTCGAAGCGGATGAAGGGCCGGTCGCCGTGCTCGCGCGCCTTGTCGGCCACGATCCGGCCGAGGACGCGGTCCCGGATGGGATAGGACTTCATGTGGGCTTTGCCTCGGAGATGGGAGTGGCCGGGCGCCTGCGGGGGATGCGCGACGCAACCCAGTCGAACGACTTCTGCAGCAGGCCGATGAGGCCGGTGGGCCAGAACACGAACACGAGGATCATCGCGAGGCCGTACACCAGCTGGTGGTGGCCGCCGAAGCCGCGCAGCAGCTCGGGCAGCACGACGACGAAAGCGGCGCCGAGGAACGAGCCGGCAATCGAGCCGAGGCCGCCGACGACGATCATCGAGACGAAGGTGATCGACAGCCAGAGCGTGAAATGCTCGACGCTGATGAAGTTGATGATCGGCGCGTACAACGCGCCGCCCAGCGAAGCCAGGGCCGCGCTGACGGCGAAGGCCATCACCTTCAGCCGCGGCACGTTCACGCCCAGCGAGCTGGCGGCCAGTTCGCTGTCGCGCATGGCCACGAGCATCCGGCCCGGCCGCCGCTTGACGACGTTCGCGACGAACAGCACCGTGACCACCACGATCGCAAGCACCAGGTAATACATGCGGCCCGGCGTGTTGAAGGCGAAATCGAGGATCTTCGGCGGGTTCACCGTGAGGCCGTAGGGCCCGCCCGTGATGCCCTTGAAGTGGTAGAGCCCGCGCTCCACGCTGATGCCGAAGGCCATCGTCGCGATGGCGAGGTACAGGCCCCGCAGCCGCACCGCCGGGAAGCCCACGCCCAGGCCGATCAGCCAGCCGCTTGCCACGGCAATCACCAGCGCGAGCGGGAACGCCACGTTGTACTTCAGCTGCGCGATGGTCGACACGTACGCGCCGATGGCGAAGAAGCCGGCATGGCCGAGCGATATCTGCCCGCTCAGGCCGGTGAGCAGGTTCAGCCCTACCGACACGACACCGTATGCGCCGGCAAGCGCGAGCAGGTAGAGCCAGTAGTCGCCCGCCACGAAAGGCAGCGCGACGGCGATCGCAAGGACGACCCAGGGGACGAGGGATCGGTTCACACCTTCTCCTTGCGTTGCTTGCCGAACATGCCTTCCGGCTGCAGCAGCAGCACCACCAGGATGAATGCGAAGGCGATCGTGTCCTTCAGGTAGGTCGGGATGTAGAGCACCGCGACGTTCTCGATTACGCCGAGCACGAGCCCGCCCACGAAGGCACCCACCAGGCTGCTCAGCCCGCCGAGCGCCGCGACGGCGAACGCCTTGATGATCGGCGCCTGCATCATGTTCGGCTGCAGGAAGGTGAGCGGCGCGATGAGCACGCCGGCCACGGCGCCGACCGCCGAACCGACGATCCATGCCGTCGATGTGAGCCGGCGCAGGTTCAGGCCGATGAGCGCGGCGCCGAAACGGTTCTGCGGGATCGCCCGCAGGGCCAGGCCCGTGCGCGTCCAGCGCAGGTAGGCCGCCAGGCCCATCGCGATGACGAATGCGGTGGCCAGCACGCCCAGGTGCTGCGCCGCGATGGCCGTGTCGCCGATGCGGATCGTGCCTTCGCCGAAGATCGAGGGATACGGCCGCACGTCCGGGCCCCAGATCGCCTTGACCGAGCCGTGGATGACGAAGAACAGCCCGAGCGTGACCACCACGGTGGCGAGCAGGCCGCTGGTCTGCACCGGGCGGATCACGACGCGCTCGACGAGCAGGCCGATCACGGCGCCGGCGATGATGCTGGCCACGATCGCGACCGCGAACGGGGCGTGCAGCGAATGGAACACCGAGAAGCCGATGAAGGCCGCGAGCGCCGAGACCTCGCCGTGCGCGAACGTCGCGATCTCGGTGATCCGGTTGATGAACACGAGGCCCAGCGCGAGGAGCGCGTACACGCTCCCCTCGGCAAGGCCGTTGATGACGGCCTGATCCATGGCGGCAGCTCAGTGAAGGCGCGGTGCGCGCGTTACTTGGAGACGATCCAGTCGGACGCCTTCGACCACTTGCCGCCCTTGACCTGGATCATGTACAGCGAGCGCTTGCCGTCGTGGTCGTTCGCGCTGAAGACGACGGGGCCCATCATGGCGGACTGCTTCGGGTTCCACTTTTCCAGCGCGGCGATCACCTTCTCGCGCGTGGGCTGCGGGCCGGCTTCCTTGATGGCTTCGATCACCAGCTGCATCGCGGCGTAGGCGTAGGCCGTGAAGAAGGTGGGATCGACGTCCGGGGAATACTTCTTCAGGTTGGCGAGGTAGGCCTTGATGGCCGGGTCGTCGCTTTCGGGACGGGGCATCATGTCGGCGGCGTAGAAGCCTTCGGCCAGCGGGCCCAGCAGCTTGATCAGCGTGGCGTCGGCCTGCGTCGTGAAGCCGGCGTACTTGGGCTTGAAGCCGATGCGGTCGGCTGCCGTGACGAGGCGAGCCGATGCTTCCAGCGTGGTCGCCGTGTACACGAAGTCGCAGCCGGCGTTCTTCATCTTGAGCACCTGCGCCGAGAAGTCGGTGGTTCCGCGCTCGAAGGTCTCGGCAGCGGCCAGTTCCATCTTGCGCGCTGCGACGGCCTTCTTGGCGCCGGCGAAATGGTCCTCGCCCGACGGGTCCACCTGGTAGACCAGGCAGGGCTTCTTCGAGCCCGCGTTGTCGATCATCCAGCCGACGATGATGTCGGCCTGCGTCAGGTAGGCGGGATGCGCCATGAACAACTGCTTCAGGCCCGCCTGGTTCAGCTGGGTGGAGCTGGCGCCCATCGGGAACAGCAGCGGCACCTTGGCCTGCTCGAGGTACTTGGCGGCGACGACGGTGGTGGGCGTGCCCAGCCCCGTCATCACCAGCACCTGGTCGCGTTCGACGAGCTTGCGGGCCGCGGCCATGGCGCGCGAAGGCTCGTAGCCGTCGTCCTCGATGATCAGCTCGAGCTTGCGGCCGTTCACCCCACCCGCGTCGTTGGCAGCCTGGATCGCCGCGTTCCAGCCGGCGCTCATCTGCTTGCCCGTGAGGGGGATCGGGCCGGTCAGCGCGTTGTACGCGCCGATCTTCACGAGCTTGTCGGTGACGCCCTGGGCGGCCGCGGGCTGGACGGCGGCGGCCACGAGCGCGCCTGCCGCGATGGCGGCGGCGAGTTGCCGCACGAACTTGATATCACGCATTGCTTGTCTCCAATCGGGTCGGGTTGGTTTTGAGGGTTGCCGGCGCGCCTGCGGCGTCTAATCGGAGCCCCTGGGGGTGCGCGTCGAGCGCGCGGGTGATGAGTTGCACGAGCTGGTCGGCGACGACTTCGGCGGACCACTCGCCGCCCTGCCGGTACCACTTGGGCACCCAGTTCATCGCGCCGAACAGCGCGAAGACGGCCAGTTTCGAATTGCACGGGATGATGCTGCCGTCGCGCATGCCTTCCTCGACCAGCGCGCGATAGCGGCGCTCCAGCTGGTCGCGGCGGCGGATCAGGTTGCGCAGCTGGTCCGGGAGCAGCGCGCCTTCCTCGAGGATCACGACGGGGTGGCCGAAGTCGCCGATCAGCTCGGCAAGGTAGCCGCGGATCGTCACGCGCAGCTTGTCGAGGCCGTTGCGGCCCGTGCGCTCGCCGTCTTCCAGGTGGCGGAAGCTCATGTCCATCACCAGGTTGAAGCACGCAGCGAGCACTTCATGCTTGTTCTTGACGTACCGGTACAGGGCGGGCTTGGTCACGCCCAGCCGCTCGGCGATGTCGTCCATCGACGTCCCGTGGAAACCGCTGCGGTTGAAGCAGTGCGCGGCCGCATGAAGGATGGAGTTGCGCTTGAGCTCGTCCTTTTCCTCCTGGGACGGCAGAGCATTGCCCCAGGCGGCGACCGGGCGCGCCGCGCCGGCCGCGGCCTTGCGCGCGCTGGGCCTGAGCTTCGAAACGTTGGATCGCTGTTGCATGTGACCGAAAGATAAGGTATCGTTTCTCGCGAGTCAAGTCCGGTTACCGATCGGTAACCTAGGGAAACCACTTAGTAGAGCGGCGGCCCGGCCGCGAAAGGAGACGTTCGGATGACTGTGTACATCGTGGGCCTCGGCCTGCACCCGCCCAGCCGGGCGGAGCGCGGCCTGCGGCTCGAGGAAATGGCGTGGCGCACTTCGCGCGCGGCGCTCGAATCGGCTGGCGTGAGCCGCCGCCAGCTCGACAGCGTGACCCTGGGGGCCTGCGACGAAATGGACGGCCGCCCCATCTCGAGCATGCTGATGACGGCGCCCGCCGGCGGCTACGGCACCGACGAGATCAAGGTGACCGACTCGGGCGCGACCGCGCTCGCCCTCGCCTACGCGCGCGTCCTCGCCGGCGAATCGAACCTGGGCCTCGTCGTCAGCTGGTGCAAGACGTCCAAGACCGACATCGGCTCCGTCTTCCGCCTGCGTGGCGAGCCCTTCTACACCCGCCCTCTCGGCATCGACGACACCGTGGCCGACGCGCTGTTCGCGCAGGCCGTTGCTGCCGAGTTCGACGTGAGCGACGGCGAGGCGAACCAACGCGTGCTCGACGCCTACACCCGGGCCGCGCGCAACCCGCGCGGCATCGGGCACGACGTGCCGACGCGCGACGCCGTCGCGGCCTCCGCCTACGAAGCCACCCCGCTGCGCGCCGCGCAGCGCGCGCCGCACACCGACGGCGCGGTGGCGCTGGCGCTTGCGTCCGAGCAGTTCCTGCGCAGCAACCCGGGCGTCAAGCCGCTGGCGCGCATCGCGGGCATCGGCTGGGCCACGGACGAATACCGGCTGGACGGCCAGAGGCTGCGCGCCATGAAGTCCGCGCGCACCGCCTGGCAAAGGGCGCTCAAGCAGGCAGGCCTGCGCGGCGCCGGCGAACTGGATGCGGTCGAGCTCGAGTCCCAGACCGCCTGGCACGAAGCAGCCTACGTGCGCGCATTCGGCATCGAGCGCAAGGAGACGGTCTCGCCATCGGGCGGCGCCTTCGCGCAGAACCCGCTGTTCTGCACCGGCCTCGTGAACGCGGCCGAGGCCGTGCTCCAGGTCTCGGGCCGCGCCGGTGCCGTGCAGCGGCCTGGCGTGAAGCGCGCCGCGGCGCACGGCTGCCACGGCTACGCGCAGCAGGGCAACGTGGTGATGGTGTTCGAAGGCACGGGAGCGACGCAATGAGCATGAACCACACGGTTGCCGTGCTGGGAACCTACCAGACCGAATTCAAGACGCACGACCCGGACCACACGTTCGCCGAACAGGCGCAGATCGCCGCCGCCGGCGCGCTGAAGGACGCGGGCATGACGCCCGGCGACGTGGACGCCATCGTCTTCTCGCTGGCGCCGACCTACTTCATGGGCGTGGCCGATGCCGACCGCTGGTCCATCGACCACATCTTCGGCGCCGGCAAGCCGATGCTGCGCGTGCACACGGGCGGCGCCACCGGCGGCTCGGCGGTGCAGGCCGCCTACAACCTGGTCCGCTCGGGCCTGCACCGCTCGGTGCTCGTCGTCGGCGCGGAGCGCATCGCGGAGACACCGGACGCGCAGGACGTGCTGAACCTGATCTTCGACGTGTTCTACGAACGCGACATGCCGCTGTCGACGAACACCTCGGTCGGCCTGTGGACCACCAGCTACATGGCACGCTACGGCTACACCGAGGAGGACCTGGCGCGCGTGGCGGTCCGTGCCCGCCGCCATGCCACGAAGAACCCGCACGCGCACCTGAAGGGCCTGATCACCGTCGAGGACGTGATGGCCTCGCGCATGATCAGCACGCCCCTCAAGCTGTTCGACATCTGCCCGCGCTCGTCCGGCAGCGCCGCGATGGTCGTCGGCAACATGGACATGGCCAAGCAGTTCTGCTCCCGGCCCGCGTTCATCAACGGCGTGGCCAGCCGCACCACCACCTACTGGATCGGCGACCGGATGACGCCGACGACCGACGCCGATTTCACCGACTTCGTGATCGCGGGCGAAGCCGCGTCGGTTTGCTACAAGCAGGCGGGCATCACGGACCCGCTGGAGCAGGTCCAGGTGACGGAGTTCTACGACCCCTACACGGTGATGACGCCGCTGCAGCTGGAGCGCCTGGGCTTTTGCGCGCCGGGCACCGCGCTGCGGCTGGAAAAGGAAGGCTACTGGGACATGGAGGGCGGCGCCGTGGCGGTCAACCCTTCGGGCGGCACGCTGTGCACCAACCCCATCGCGGTGTCGGGCCTTGTCCGCGCCATCGACGCTGCCACGCAAGTGATGGGCCGAGCCGGGACGATGCAGGTTCCGAACGTGCACAACGCCGTGTCGTCGGCGGTGGGCGGCATCGCCCAGTTCTACAACTGCACCGTGTTCGGCGACCAGCCGCACGGCCACTGAAATTCCAGGAGACAGCAATGAGCGAACGCAACACCGAACCCGGCGGCGTGATCAACGAAGTGGTGACGCTGCGCTACGACTATTCCCTCGGCGAAGTCGCCGGCAAGTTCATGGAAGGGCTCAAGCAGGGCAAGATCCTCGCGACGAGCTGCTCCAAGTCGGGACTGACCTACCTGCCCCCGCGCGCCTATTGCGAGCGCAGCTTCGAGCCCTGCGACGGCTGGGTGGAAGCGGCGTTCGAAGGCGTCATCGAAGCCTCCACCATCGTCGTGCGCGGCTTCCAGGGCAAGCGCAACCCGCCGGTGGCGATCGCGTACGTCAAGCTGGACGGGATCGACTCGGCCATCGGCAACTACGTCGACGGCCTTGACCTGAGCAACCTGGATGCGGCCCAGAAGAGGATCGCACCCGGCAAGCGCGTCAAGGTGAAATTCGGGGCGACGCGCGAAGGCCGCATCACAGACTTCAGCTTCGTCTGCGCGGACTGAAGGCGGGCGGCATGAGCAGTGCATCGCCCGTGCGCGAGAGCCAGCGCGCCTGCATCGTCGGCATCGGCGAGACGCGCTACACCAAGCGCGGCGAGCAGGCAGACCGCGGCGAATGGGCGCTGGCCTGCGAAGCCGCGCTCAACGCCACGCGCGACGCCGGGCTCGACCCGCGGAACATCGAAGGGCTGGCCTCGTACTCCGGCGACACCTCGCTGCCCTGGCTGATGCAGCACGCACTGGGCATCCAGCACCTGCGCTTCGCCTCGATGGTTTGGGGGGGCGGCGGCAGCGGCGCCTGCGGTTCGCTCGCCCATGCCGTGGCGGCGGTGGAAAGTGGCCAGGCGGCGAACGTCCTGGTGTTCCGCTCGATCGTGCAGCGGCCCGGCAGCCGCTATGGCGAGGCCGGCGGTTTCTCGGAAGTGCCGCAGATCGACCTGCTCGCGCCCTTCGGCATGCTGATGCCCGCCAGCATGATGGCGCCGAGCTTCATGCGGTACATGCACGAATACGGCATCCGCACCGAGCACCTGGCGGAAGTCGCCCTGGCCTTCCGCGACAACGCGCAGCGCAACCCGCGCGCCGTGATGCATGGCCTGCCGCTCTCGATCAACCAGTACATGGCCGCGCGCATGATCGCCGAGCCGCTGCGCCTGTACGACTGCTGCCAGGAGAACGACGGCGCCTGCGCCCTGCTCGTGACCACGGCGGAGCGCGCGCGCGACCTGCCCGGCAAGCCCGTGCGCGTGCTGAGCGCGCAGCAGGGCGGCAACCCCGGCTGGGGCTCCGCGACGATGGGCAGCCACACCATGCCCGCTGCCGAGTACGGCTGGGGCAACGGCGAGCAGCTCTCGAACGACCTCTATGCCGCGGCCGGCGTGTCGCCATCCGAGGTGGACTTCGCGCAGATCTACGACCACTTCACGCCCGCCGTGCTGATGTCGCTGGAGAACTTCGGCCTGTGCGGCCGCGGCGAAGGCGGCGACTTCGTGGCGGCCGGGAAGATCCGCCGTGGCGGCTCGATGCCCCTCAACACCGCCGGCGGCCTGCTGTCGGAGGCGTACATCCACGGCCTGAACCTCGTGGCCGAAGCCGTGCGCCAGCTGCGCGGCGAATCGACATCGCAAGTGCCGGGTGCACGGGTCGGCCTCGTCACCGCCGGCATCGGGTCGACCCCGATCAGCGCCGCCCTCCTCGCCGCATGACCATGACCAGCTACCTGCCCGACCTGGGCCCCATCACCGCGCCCCAACTGCCCGACCATTTCGCCTTCTGGGACTACTGCGCGAAACGCGAACTGCGCTTCCAGTGCTGCAGCGCGTGCGGGCAATGGCGCCACCCGCCCGCGCCCGTGTGCCCGCACTGCGGGTCCGCCGCCGTGGAGTGGAAGCTCGCCCCGTCGCGGGCCGAGCTCTTCAGCTACACGGTGGTGCACCACGCGTCGACGCCCGCCTTGCGCGGACACGTTCCGTACAACATCGCCATCGTCGCCTTCCCCGACCTCGTCGACATCCGCATCGTGAGCAACGTGCTGGACGTGCCGCCGCAGGAGCTTCGCATCGGCATGCCGCTGCAGCTCGTGTGGCAGGAACAGGCCCCGGGGCGCGTGCTGCCGCTCTTCGTGCGCGCGAAAGCCACGGCATGAGCGAATTGCTCTACCCGGCCGGTGAACCACCTGCACCCGGCCAGGCCGTGGAGGTCGCGCCGGGCGTGCTGTGGCTGCGCATGCCGATGCCGTTCGCCCTGAGCCACATCAACTTCTGGGCGATCCGCGACGGCGATGCATGGGCCATCGTCGACAGCGGCCTGCACACGGTGGAGACGGCCACCGCGTGGCTGCAGCTCGTCGCGCCCGGCGGGCCGCTGCAGGGGCGGCGCGTTTCGCGCGTGTTCGCGACCCACATGCATCCCGACCACGTCGGCATGGCCGGCTGGCTCACGCGCCGCTTCGACTGCCAACTGTGGATGTCGCGCCTGGAATACCTGAATTGCCGCCTGCTGGTGGCGGACACCGGGCGCGAGGCACCGGCCGACGGCGTGCGCTTCTACCGGCGCGCCGGCTGGCAGGACGCGCAGATCGAAACCTACCGCGCGCGCTTCGGCGCGTTCGGCCGGATGATCCACCCGTTGCCCGACAGCTTCCGCCGGCTCGAGGACAAAGCCGTGCTGCGCATCGGCGAGCATGACTGGCATGTGGTCGTCGGCCGCGGCCACTCGCCCGAGCATGCATGCCTGCACTGTCCCGCGCTGCGGCTGCTGATCTCGGGGGACCAGGTGCTGCCGCGCATCACTTCGAATGTCTCCGTGCACCCCACGGAGCCCGCGGCGGACCCATTGTCCGAATGGCTCGAGAGCCTGGCCGAAATTGCGCGGCGTGTGCCCGACGACGTGCTGGTGCTGCCCGCGCACAACGAGCCTTTCACCGGCCTGCACGAGCGGCTGCGGCAGCTGGAGGACAGCGTGACGCAGGCCCTGACGCGATTGCGGACCAAATTGCAGGAGCCGCGGCGCGTGGTCGACGTGTTCGACGCGCTGTTCCGGCGGCCCATCGGCGACGACCCGCACCTCCTGAGCATGGCCACCGGCGAAAGCGTGGCGCACATCAATTACCTGCTCCAGCGCGGCGAGGCGCAAGTCGAGCGGATCGAAAGCGGCACCGAGTGGTATCGGATCGCACCCGAAAGGCACACATGAACCCGTTGCAAGGTCTCACAGCCGTCGTCACCGGCGGCACCACCGGCATAGGCCTCGCGTGCGCGCAGGCCTTGCTCACCGCGGGGGCCGAAGGGGTCCTCATCAACGGCCGCGACGCCGCGCGCGCGGAAGATGCGCGACAGTCGCTCCAGTCCCGGTTCGCGGGTGCGCGCGTGCTGTGCGCCGCCGGCGACATGGGCCGCGCCGGGGATGCGGCGCGCGTGATGGCGGCGGCGCACGAGGGTCTCGGTCGCATCGACATCCTCGTGAACTCCACAGGCGGCACCGACGTTCCGAAACTGCTGCACGAGACCGCGCTGGAAGACATTGCCGGGATCCTGGACCGGACGCTGCGGCCCCAGCTCACGAGCTGCCGCGCGGCCCTGCCCTACCTGCGGGACGCCGGCCGCGGCTGCGTGATCAACATCGCGTCCGACGCCGCGAAACTGCCCACGCCCGGCGAGTCGGTGATCGGCGCGTCGATGGCCGGCATCGTGATGTTCACGCGCACGCTCGCGATCGAAGGCCGCCGCAACGGCATCCGCGCGAACGTGGTCACGCCGTCGATGACCAGCGGCACGCGCCACTTCGAAGCGGTCATGGCCGACCCGTTCTGCGCGAAGGTGTTCGCCAAGGCGGAGAAGATGGCGGCGCTCGGCGTGGTGACGAAAGACGAGCTGGCGCAGCTGGTGGTGTTCCTGGCCTCGCCTGCCGCGGCCAAGATCACCGGGCAGGCGATCAGCATGAACGGCGGGATTTCGGCGCTATGAACGCGGAACCCGTCTTCGTTGTCGGCGTCGGGCATACGCCGTTCGGCAAGCACGCCGACCTTTCGCTGCGCGAGCTCGCACAGCGCGCCACCGTCGAGGCGATGAACGATGCCGGCATCGAACTCGCCGCGCTGCAGGCCGCCTTCTTTTCCAATGCGACCCAGGGCCACATGGAAGGCCAGGAGATGATCCGCGGCGAGATCGTGCTGCGCAGCCTGGGCGTGGGCGGCATCCCGGTCTTCAACGTGGAGAACGCCTGCGCCAGTGCCAGCTCCGCATTCAAGCTTGCCGTCAACGCATTGCGCGCGGGCGACGCCGACGTGGCGCTGGCGCTGGGCGCCGAGAAGATGTTCTCGCCGGACCGCGAACGCATGATGAGCGTGTTCGACGGGGCGTGGGACGTCGCGACCGCGAAAGAGAATGCGCGGCGGCTCGCCGAGCTGGGCGCGGGCGTGGACGTGCCGCCCGGCACCACCTCGCCTCGCCCCTACAGCGTCTTCATGGACGTCTATGCCGCCTTCGCGCGCTTCCACATGAAGCGCTTCGGCACCACGCAGCGCCAGCTGGCGGCGGTCGCCGCGAAGAACCACGAACACTCCGCCGCGAACCCGCTGTCGCAGTACCGCAAGGTGTTCACCGTCGACGAAGTGCTCGCGGCGCCGCCCATCACGTACCCGCTGACGCTGCCGATGTGCTCGCCGATCTCGGACGGCGCCGCCGCGGCCGTCGTCGCGACCCGCGAGGGCATGCGGCGGCTGGGTCTCGACGCGAGGCGCGCCGTTCGCGTTCTCGCTTGCGTCGTGCAGTCCGGCAGCGATCGCGCGGCCGACGAGGTGGAGCGCCACTGCACCGCGCTCGCCGCGAAGCGCGCCTACGAAGTCGCGGGGCTGGGGCCGAAAGAGATCGACGTCGCCGAAGTGCACGACGCAACGGCGATGGGGGAGATCATCCAGGTGGAAAACCTGGGCTTCTGCGGCTACGGCGACGGCGGCCCGCTCGCCGAGCGCGGCGAGACGCGCATCGGCGGCCGCATCCCCGTCAACCCCTCCGGCGGCCTCGAGTCGAAGGGCCATCCCATCGGCGCCACCGGGCTGGGCCAGATCCACGAGCTCGTCAAGCAACTGCGCGGCGAGGCGGGCGCACGCCAGGTGAACGGCGCGCGCACCGCCATCGCCGAAAACGGCGGCGGGCTGCACGGGATCGAGGAAGCGGTGGCCTGCATCACGATCCTCCAACGCGCGCAGCCCTGAAGGGACAAGCCATGGACCCGAAAGGAAAGATCGCCATCGTGACCGGCGCCGGCTCGGGCCTGGGCCGCGCGACATGCGACGAACTGAAGGCAGCGGGCGCCACCGTGTTCGCGTTCGAGCGCGACGAAAGCCGCCTGGACTCGCTGCGCGAGGCAGGCATCGAGGCATTGCACGTGGACGTCGCGTCCGAAGCGTCGGTGCGCGATGCCGTGGCGCACGTCACGTCGCGTGCGGGTGCGCTGCACGTCGCGGTGAACTGCGCGGGCATCCTGCGCGCGGCCAAGACGATCGCCCGCGGTGAGGTGTTTCCGCTGAAGGACTGGGACGACAGCATCGCCGTCAACCTGACGGGCACGTTCAACGTCGTGCGCTTCGCGGCGCTCGCGATGAGCGCCAACAACCCCGACGCAGACACGGGCGAGCGCGGCGTGATCGTGAACGTGGCATCGGGTGCGGCGACGCAGGGCCAGGTGGGCCAGGCGGCCTACAGCGCCAGCAAGGCCGGCGTCATGGGCATGACCCTCCCCCTCGCGCGCGACCTGGCGGAGCATGCGATCCGCGTCGTCGCGATCGCGCCCGGCCTGTTCGACACGGCCATGGTGGCCGGCATGACGGACAAGGTGCGCGACGCGATCATCGACAGGATGGTGCTCTACCCGAAGCGGCGTGGGCGGCCCGGGGAATTCGCGCGGCTGGTGCGCCACGTCGTCGAGAACGAATACATCAACGCGACCATGCTGGACATCGACGCCGGGGTGAGGACGACGCCGCGATGACGCCCGCGGCCGGCGAGTTCGCCGTGCAGGCGCACGAGCGCATCGTGTTCGGAAGCCCCGCCGGCGACGCCGTGCTGCGCGAGGCGCAACGCCTTGGCGCGCGGCGTGTTTTCGTCGTCACCAACCGGTCGATCGCGAAGCTGGATCAAGGTCCGCTTCAACGGCTGGTGGATGCGCTCGGTCCGCTGCATGCCGGCACCTTCGCTGCCATGTCCGCGCACTCAAGCAGCGCGGATGTGGCGGGCGCGGCGCTGGCAGCCCGCGATGCCGGTGCGGACTTGCTGGTGGCCCTCGGTGGCGGCTCCGTCATCGACGGCACCAAGGCAGCGCAGTTGTGCCTGTGGCAAGGCCTGACCACGGCGGAGCAGGTCGCACGGTTGCCGGAAGGTGCGCAGGACGCCGTCGCGCCGGCGCCCGGGGCCATCCGCGCGATCGCCGTGCCGACGACGTTCTCCGGTGCGGAGTTCACCTGCACGGCCGCCGTCAACGACGAAGCGACACGCACCAAGCATGTCGTCTCGCACCGGCTCCTGGCGCCCCGCTCGGTCGTGCTGGACCCGGCGGCGACGCTGGAAACGCCGATGGGCCTGTTGCTCGCCACGGGCCTGCGGGCGGTCGACCATGCGGTCGAATCCTTCTGCTCGCCCACTGCCCATGCCGCGACGGAGGCGCTGTCGATCCAGGGACTGAAACTCCTGGCGCGAGCGCTGCCCGCGATCGCGAAGAACCCGCTGGACCTCGCGGCGCGCCACATCGGCCAGATGGGCGTGTGGCAGTCGGTCGCCCCGGTCGCCGCCGGCGTGGGTGTGGGCGCGAGCCACGGCATCGGCTACGTGCTCGGCGGGACCTACGGCGTTCCGCACGGGGAAACCTCCTGCGTGCTGCTGCCCGCCGTCCTGCGCTTCAACGCACCGGTGAATGAATCGCGGCAGCGCGAGCTCGCGCAAGCGGTGGGGGCGCCGGGGGATGACCTGCCCGGCTTCATCGCGAACCTGGTCACGAGCCTCGGCCTGCCGGGCAACCTGCGCGCCGCCGGGATCGCGCGGGCGGACCTCGATGACATCGCGGCCCGCGCCCTCGCCTATCCGGCGGTGCTCGCCAACCCGCGCGCCATCCGTTCGGCGGCCGACGTGCGCCGCATCCTGGAGGCCGCATGGTGACCGGCGCCATGCGCGTCCTCTCCCTGCAGGAGGCGCGCGCGCTCGAAGCCAACGAATGGTTCGGCCTGCTCGGCGACGAGGTGAAGGCCGACCTGCTGCAACACAGCGCCGTGCTGCGCCTGCCGGCCGGCCGCACGGTTTCGTCGCAAGGCAGCGTGCCCGAAGTGTGGTGCGCGGTGGCTGCAGGGGCCGTCCAGGTGTGCACCCGCAGCGACGCCGGCGCCGAAGTGGTGCTCGACCTGCTCGAGCCCGGCCAATGGTTCGGGGACGTGCCGTTGCTGTCGCAGCGCCGCCTGCCGTATTCCGTGCGCACCTGGCAGCCGTCGACGTTGCTGCTCATGCGGCGCAACGCCTTGCTGCAGGTGTGCGCCAGGCATCCGTCGCTGCCGCCGGCACTGGCCGAGCTCAACTGGGAGCTGGCGCAGCGCATCGGCCAGCGGGCATGCGACCAGGTGGAAACGTCCACCCTCCAGCGGACCTTCGGCAGCCTGCGCGCACTGGGCCAGAGGTTCGGAACGCGCGTGGCCGATGGCGTGCGCATCGAAATGCCGCTGACGCAATCCGAACTGGCGCGCCTGGCGGGCTCGAGCAGGCAGCGCGTCAACGAAGCCCTGGCGCAGTTGCAGCTGCAAGGGCGCATCCGTCGCGGGCCGGGTTACATTGACCTTCCGCAGCCGAGGTAGGCGCCACTGCACAGCGCCCGCCGCCGGCACGAATGCCGGAAATCGGTTACCATTCGTTCGCCGACGTTCCACAAGAGTCTGCATCTCCAGGTTTTCTCTTCACCTGCTCCCTTTCACGGCGAGCCGTAGTCGAATCTCCCACCGATGGTTCTTGGCGTTTGCACTGCGCGGCACGTTGTCGCGCGGGAAACTTCACATCGAAAGATCGACATGACCGACAACAACAACAGCCAGACCGGCACCGTGAAATGGTTCAACGAGGGCAAGGGCTACGGCTTCATCACGCCCGATGGCGGCGGCAAGGACCTGTTCGCGCATTTCCGCGAGATCCAGGGCGCCCAGGGCTTCAAGACGCTCGCCGAGAACGCGCGCGTGCAGTTCGAGGTGACGCAGGGCGCCAAGGGCCCGCAGGCCTCCAACATCCGAACGATCGCCTGACATCAGCGCCGTTCATTCCCCCGCGGCGCAGCCGATGCGCCCGCTCACCATCGGCAAGTACCTCGTCTCTCCCCTGGTCAAGGCGCTCGACAACGGCTGGTTCGCCAGCTCCGTTTCGATCCGCTCGGGCTCGGGGTCGGCGACGACGGACCGGGTCCTGCGCCTGACGCGCATGTTCCAGAACCCCAAGGCGGCGGCGCACTACGCGCACGCCGAGGGGCTGCGCTGGATCGGCGACATGCACGGGCCCGCCCTCGGCGCAACCTGAGCCGGGCATGACCGAGCCCCTGCTGCTGACGGCCACGCGCGTTTCGACGTTCCGCGGCCGGCAGTCGCTCACGGCGGCCACGGCGTTCTTCTTCGCGCGCGGCGAACGGCTCTTCGCCGTCACCAGCCGCCACGTGCTGCACGACGAGGTGACGGGGCATTTCCCGGACCGCATCGAGCTCGTGCTGCATACCGACGAGACCAACCTCACGCGCAGGGTGGTGTTCTCGATCCTGCTGTACCGCGATGGCAGCGCCATTTGGCGGCAGGGCCGCGACTCCGCCGGGCCCGTGGACATCGCCGTCATCGAAATCGATCGCGCGAACCTGCCGCAAGGCGTGGTCCTGCGCGCGTTCGAGCCGCGGCACATCCAGGCGCCCACGCCCGAGGTCGAGGTGGGCGCATCGTTGCGCGTGGTCGGCTTCCCGCTGGGGTTCTACGACACGCTGCACCACCTCCCCGTGGTGCGGCACGCGATCATCGCGTCGGCGTTCGGCGTGCGCTTCCAGGGGCAGGGCTACTTCCTGACCGACGGGCGCATGCACCGCGGCTCCAGCGGCGCGCCGGTGGTGATGCGCTGTGAAGGCGACGAGGCCGAGATGCCCTGGCGCCTGCTCGGCGTTCACGCGGCGCGGCTCGACATGGGCGACCGCGACCTCGTGCGCGACGAGACGCTGGGCCTCAATTGCACGTGGTATGCGGACATCCTGATGGCCCTGACCGACGACGGCGCGCCGCTCAGCGAAGCCGAGATGGGCCCCAGGCCCGGCCCGCAGCGGGTGGCCGCGAAGCCCGCCTGAATGAGAGGAGCCCCTCGCGAGGGGCTCTTTCTTTGGGGGTCAGCGGCGGTACTGCTGCTGCGGCGGCCGCGGGGCGTCCGACCGGCGCTCGGGCAGGTGGCGGAACATGATGCGGCCCTTGCTCAGGTCGTAGGGCGAGAGCTCCAGCGTCACGTCGTCGCCGGCGATGATGCGGATGCGGTGCTTCTTCATCTTGCCGCCGGTGTAGGCGACGAGTTCGTGCCCGTTGCTGAGCACCACGCGGTAGCGCGAATCCGGCAGCATTTCCGCGACCGTTCCTCGCATTTCGATCAATTCTTCCTTGGCCATTCGATTCTCCTGGCGCGCAAGGGCGCGCGGTTCGTGTACCCCGCCCCACCGGCGAGGTGTGAAAGTGAAGGGTGCGCGGTGCGAAAGCTGGACCTGTGCGCCACCGCGAAGTGGGTCGTCGGCTAGGGCACTAGGGAGCCGACCAGGAAACCCCCCAATGATACGCGGAAGGCGAAGGCCGTGCCGCGCTAGTGGAAATCGCGGCTGTTGGTGCGCGACTGGGTGCCCAGACGGCCGAGCAGCGGCGTGAGGTCTTCCATCGTCTCGGCCACCAGGTGGCAGACGTTGCCGCCGCTTTCCACGTCGCGCTGCCAGGTGCCGCTCACCGCGAGCAGCTTCGACCTCAGCAGCGCATCGCGCTGCGATTCGCGCACCGACTTCCACACGATCACGTTCACCTGGCCCGTCTCGTCCTCGAGCGTGACGAAGATCGTGCCGTTGGCCGTCTGCGGCTGCTGGCGCACGGTGACGATCCCGCACGCCGACACCTGCCGCCCGTTGGGCAGCCGCGCCAGCTGCTCGGCATTGAGGAGCTTGCGCCGCGCGAGCCGGGGCCGCAGCAGGGCCAGCGGGTGCCGGCGCAGCGTGAAGCCGAGCGAGGCGTAGTCGAAGGCGATCTCCTCGCCCTCCTTCGCGGCGGGCAATGCGATGGGCGCCTCGTTCACCGGCGCGCCGCGCAGCAGCTCCGGCGGCTTGGCCTGCGCGGAGGCTTCCCACACCTGCTGGCGGCGGTGGCCGGCGAGCGAGAGCAACGCGTCGGCAGCAGCGAGCGCCTTGAGGTCGCGCGCATCGAGCGCGGCGCGCAACGTGAGGTCCTCGACGTTGCGGAAGGGCTCGCTGCCGCGCGCACGCGCGATGCGCTTGCCGCCTTCTTCGCTCAGGCCGCCGACGTAGCGCAGGCCCAGGCGCACGGCGGGACGCGCAGCGAAATCGGAATCCGGCGCCAATTGGCAGTCCCAGTCGCTGTGCGAGACGTCGGCGGGGAGGACGGCCACGCCGTGGCGCTTGCCGTCCTGGATCAATTGCGAGGGCGAGTAGAAGCCCATGGGCTGCGAGTTGAGCATCGCGGCGAGGAAGGCCTCGGGTTCGTGGCATTTGAGCCAGCTGCTCTTGTACGCGATCAGCGCGAAGCTGTAGGCGTGGCTTTCGGGGAAGCCGTATTCGCCGAAGCCCTGGATCTGCTTGAAGATGCGCTCGGCGAAATCGGTGCGGTAGCCCTTGGCGCGCATGCCCTCGACGACGCGCTCGTGGAACTTGCCGACGCCGCCCTTGCGCTTCCACGCGGCCATCGCGCGGCGCAGCGAGTCGGCTTCGGCCGCCGTGAAGCCGGCGGCGATCATCGCGATCTGCATCACCTGCTCCTGGAAGATGGGCACGCCCAGCGTGCGGCCCAGCGCCTCGACGAGCTCGGGCTTTTCGTATTCGACCTTCTCGCCGCGCGCCACCTTCTCGCGTGCCTTCAGGTACGGGTGCACCATGCCGCCGGAGATGGGGCCGGGCCGCACGATCGCCACCTGCACGACGAGGTCGTAGAACTCCCTGGGCTTCAGGCGCGGCAGCATCGACATCTGCGCGCGGCTTTCGATCTGGAAGGTGCCGATGGTGTCGGCGCGGCGGATCATCTCGTACGTCGGCTCGTCGCCGTTGGGGATGTCGTAGATGGTGAACGGCGTGCCGCGCCGCTGCGAGACGAAAGCCAGGCAGCGCCGCACGGCGGTGAGCATGCCCAGCGCCAGCACGTCCACCTTCATCAGGCCCATGTCCTCCAGGTCGTCCTTGTCCCACTGGATGACGGAGCGGTCCTTCATGCTGGCGTTTTCCACCGGCACCAGGCGCGTGAGCTTCGTCTGCGTCAGCACGAAGCCGCCGACGTGCTGGGACAGGTGGCGCGGGAAACCCATGAGGTCCCACGTGATCTCCATCCATTGGCGCGCGAGGTGCGCGGTGATGGGCGTGCCCGTGAGCTGCGCCAGCTCCTCGAGGCGCTGCACCGCGAGCTTCTCCTCGAACCAGTGGTGGTCCTTGGCGAAGGCGTCGACCAGTTTCTCGGGCACGCCCAGCGCCTTGCCCACGTCGCGGATCGCGCTGCGCGTGCGGTAGGTGATGACCACCGCCGCGATGGCGGCGCGCTCCCGCCCGTATTTCCTGTAGATGTACTGGATGACGTCCTCGCGCCGCTCGTGCTCGAAGTCGACGTCGATGTCGGGCGGCTCGTTCCTGCGGTCGACGCTGATGAAGCGCTCCAGCAGCGGCTGCGAATCCATCGGGTCCATCGCCGTGATGCCGAGGCAGTAGCACACCACCGAGTTGGCCGCCGAGCCGCGGCCCTGGCACAGGATGCCCTGGCTCCTGGCGTAGCGCACGATGTCGTGCACGGTCAGGAAGAACATCTCGTAGCCGCACTCGGCGATGAGGGCCAGCTCCTTCTCGACGAGCCGCCGCACCTTGCCGGGGATCTCCCGCGGCCAGCGTTCGCGCGCGCCGTCGTACGCCATCTGCCGCAGCGCCTGCGTGGGCGTGAGGCCCGGCGGCACGGTTTCGAGCGGGTAGTTGTACTTGATGGTCTCGATGTCGAAGGCCTCGCACCTGGCCTTCACTTCCAGCGTGGCCGCGAGCAGGTCTTCCGGGTACGTCTCCGCCAGGCGCTTGCGCTGGCGCAGGTGGCGCTCGGCATTGGCCTGCAATCCCGTGCCGCATTCGGCCACGGTGCGGCCCAGGCGCACGGCGGTCATCACGTCCTGCAGCGGCTTGCGCGAGCGCACGTGCATGTGCACGTCGCCCGCGCCCACCAGCCGCACGTGCGCCGCCGCGCCGGCTTCGCGCATCTGCGCGAGCCACAGGTCGTCGTCGAGCAGCGAAGGCAGCTCCACGGCCAGCCACAGGGCCGCGCCGAACCGCGCACGCAAGCTGCGCAGGCGCGCGGCGCAGGCTTCCATCGCGAAGCCTTCGCGCTTCGGCGCCAGCAGCACCTGGCAGCCTTGCAGCAGCGAGAAATCGCTCGTGTCCCACGACACGTTGTATTCGCCCTTCACGGCATCGCCCATGCGCGCGGCGGTGATGAACTCGCACAAGCCGCCCCAACCGTCCAGGCTGCACGCCAGCGCCACGAGGCGTGCATCGCCGAAGTCGAACTCGGCGCCGAAGAGCAGCGTGAAGTCGCGCAGGTAGCGCCGGCCCGAGCCCTCTTCGAGCTTGCGCACGTAGTCGCGGTACTCCTTCCACCCGCTCCACGCGCGCACCACGCCGGCCACCGAGCATTCGTCGGTGATGGCGAGCGCGTCGTAGCCCAGGTCGTACGCGCGCCGCACCAGCTCCTGCGGGTGCGAGGCCCCGCGCTGGAAGCTGAAGCTCGTGACGCAATGCAGCTCCGCGTATTTGGGCAGCGGGTCCGGGCCCTCGTGCAGCACCGGCGGGAGGTCGCGCTCCTCGTCCAGCGGCGCGGGCGGCGGCTTGACCGGTTGCTCAGGCATACAGGCCCTGCAGGTACCAGCGCGCGTCGCCTTCGCCCAGCGGTCGGTCGCGGTAGATCCACACCAGGCCGGCGTCCTTGCTGGTGGCGACGAAGTAGTCGCGGCAGGCCGGCCCGCCCTCCTCCCACCACGCCGTCTCCATGCGGTACAGGCGCGTCAGGCGGCGCAGCGGGCCGCCGTAGCAAGGCAGGTCGCCCTTCACCGGCAGCGGCAGGGGCTGCGGCAGCATCCACGTCGGGTAGAGCGCGTCGGCGTTCGCGCCTTCGTGGCCGTCCAGGCACTGGATGGCGTGCCGCGCGGGCACCCACGCCTGCATGTGCTCGGGCCGGTGGTCCGAATGCGGCTCGCACACCTGCACGCTGCCTTCGCCCAGGCGCACGCTCAGGCGCTCGACGAATTCGTGCAGCTTCTCGCCGGGCTTGTTGTCCTCGGGCAGGAGGCTGGCCGCGATGCCGCCCCAGGGCGTGGTCTCGAGGGTGCGGATGCGCAGGTGGTTCGCCGGCGCGGCCAGCTGCGCGCGGGAGAGGTGCTCGTTCACCAGCCGCCGCACGTGCGCCATGTCCTGCGTGGGCCGCGCGGTGCGCACCGCAAGCGTCTCCGTCGGCGG
This sequence comes from Ramlibacter sp. PS4R-6, assembly GCF_037572775.1. NCBI lineage: Bacteria > Pseudomonadati > Pseudomonadota > Betaproteobacteria > Burkholderiales > Comamonadaceae > Ramlibacter > Ramlibacter sp. PS4R-6. Next base: position 2,099,477 of record NZ_JBBHKA010000001.1, on the reverse strand, counting down.
CAAGCGCTGGCCGTTCAGGCGGCGCAGGTCCAGCGTCCACTCCAGCTCGATCGCCAGCACGCCGCGGTTGCGCGCCTGCAGCCACAGCTGCATCTGCGAGAGCAGCCGCTGCGCGGCCCACATCAGTTCGGGCGCGCTGGTGGCGAGCGCCGCCAGTTCCACCTTCAGGTCGAAGCTCTCGGGCGCGGTGATCCACGCATGCGATTCGGGTGCGTCGCCGTACGCGCGGTCGAGCGCATCGACCAGCGCAGCGCCGAAGCGGCGCACGAGCCCGCCGCGCGGCAAGGCGCGCAGCTGCGCCCACGTGCGGCAACCCATGCGCTCGAGGATGGGAACGTGGGGCAAGGCGGCCGTGAGCGTGTCCAGCGGCAGGCCGTCGGGGACGGCTTCGGGTTTTTCTTCGCCACGCGCTTTCAAGCGCAGCAGGGCCAGCGCGACCTGCGCCGTGGGGCCCACGGCCCAGGGCGAAGGCGTCAGCGCCTCGCCGACATCGAGCAGGTGCTTGAGCAGCTTGCGCCGCCCGCCCCACAGCCGCTGCGTGGCCGACACTTCGAGCACGAGCGCTTCGTCCAGCCACGCCACGCGCGGCGTGAACTGGAGACACCGCCAGCCCCAGGCGGTGCGCTCGTCCTCATGCGATGGCGACAGTGCGATCCAGTACATGCGATCGGTCCCTGTTCGTGGTGGCGGTGCGCCCGCGCTTGCGCGACGCGAGCAGCTGCTGCAGGCGCGCGGGCTGCGCCGGTAATTCGATGGCGGATGCGAGCGGCGGGCCGCGGCGCTTGAGCAGGTGCACGCGCAGCTCCTCGCCCTCCTCGACCTCCAGGCGCACGCGGGCCGGCGACGACTCGTCGCGCGCCGCGAGCGTGCGGAAGACGAAGAGCAGCTTGCCCTGCTGCGCGGCCGCGAGGTGCAGGCGGCGCAGGTCCGCGGCGCGGCAGCGCGGCAGCCAGGCGAGCAGCGCGACGACGTCCGCGCAGCGCAGCGCCTGCTCGCTGGCCCACAAGGCGGCCTGCGCGTTCCTGGCCTGCACCTTCAGCAGCCGCTCGGTCGCCAGGCCCTGCGCTGCCAGCGCGGGGCCGAAAGGCAGGTGCGGCGGATCGACGAGGACCACCGGCCCGCCTTCGGCTTGCGTCGCTCGGGCCAGCGCAGGCAGCAGCAATTGCCAGGCATGCCGGCCGGGGCTGGCCTGCAGCACCTCCACCAGCGTGCCGCAGGGCCAGCCGCCGCCGGGCAGCTGCGCATCCAGCGCGGCATGGCCCGTGGCCAGCACACGGTCCACCGCCCGGGCCAGCTCCGGCGCCCGCCACACGTGCGGCAGGTTCTCGGGTGAAATGGGGGAAGGAGCGCGCAGCATACCTGATGATTTATACAGTATTTCCCGGCCCGCATGAAACCCCGCCTGCTGCATCCTGAAGATTTCGCCGGGTCTTCCGAAAAAGTGGCGCGCGAGCTCATCGGCGCCGTCCTCCTGGTAGACGGCGTGGGCGGGCGGATCGTGGAAACCGAGGCCTACGACCGGGCCGACCCGGCGTCGCACAGCTTCAGCGGCCCGACGGCGCGCAACGAGGCGATGTTCGGCCCGCCCGGGCGCGCCTATGTGTACCGCTCGTACGGCATCCACTGGTGCCTGAACTTCGTCTGCCGCGAGCAAGGCCACGGCGCGGGGGTGCTGATCCGCGCGATCGAGCCGCTCGAAGGCATCGACGAGATGCGCGAGCGCCGCGGCCTCGACGACCTGCGGCTGCTGTGCTCAGGCCCGGGACGCGTGGGCCAGGCGCTGGCGATCGAGCACGCCATGAACGGCTGCCGCCTGGACCGCGCGCCCTTTCGCGTGTTCGCGCGCGACGCGGACTACCCCATCGCCACCGGCCCGCGCATCGGCATCAGCAAGGCGATGGAACTGCACTGGCGCTTTGGTTTGAAAGGCTCGCCCTACCTGAGCAGGCGCTTCCCGGTGCCGGTCACTGCGGCAGCGGGCCGGCGCGCTTGATGGCGCCAGCGCCGACGATGGTCCGGCTCACCGCCGGGTCGCCGTAGTACGTCACGCCGCCCGAGCCGGCGATGGTGACGTCGAGCCGCGAACGCGCCGCCACCTGCACGGCGCCGGCGCCCGCGATGGTCACGTCGACGTCGTCGGCCACCAGGCGCGAGGCGGCGATGTCGCCCGAGCCGGCGATGGACGCCACGAAGCGGGTGGCGGTGCCGTCCACGCGCACGTTGCCGCTGCCGCTGATGTCGAGCCTGAGCTGCTTGGCCGACAGCGCGCCGGCCGTGATCGAGCCCGCGCCGGCGATGCCCAGCTCCTCGATGCGGCGCGCTTGCACGACGATGCGGATCGCCCTGGCTTCCAGCTGGAGGTTCCTGCGCACGGGCTTGATCTCGAGCGTGCCGCGCTTGACGCCGGTCTCGATGAGGGGCAGCAGGTTCTCGTCGGCCTCGATGGTCAGGGCCTCGGTGGCGCCGATGGTGACTTCCACCTTGGCCGGGATGCCCAGCGTGATGCCGCTGAAGCTGGAGACGACGCGCTCCTGCGTCCGCACCACGCCGTTGCCCGCGACGGTTTCGGCGGCGGCGGCGCCCGCCACCGAGAAGGCGGCGAGGAAGATCCAGAGGATGCGGCGTGAAATGGGTCGGGTCATGAAAAAACTCCTGGAAACGATGCGCGGATCGTAGGTTCCAGGAGCCGGTGCGTCCGCCGCGTTGCGACGGACTGCAGGAGCGTGCGACGGGCTGCGCCTCAGCGCTGTTCGGTCACGATGATTTCGTTGCCGCGCCGGATCACGGTGAGCGGCGGGTTGCGGTATTCGGTGATGACCGCGCCGGGCGCGCCCATCGTGCGCGTGTCCGGGCTTTTGGAGGCGACCGTGACGGACGGCACCACGGTCACTCCCGGTTCCATGGCCACCGCCTGCGCGGGGACCATCGCGATGTTCTCGCCGACCATGCGGTGCGGCAGGCGCAGCTCGCGCGCGGTCTTCTGGTCGGTGAGCAGCGGCGAGTTCGTGGCGGTGACGAAGCCGCCGTTGCCCATGGCGACGGAACTCACGACCGGACACGTGGGCGAATCGTCGAACACCATCTGGCCGCCCGGGAAGCGCACCGGCACGGTTTCGCTCAGCGGCCGGCTCATGTCGACGGGCGGCTTGTCGCCCTGCCACATGACGCGGTTGTTGCGGTCGTAGACCGTGTAGCAGGCCAGCGCCTGCAGCGAGGCCAGGCCCAGCAGCGGCACGAGGACGATGGGTTTCCAACGACGCATGGTGATCTCTCCCGCCGTGCGCATGCACGGCCTTTCGCCGCGATGATGAGCCGCGTGCCCCGGCCCGTTTTGCAGGCGCCTCGGCTGAAACACTGTCAGCCCGCATCGACACGCGGCATGCGAAAGCTAGACTCATCCATATGGGCCGACGGACCCTCCTCGCCATCGCAGCCTTCTTCGCCGCCTCGCACGCCGCGGCGCAGGACATTTCGCGTGGCGTGACCCTCAGCTTCCCGCGGGACGACGGGGAGGTGACGCTGTACCTGTGGGCCAGGGCGGGCGGCTACACCTTCGCGGCGGACCTGCGGCCGGCCGGCCAGGCGGAACCGCGCTCGCTGGCCGACCCCGCCGACATCGCGCCCGAAGAAGCCGCGGCCCTTGCGCGCGATGCCGGGGCGCGCGCGGCCACGCGTGTCCATGCGGAACTGGTCGCCTCCCTGCATGTCGAGCCCGCGAGCGTTGCCGTCGGGGCTCCGAGCATCCTCACGATGGCATTCGCCAGCGCCGGCGGAGCCACGCTCGTGCGTCCGTTGACGCTCCAACTCCCGCCGGGCGTGACCCTTGCCGCGCAGCCGGCGCTCGGCGGGACGTGCGCCGCGATGGTGCGCGCGGCGCCGGGCGGCAACCAGGTCACGCTGGAAAGGGGTAGCGTCATCCGCCGCGGGGGCTGCGACGTCTCCGCGCGCGTGGTGGCGCGCTCCGCGGGGGTGTTCCTGCTCACGCTCGCCGCCGGGAGCGTGCTGTCGGATGCGGGGACAAACTCGCAATTCGCGGGCGCGACGCTGAGCGCCGCGCCTTGAGCGCAGGCTAGTGCAGCTTGACGCCGGTCTTGGACTGCACGAAATCGCGCGTCACTTCGGGCGCGAGCTCCACGATCTTCAGGCCCTGCGGCGTCACGTCGAACACGCCCAGGTCGGTGATGATGCGGTCGACCACGCCCACGCCCGTGAGCGGCAGCGTGCACTTGGGCAGGATCTTCAGGTCCTCGGTGCCGTCCTTCTTCTTCGCGACGTGCTCCATCAGGACGATCACGCGCTTGACGCCCGCGACCAGGTCCATCGCGCCGCCCATGCCCTTGACCATCTTGCCGGGGATCATCCAGTTGGCGAGGTCGCCGTGTTCGCTGACCTGCATGGCGCCCAGGATCGACAGGTTGATCTTGCCGCCGCGGATCATCGCGAAGCTCTCGTGGCTGCCGAAGATCGAGCTGCCCTTGATCGTGGTCACCGTCTGCTTGCCGGCGTTGATCAGGTCGGCGTCGACTTCCGCCTCCGTCGGGAAGGGGCCGATGCCCAGCATGCCGTTCTCCGACTGCAGCCACACTTCCTTGTCGCCCGTGAAGTTGGCCACCAGCGTCGGGATGCCGATGCCGAGGTTCACGTAGAAGCCGTCTTCCAGTTCCTGCGCCGCGCGCGCGGCCATCTGGTCTTGGGTCCAGGGCATGTCGTCTCTCCTTAGGCGGTGCGCGTGGTGCGCTTCTCGATGCGCTTCTCGGGCTTCGCATTCAGCACGATGCGGTGCACGTAGATGCCGGGCAGGTGGATGTCGTCGGGCGCGAGCTCGCCCACTTCGACGACCTTCTCCACCTCGACGATGCAGACCTTGCCGGCCATCGCGCAGGCCGGGTTGAAGTTGCGCGCCGTCAGGTTGAAGCGCAGGTTGCCGCTCTTGTCGGCGACGTCGGCCTTCACCAGCGCGACGTCGGGCACGAGCGATCGCTCCATCACGTAGGTCTCGCCGTCGAACTCGCGCAGTTCCTTGCCTTCGGCGACCATCGTGCCCACACCCGTCTTCGTGAAGAAGGCCGGGATGCCGGCGCCGCCGGCACGCAGCTTTTCGGCCAGCGTGCCTTGCGGCGTGAACTCCAGCTCGAGCTCGCCCGCCAGGTACTGGCGCTCGAACTCCTTGTTCTCGCCCACGTACGAGCTGATCATCTTCTTGATCTGGCGCGTCTGCAGCAGCTTGCCCAGGCCGAAGTCGTCGACGCCGGCGTTGTTGGAGATGGCGGTGAGGTTCTTCTTGCCGCTTTCCTTCAGCGCCTCGATGAGTGCCTCGGGGATGCCGCACAGGCCGAAGCCGCCGACGGCGAGCAGCTGGCCGTCCTTCACGACGCCGTCGAGGGCGGCTGCTGCACTGGGATAGAGCTTGTTCACAGTGGTCTCCTGTTGCGCTCGTAAACCCGGAGGAATCGCCCCCGGAATGCCCGCTACGATACTACCTAATGCGCTACGTAGTTCTTCGTAAAGGCTAACCCGCGTGGAAGTGGACTACCGCCTGGCATTCAACCTGGCGCCGGTGGGATTGTGCGTCTCGCGCAACCGCGCCATCGTCGATTGCAACCAGCAGCTGTGCGACATGTTCGGATGGTCGCACGAGGCGCTGGTCGGCCAGTCGTTCCAGGTGCTCTACCCCAGCGCGGACGAGTACGAGCGGCTCGGCGCCCGCATGGCGCCGATCCTGAATGCGAAAGGCCACTACGCCGACGACCGCATCATGAAGCGCGCGAGCGGCGAGGTCTTCTGGTGCCACGTGACCGGCCACGCGCTCAACCGCGAGCAGCCGCACGAATCCGGCATCTGGGCCTTCGAGGACCTGAGCTCGCAGCGGCCCGTGAAGGCGGAGCTGACGGCGCGCGAGCGCGAGGTGGCCGCGCGATTGCTGGACGGCATGACCAGCAAGGAGATCGGCAAGACGCTGGCGATCAGCCACCGCACGGTGGAGATCTACCGCGCGCGGCTGATGCGCAAGTACAAGGCCAGCACCACGGCCGACCTCGTGCACAAATTGATGGCCGGCACGGCCTGAGGCCGGCTAACCGACCGTGGCTTCGCTGATCCAGATGACGGGCCGCGTGTTCGTGTAGTTGGGGATGTCGGCCATGATCTCCTGCACGTGCGGGCCCAGGGCGCCCTGCAGGGCCTCGACGGAGGCGCAGTAGATGCTGCAGCCGGCGATGTACGGCGAAGCGGCACCGGGCTCGCCGCCGGCCAGCCCCGTGTCGATCGTGTAGCGCTGGCAGGCTGCGCCGAGGCGGGCCGCAACCATCGGCATGTGCTTGTCGCGGTAGTACGCATGGTCGAAGCGCGCGCCTTGCTGCGCGGGATACAGCACGTTGAACTTGATCACGTCCATCTCCTTCGTGTGGATGCGCCAGCATAGGCACACGTTAAAGTCGCGTCCTGATCGGCGCCTGAATTGTTGTGAAGAGTCCTGAGCGGGCGCCCCTGCAGGAAGATGTGTTGAACGACCGGCTTGCTTTCGGCTCCTTCGAACTCGACTGCGCGCGACGGGTGCTCCTCCACGAGGGCAACCCTGTCGCGGCGGGATCCCGGGCCGTCGACGTCCTCTGCGAGCTGGCGCTCGCGCACGGGGAGCTGGTCTCCAAGGACACGCTGATGGAACGTGTCTGGCCCGGCACGGTCGTGACCGAAAACAGCTTGCAGGTGCACATCTCCGCATTGCGAAAGGCGTTCGCTGCACAGGGCGGCGATCGCGACTGGCTGCAAACCGTGCCGGGGCGCGGATACCGCTTCATCGCGCCGCTCCGGCCCCTCGCCGCGCCCACCCACCCGCCTGCGGCAGGCCCCGCCATCGACCGCGCAGTTCACTTCGTGCGTGCCAAGGATGGGGTCCACATCGCGGCGTCGGCCTCCGGTGAGGGCCCGGATGTGCTGCGCGCGGGCGTGTGGATGACGCACCTCGAGCACGAGTGGACGACGCACGTCTGGGGCCCGCTGAATACGCGGCTGTCGCAACAGGTGCGCCTGATCCGCTACGACCAGCGCGGAACGGGCCTGTCGGACAGGAAGGTTCCGCCGCTGGATTTCGAGACGTCGGTGAGCGACTTCGAGGAAGTCGCCCGGCGCTTCGCGAGCGGGCCCATCGCCCTCCTGGGCATCTCACAAGGCGCCGCGACGGCGATCGAGTTCGCGGTCCGGCACCCCAAGCGGGTGTCGTGCATGGTCCTCCTGGGCGGCTATGCGAGGGGATGGCGGCGCCGCGGGGAGCCCGAGACCGTGCAGCGCGGCGACGCGTTCCAGCTCCTCACCCTGCAGGGCTGGGGCAAGGTGAACCCGGCGTTTCGGCAGCTGTTCACCTCGCTCGGCTGGCCCGATGCTTCGCGGGCCGAAATGGATGCGATGAACGAGCTGCAGCGCGTGTCCGCGTCCGCCGAAATCGCCGCGCAGATCGTGGGGCTCACGGGCGGGCTGGATGTGTCGGACCGCCTGCGCCAGGTGCGGGTACCGACCCTGGTCATGCACAGCGAGCGCGACGCATGGGTCCCGGTGTCGCTGGGCCGGGAACTCGCGACCGGCATCGAGGGCGCGCGGTTCGTGGCGCTGGACAGCACGAGCCACGTCGTGCAGCCCAGCGAGCCCGCCTGGGAGACTTGCGTCGCGACCCTGCTCGCGTTCATCGCACAGCATGCGGGGCGCGGCCAGCAGGGCACGCGCAACTGAGTCCGGTGCCGCGCTCGTCAGCGCCCGGCAGCACCTGCCTCGATCACCTCGCTTGCGGTACGGAACGCATCCACGGCCGCCGGGAAGCCGCAATACACGCTGGCGTGCAGGAAGATCTCCTGCAGCTCTTCCGGCGTCACGCCGTTGTTGAGCGCGCCGCGCACGTGGATCTTCAGCTCGTGCATGCGGCCCAGCGCGACGAGCATCGAAACCGTCACGATGCTGCGCGTCTTCAGGTCGATGCCCTTGCGCTGCCAGGTGTTGCCCCAGGCGTTCTTCGTCACCAGCTCCTGCAGCGGCGCGTTGAAGGCCGTGGCCTTGTCCAGCGCGGCCTGCACGTAGTCGTTGCCCAGCACCTTGCGGCGCGTGGCCAGGCCCGCTTGCGTGACGGGGTCGTTCGAGAGTTCCATTGGCATGCTCCTTTTGCGTGCCGACAGGATAATCGCCGCATGAAGAACCGCTACCCGATGCCCGACATCCAGGACGTCCCGGAGGACATCCGCCAGCGCATCCTCGAGGTGCAGGACAAGGCCGGCTTCGTGCCGAATGTGTTCCTGGCGTTCGCGCGCCGCCCGGCGGAGTGGCGCGCGTTCTTCGCGTACCACGATGCGTTGATGACGCCGGAAGTGGTCGGGCGGGAAAGCGGCCTCACGAAGGGTGAGCGCGAGATGATCGTCACGACGACGAGCGCGGCCAACAACTGCCTGTACTGCGTGGTGGCGCACGGCGCGATCCTGCGCATCTACGAGAAGAAGCCGCTGGTCGCCGACCAGGTGGCGGTGAACTATCGCAAGGCCGACATCCCGCCGCGGCAGAAGGCCATGCTGGATTTCGCGATGAAGGTGTGCCTGCGCTCGCACGAGATCGACGAGGCCGACTTCGCGCCGCTGCACGCGCACGGCTTCTCGGACGAGGACATCTGGGACATCGCCGCGATCACGGCCTTCTTCGGCCTGTCCAATCGCATGGCCAGCTTCTCGAACATGATGCCCAACCCGGAGTTCTACCTGATGGGCCGGGTGCCTAAGGAGAAGAAATGATCGCGCGGATGCGCTCGGGCAGCGGCACCGACTTCTGCTTCGTGTAGTCGGCCCATACGATCGTCGCGCCGCCGCTGGCGTAGACCGCATCGGGCTCTTCCACCTTCGTCATCGTCGTCCAGCTCTCGAAGCTGGTTCGGCCCGGGTCACTGACGTACAGGCGCGCGAGGATGTCGGCGGGGTATTCGAACTGCCGGTGGAAGGTGCAGAAGGCGTTGATGATCACGAGCCCTTCCACCGTCTGCGGGCCCAGGGTTTCGCCCAGCGACCGCATCCACTCGAGCCGGATCACTTCCATGAAGCGGAAGTAGTTGGTGTTGTTCACATGGCCCATCGCGTCCATGTCGCCCCAGCGGATGGGGAGGGTCATCTCGAAGACGAGCTTCTTCTTGTCCGGCAGCTCGAACTTCATCAGATGCCGAAGCCGTCGTCGGCGGCGATCACCGAGCCGTTGACGAAGTGGCTCTCGCTGCTGGCCAGCAGCACCAGCAGCGCATCGAGGTCCTCGGGCTTGCCGATGCGCTTGCGCGGCAGCATGTCCACCAGCTTCTGGCCCTGCGGGGTCTGCCAGTGGTGGTGGTTGATCTCGGTGTCGATGTAGCCGGGGCAGATCGCGTTGACGTTGATCTCGAAGCGCCCCCACTCCAGCGCCATGGCCTTGGTCATCTGCACCACCGCTGCTTTGCTCATGGCATAGGCGCCGATCTGGGGCAGCGGGCGCAGGCCGGCCATGGACGCGATGTTGATGATGCGCCCGCCGGTGTAGGTGCCGGGCGCGGCGCCCTTGGCACGCGCGATCATGCGCTTGCCCACTTCCTGCGCGACGAAGAAGGCGCCCTTGACGTTCACGTCGAAGATGTAGTCGTAGTCGTCCTCGGTTACGTCCTGCAGGCGCTGCGTGGTGCTCACGCCCGAGTTGTTCACCAGGATGTCGATGGAGCCGACTTCGGTCTCCGCGTGCGCGACGGCGGAGCGGATGCTGTCCATGTCGGTGACGTCCAGCGCCACGACGTGCGCATCGCCGCCCTCGCCTTCGATCCTCGCGCGCAGCTCCTTGAGCTTCTCGACGCGGCGCGCGGCGAGCACGACGGCCGCCCCCGCTCCCGCCAGCGTGCGCGCGAACTGCGCGCCCAGGCCGCTCGATGCGCCGGTCACCAAGGCGACGCGGCCCGACAAATCGATGCTGTAGCTCACGAGAGTCTCCTGCCTAAAATGCCGCGTCCATTATCGGCAAGAATCCAACGATGACGCACGAAGAAATCCTGGCGCAGTACGGACCCCGCGAAGCGATGGAATACGACGTGGTCGTCGTCGGCGGCGGCCCCGCCGGCCTCGCCACCGCCATCCGCCTCAAGCAGCTCGCCGCCGAGCGCGGCACGGACGTCTCCGTCGTCGTGCTCGAAAAGGGCTCCGAGCCCGGCGCGCACATCCTGTCGGGCGCCGTGATGGACCCGCGCGCGCTCACCGAGCTCATCCCTGACTGGAAAGCCAAGGGCGCGCCGCTGAACCAGCCCGTCACCGACGACGCGATGGTGTTCCTTTCGGAGAACGGCTCGTTTCGCGTGCCCAACTTCGCGCTTCCGGGCATCTTCCAGAACCATGGCAACTACATCGTGAGCCTGGGCAACGTGGTGCGCTGGCTGGCGCAGCAGGCGGAAGGCCTGGGCGTCGAGATCTTCCCGGGCTTTCCCGCGGCCGAAGTGCTCTACGACGAGAAAGGCGCGGTCAAGGGCGTCGCCACCGGCAACATGGGCGTGGGCAAGGACGGCGAGCCCACCGGGAACTTCCAGCTGGGCATGGAGCTGCACGGCAAGTACACGGTGTTCGCCGAAGGCTGCCGCGGCCACCTGGGCCGCCACCTCATCTCGAAGTTCAAGCTGGACGAAGGCCGCGACCCGCAGGCCTACGGCATCGGCGTCAAGGAGCTGTGGGAGATCGACCCCAAGAAGCACGAGCCGGGCCTCGTGCTGCACACCGCGGGCTGGCCCTTGCCCACCGACACCTACGGGGGCGCTTTCCTGTACCACATGGAGGGCAACCTGGTCACGCTGGGCTTCATCACGGGCCTCGACTATTCCAATCCGTACCTGAGCCCCTTCGAGGAGATGCAGCGCTGGAAGACCCATCGCAACATCCGCTGGTACCTGGAAGGCGGCAAGCGCGTGTCGTACGGCGCGCGAGCCATCACGGCAGGCGGCATCCTGTCGCTGCCCAAGCAGGTCTTCCCCGGCGGCGCGCTGGTGGGCGACGACGCCGGCTACCTCAACGCGGCCCGCATCAAAGGCAGCCACGCGGCGATCAAGAGCGGCATGCTCGCGGCGGAGGCAGCCTATGACGCGGTCACGTCGGGCCGCCAGCGCGACGAGCTCAAGGCCTATCCCGAAGCGTTCGAGCGCTCGTGGCTGCACGACGAGCTCAACCGCTCGCGCAACTTCAAGGCCTGGTTCAAGAAGGGCCTGTGGCCCGCGACGATCATGAACGGCATCGAGCACAAACTGCTGCGCGGGCACGTGCCGTGGACGCTGCGCCGCGACAGGCCCGACCACGCGTACCTGAAGCCCGCGTCCGAGTGCAAGCCGATCGCGTATGCCAAACCCGACGGCAAGCTCACCTTCGACCGGCTGTCGTCGGTGTTCATCTCCAACACCAACCATGCGGAAGACCAGCCCGCGCACCTCACGCTCAAGGACGCCGCGATCCCGACGCAGGTGAACCTGGCGAAGTACGCAGGCCCGGAGCAGCGCTACTGCCCCGCAGGCGTGTACGAATTCGTGCCGGCCGAAGGCGGCGGCGAGCGGCTGCAGATCAACGCGCAGAACTGCGTGCACTGCAAGACCTGCGACATCAAGGACCCGACGCAGAACATCGTGTGGGTCACGCCCGAAGGCGGCGGCGGGCCGAATTACGTGAACATGTGACGGGTTAGAATCCCGTTCGTCAGGAGAGAGCCGTGTGCAATCAGCACGGCCGCCGAAGGCGCAACAACGCTCAGGCAACGAGGACTGACAACCGCCCGCAAGGGCGGTCCCGGCTGGAGAGAGGTGCTCATCAGCACCCACCGAAGGAGCAAACCCGTAACGGGTGAATCTCTCAGGTAAAGCGGACAGCGGGGCAGCCCCATCGGCGTGTACGATGGATCGCCAGCCCTTGAGATGGAGAGCCGCTTGTCCGCAGCTAGCCCCGAAGAACAGCTCCTCAAGACGCCCCTGCATGCGCTGCATGTGGAACTCGGCGCGCGCATGGTCCCCTTTGCCGGCTACTCGATGCCGGTGCAATACCCCCAGGGCCTGATGGCCGAACACACGCAGACCCGCGAGTCGGCGGGCCTGTTCGACGTGTCGCACATGGGCCAGCTGCGGCTTGTGGGCAAGGATGCCGCCGCCGCCTTCGAATCGCTGATGCCGGTGGACGTGATCGGCCTGGCCGAGAACAAGCAGCGCTACGGCCTGCTCCTCACCGACGAGGGCACGATCATCGACGACCTGATGTTCGTCAACCGCGGCGACCACCTCTTCGCGATCGTCAACGGCGCCTGCAAAGCGGGCGACATCGCGCACATCCAGTCGCGCATCGGCAACCGCTGCGAGGTCATCCCCATGCCCGAGCGCGGCCTGCTCGCGCTGCAGGGGCCGAAGGCCGTGGATGCGCTCAAGCGCCTGGTGCCCGGCGTCGAGAAGCTCGTGTTCATGACGGGTGGCGCCTTCCCGTGGAACGGCACGGACCTGTACATCACCCGCAGCGGCTACACGGGCGAGGATGGCTTCGAAATCTCCGTGCACGAATCGAAGGCCGACGCGCTGGCCCGCGCCCTGCTCGCCCAGCCCGAGGTCAAGCCCATCGGCCTGGGCGCCCGCAACTCGCTGCGCCTGGAAGCGGGCCTGTGCCTGTACGGGAACGACATCGACACCACCACCACCCCGGTGGAAGCCCAGCTGAACTGGGCCATGCAGAAGGTTCGCCGCAAGGGCGGCGACCGCGCCGGCGGCTTCCCCGGGGCGGACAAGGTGCTCGGCCAGTTGGACGGCACCGCCCCGGTGCAACGCAAGCGGGTGGGGCTGGTGGCGCTGGAGCGCGTGCCCGTGCGGGACCACACCGAACTGCAGGACGAAAGCGGGCGGCGCATCGGCGAGGTGACCAGCGGACTGCTCGGTCCCACCATCGACAAGCCGGTTGCGATGGGCTACGTTGAAGCCTCGTGCGCGGCCCCGGGCACGCGCGTGAACGCCCTGGTGCGCGGCAAGGCCGTGCCGATGGAAGTTGCCCCCATGCCCTTCGTGCCGAACCGCTATCACCGCGGCTGACAAGAGCAAACACAGGAGAAAGCCAATGACCGTCAAGTACACCAAGGATCACGAGTGGATCCAGCTCGAGGACCACGAAGCCGCGGTCGTCGGCATCACGCTGCACGCGCAGGACGCGCTGGGCGACGTGGTGTTCGTCGACCTGCCCGAAGTCGGGCGCGTCTACAAGATGGGCGAGGCGGCGGGCGTGGTCGAGTCGGTGAAAGCCGCGGCCGACGTCAACATGCCGATCGCCGGTGAAGTGACCGAAGTGAACGAGGAACTGCGCTCCAACCCGTCGCTGGCCAACAGCGACCCCATGGGCAACGGCTGGTTCTTCAAGATCCTGATCCAGGACATGGCGCAGTTCGACGAGCTCATGGACGAGCCCGACTACGCCAAGTTCGTCAAGAATTCGCAATAAGAGAAGCGGCGGGCCCCGCGCCCGCCAGACGGAGTTTCGTTTCCATGCTGATGCCTTCCGCCCGCCCGCTCGGCGAGCTCGAGAACCCTTCCGAATTCATCCCGCGCCACATCGGCATCGAGGAGGCCGACGAGAAGCTGATGCTCTCGGCGATCGGCGAGGCTTCGCGCCGCGCGCTGATCGACAGCATCGTGCCGCGCTCGATCGCGCGCCGCGACGCCATGAAGCTGCCGCCCCCGGCGAGCGAGGCGCAGGCGCTGGCGGAGCTGAAGGCCATCGCCTCGAAGAACAGCGTCTACAAGAGCTTCATCGGCCAGGGCTACTACGGCACCTACACGCCGGGCGTGATCCTGCGCAACATCCTGGAGAACCCGGCCTGGTACACCGCCTACACGCCCTACCAGGCCGAGATCAGCCAGGGCCGCATGGAAGCGCTGGTGAACTTCCAGACCATGGTGTGCGACCTGACGGGCATGGCGATAGCGAATGCGTCCATGCTCGACGAGGCCACGGCCGCGGCGGAGGCGATGACGCTGGCCCGCCGCAGCGTACGCAGCAAGAGCAACCGCTTCATCGTCGCCGGCGACGCGCACCCGCAGACCATCGAGGTGATCCAGACACGCGCGAAGCCGCTGGACATCGAGGTGGTGCTCGCGAACTCCGCCGAAGAATGGGACAAGGCGCTTCAAGGCGAGTACTTCGCCGTGTTCGCGCAGTACCCGGCCACCAGCGGCCAGATCCACGACATGCGCGCCGACGTGCCCGTCGTGCACGGCAAGCAGGCCGCGTTCATCGTGGCTGCCGACCTGCTCGCGCTGACGCTCATCGTCCCGCCCGGTGAATGGGACGTGGACATCGTCTGCGGCACCACGCAGCGCTTCGGCATGCCCATGGGCGCCGGCGGCCCGCACGCGGCCTACCTCGCCTGCCGCGACGATTTCAAGCGCTCGCTGCCGGGCCGCCTGGTCGGCGTGAGCGTCGACGTGCACGGCAACCCGGCGTACCGCCTGGCGTTGCAGACGCGAGAGCAGCACATCCGCCGCGAGAAAGCCACGTCGAACATCTGCACGGCGCAGGTGCTGCCGGCGGTCATTGCGAGCATGTACGCCGTGTACCACGGACCGCAGGGCCTGAAGCGCATCGCGCAGCGTGTTGCCAGCTACACGGCGATCCTCGCCAAGGGCCTCGAACAACTGGGCTACGCGCCGCGCCTGCAGCACGGCGCCTTCGACACGATCTCGCTGCAGACCGGCGAGGAGACCAAGCAGCTCGTCGCGCGCGGGCATTCCCTGAAGGCCAACCTGCGCATCTCGTGGGAAGGCTTCATCAGCATCTCGCTGGACGAGACCACCACGCGCGCCGACCTCGAGCTGCTGTGGAAGATTTTCGCCAAGCCGAACCAGAAGCTGCCCGAAGTCGCGAAGTTCGAGAAAGGCGTCGATTCGCTGATCCCCGAGCAGCTGCGCCGCACCAGCGGCTTCCTTGCGCACCCGGTGTTCAACACGCACCACAGCGAGACGGGCATGCTGCGCTACATCCGGTCGCTGTCGGACAAGGACCTCGCGCTGGACCGCTCGATGATCCCGCTGGGCAGCTGCACGATGAAGCTCAATGCCACGAGCGAGATGATCCCGATCACCTGGCCCGAGTTCGCGCACGTGCACCCCTTCGCGCCGGCCGACCAGCTGCAAGGCTATGCCCAGCTCGATTCGCTGCTGCGCGAGTGGCTGTGCCAGGCCACGGGCTATGCGGGCATCAGCCTGCAGCCCAATGCCGGATCGCAAGGCGAATACGCGGGCCTGCTGGCGATCAAGGCCTTCCATGAATCGAAAGGCCAGGGCCACCGCAACGTGTGCCTGATCCCCTCCTCCGCGCACGGCACCAACCCGGCCAGCGCGCAGATGGTCGGCATGCACGTGGTCGTGACCGCGTGCGACGCCAACGGCAACGTCGACATGGCGGACCTGCGCGCCAAGTGCGAGCAGCACAAGGACGACCTGGCCTGCGTGATGATCACCTACCCCAGCACGCACGGCGTGTTCGAGATGCAGGTGAAGGAACTGTGCGAGATGGTGCACAAGCACGGCGGCCGCGTGTACGTCGATGGCGCGAACATGAACGCGCTGGTGGGCGTCGCGGCGCCGGGCGAATTCGGCGGCGACGTCAGCCACCTGAACCTGCACAAGACCTTCTGCATCCCGCACGGCGGCGGCGGGCCCGGCGTGGGCCCGGTGTGCGTCGTCGAGGACCTCGTGCCCTTCCTGCCCGGCCACGAAACGGGCGGCGTGAAGAGCCACGGCGTCGGCGCCGTGTCGGCCGCGCCGCTGGGCAATGCCGCGGTGCTTCCGATCAGCTGGATGTACTGCCGCATGATGGGCGCCGAGGGCCTGAAGCTGGCCACCGAGACCGCCATCCTCTCGGCCAACTACATCAGTGCGCGCCTGCGCGACCACTACCCCACGCTGTACGCCAGCGAAAACGGCCACGTGGCGCACGAGTGCATCCTGGACCTTCGCCCGCTCAAGGAGACGAGCGGCGTCACGGCCGAGGACGTCGCCAAGCGCCTGATCGACTACGGCTTCCACGCGCCCACGCTGTCGTTCCCCGTCGCGGGCACGCTGATGGTGGAGCCCACCGAAAGCGAAACGCTCGACGAGCTCGACCGCTTCATCGCCGCGATGATCGCCATCCGCGAGGAGATCCGGCGCGTGGAGCGCGGCGAATGGCCGCAGGGCGACAACCCGCTCAAGCACGCGCCGCACACCGCGGCCGCGCTGCTCAAGGGCGAGTGGAAGCACGCCTACCCGCGCGATGCGGGGGCCGCGGTGCTGGACGAGCGCCGCCATGCCAAGTACTGGCCGCCCATCGGCCGCGTGGACAACGTCTACGGCGACCGCAACCTGTTCTGCAGCTGCGTGCCGCTCGCGGCCTACGAAGACTAGGCCATCGACGCCACCGTCCTCATCGTCGTCGTCGGCGCGGCCCTCGCCGGCTTCGTGCAGGGCCTTTCGGGATTCGGCTTCGGGCTGACGGCCATGTCGGTGTGGGCGTGGGCGCTGGAGCCGCGCCTGGCCGCCGCGCTGGCGGTGTTCGGCGGCATGTGCGGGCAGCTCATCGCGGTGTTCTCGGTGCGGCGCGGCTTCGACCTGAAGCGGCTCGCACCCTTCGTGCTTGGCGGGCTCGCCGGGCTGCCCATCGGCCTGTGGCTGCTGCCGCGGCTCGACGTGCCGCTGTTCAAGACGGTCCTCGGCGCCTTCCTGCTCGTCGTGTGCCCGCTGATGCTGGTCGCGGAGCGCCTGCCCAAGGTGACGCACGGCGGGCGCATCGCGGACGCCGCCGCCGGCGCGGCGGGCGGCGTGATGGGCGGCCTCGGCGGCTTCACCGGCGTCGTGCCGACGCTGTGGTGCACCTTGCGCGGCTACGAGAAGGACGCGCAGCGCTCCATCATCCAGAACTTCAACCTGTCGATGCTGTGCGTCACCTTCGCGAGCTACCTCGCCACGGGCATCCTGCATGCCTCGCAGTTGCCGCTGCTGGCGGTCGTGCTGCCGGCCATGGTCGTGCCCTCGCTGCTCGGCGCCCGCCTGTACGCGCGCATCAGCCAGGAGGCGTTCCGGCGCGTGGTGCTGGGGCTGCTGGCGGCTTCCGGGGCAGCCTTGCTGGTTTCCGGGGCGCCCGCCGTGCTCGCCGGCGGCCCTTGAAATCGCGCGGCCCCGCCGCCAATTCGGGCTCGCGCGGCGGGCGCCGCGCATCCTTCGAACCGTCGAACAGGAGACCTCACATGATGAACCCGTCATCCAGGCCTGCTGCGGAGATCTTCTCGGAACTCAACCGCCTGCAGGGCCTCCTCGACACGATGTTCCGGCCGTCCGAGCGGTCGAGCATCCGCGCCGCCGCCGGCGCCGCCTTCCCCGTGATGAACGTCGGCGCGACGCCCGGCTCGATCGAGGTGCTGGCCTTCGCGCCGGGCATCGACCCGGCGCGGCTGGAGATCACGGTCGACCGCGGCCTGCTCGCCATCGCCGGCGAGCGCACGAGCCAGGTGCCGGAGCCCGACCCCGTGACCGTGTACGCGCAGGAGCGCTTCGCCGGCCCGTTCCGGCGCGTCGTGAGCCTGCCGGACGACGCGGACCCGGCCAAGGTGGACGCGACCTACCGCGACGGCATCCTGCGCATTTCCGTAGCCCGGCGCGAATCGAGCAAGCCGCGCCGCATCGAAGTCAATTGATGGAGGCAAGCCATGGCGAACCAGGTCCAGACTTCCGGGCAACCGCGCGAGCCGCGTGAACAGCCCGCCGTCGTTCCCCCGGTGGACGTCTTCGAGGACGAGTCGGGCATCACGCTGCTGGCGGACCTTCCCGGCGTCTCGCGCGACAGGCTCGGCGTGCGCGTGGATGGCGACACGCTGACGCTGGAGGCGACGGCGGCCCTCGAGGGGCCCATCGAGATGGAGCTCATCTACAACGAGGCTCCCTTCCCCTCGTACCGGCGCAGCTTCACGCTGAGCCGCGAACTCGACACCTCGCGCATCGACGCGAGCCTGAAGGACGGCGTGCTGCGGCTGTCGATCCCGAAACTCGAGGAGGCGAAGCCCCGGCGGATCGAAGTGCGCGTGGGCTGAAGCGCGTCAGGCGCGCGGCGAATCGGCGAGCGGGAGGCGCACCGTGAAGGTGGCGCCGCGGCCCTCGCCGCCGCTGCGCGCCTCGATCTCGCCGCCGTGCATCTCGACGATGTGGCGCGCGATCGCCAGGCCCAGCCCGAGGCCGTCGTGCTGTCCCGCCGTCGCGGGGTCCTGCCGGAAGCGGTCGAAGACGTGCGGCAGGAAGCCGGGCGCGATGCCGGCGCCGTTGTCGGCCACCTCCACCTGCGCCCAGCCGCCGGTGCGCTGCAGCGACACCTCGATCCAGCCGCGCTCGGGCGTGAACTTCACGGCGTTGTTCACCAGGTTCGACAGCACCTGCCGCAGCCGCGTCGCATCGCCGCGCACGGGCCCGACGTTCGTGTCCACGACCTTGCGCAGGCGCATGCTCCTGGCGGCGGCCACGGGCCGCACGGCATCCACCGCCGCATCGATCACGCCGCGCAGGTCCACCGGCGCGAGCTCCAGCGCCATGCGGTCGGACGCCATGCGGCTCATGACGAGCAAGTCCTCGATGAGCTTGCCTTGCACGGCCACGGCCTGCTCGATGACTTCCAGCCCCGTCTGGAACTCCTCCTCCCCGCCGCGCCGTGCAAGCAGGTGGACCCAGCCGAGGATGGCGCCCAGCGGCGCGCGCAATTCGTGCGCCACCATCGCCAGGAACTCATCCTTGCCGCGGCTTTCGGCCTGCAGGCGTTGCAGCTCGTCGCGCAAGGCGCGCACCTCGCCGTCGCGTGCGCGCGTCGCGGCCGATCGTTCCTGGACCGTCATGGCGTGTCCCGGGGTGTCCCCCATGGCAGGCCGCCCGTTGGCATGCCATCATGGCCTGGGAGGCAGTACTTGGCGCTCAAAGCATTCGTCGTCGAAGACAACCTGTCGATCCGCGAAAGCCTGGTGGAGGCGCTTGCGGAACTCGCCGGTGTCCAGACGTGCGGCGTGGCTTCCGACGAGCGCGGCGCGACGGCGTGGCTCACGGATACGGGCAACGAGTGGGACATCGCGATCGTCGACCTGCTGCTGGAGCGCGGGGGCAGCGGCTTCAACGTGCTGCGTGCGTGCCGCGGCCGCAAGCCGCAGCAGAAGGTGGTGGTGCTGACGGCGACGGCCAACCCGGACGTGCGCAAGCAGTGCGAGGCGCTGGGCAGTGACGGCGTCTTCGACAAATCCATGGAAACCGACGCGCTCATCGACTGGTGCGTGGCGCAATCCGGGGCGACTAACCGGAAGTGATGAAGCTGCCGCAGATTTTGTGGCCCTAGCGCTTCCTTGGCCTGTAGGACCGCGCCCCGACAGCATCGGCGCTTTCGTTGAGCGCCTCAACCGAAGAGCTGGCTTGCATGCCAAAATCCCGGCCAAACAGTCAGGGAGAGTCCGGCGCGGGCCGGAGAGTTTTTGGTTGGGCCCCGATGATGAAGCACGCGATCCTCGTGATCGACGACAACCCGGATCACCTCGAGCTCACGATGATGGCGCTGGGCGAGTGCTGCGATCCCGCTGAAATCGCCACCGCCAGCGACGGCGTGGAGGCGCTCGACTACCTGTTCGGGCGCGGCGCGCACGCCGGCCGCGACACCAGCCTGCAGCCGCGGCTGGTCATCCTGGACATGAAGCTGGTCCGCATGCACGGCCTGGACGTGCTGAAGGCGCTGCGCAGCGACCCGCGCACCGCCACCATCCCCGTCGTCATGCACTCGTCGTCCACCGAGAAGGGCGACATCGCGGCGTGCTACGCGAACGGCGCCAACAGCTACGTGCGCAAGGCCACCGACTACGACGAGCTGCGCCGCAAGATGCGGCAGGTGCACGACTTCTGGCTGACGGTGAACGAGCGCTACAAGCCGGCTTAGGCTGCGGCCTCTTGCGCGGCGATCTGCCGCAGCGCCTGTTCGAACACCTCGGGCGGCTGGCCGCCCTGGATCAGGTGGCGGTCGTTCACGATCACCGCCGGCACCGCATGGATGCCGTGGCCGGTGTAGAAGTCTTCCTGCTCGCGCACTTCCTTCGCGAACTCGTCGCCGGCGAGGATCTCGCGGGCGCGTTCGACGGGCAGGCCCGCGGCCTGGACCGCATCGAGAAGCACCTCGGTTTCCTCCGGGCTGCGGCCGTCGGTGAAGTAAGCCTTGAACAGCGCTTTCTTCAGCGCCAGCTGCTTGCCGGGGTCTTCTTCGCCGGCCCAATGCAGCAGCCGGTGCGCATTGAAGGTGTTGTAGATGCGGTCGCGCCCTTCCTTGCGGAAGTCGAAGCCCACCGCGGCGCCCCGCTCGCGGATCGCGTCGCGCGCGCCCTGCTGCTGCTCGCGCGTGGTGCGGTACTTCTGCGTCAGGTGCTCGGTGATGTCCTGGCCGCCCGGCGGCATCGCGGGATTGAGCTCGAAGGGCTGGAAGTGCAGGTCCGCCTTGACCTCGCTCCCCAGCCGGCCCAGGGCCGTTTCGAGCGATGCGAGCCCGATGGCGCACCACGGGCAGGAGACGTCGGAGACGAAGTCGATCTTCATGCCCGGATGCTAGCCGCCGCCGGACAACCTTGCTTCAGATGCGGCTGATGAAGCCGGCCACCAGCCCCGCGAACTCTTCCGGGCGCTCCACCGCGCTCAGGTGCGCGGCCGGCAGCGTCGCGAGCTCGGCGCCCGAGATCGCGTTGCAGATCGCGTGCGACATCGAGATGGGCGTCGATTCGTCGTGCGTGCCGGCGATGACCAGCGCCGGGCAGGCGATCAGCGGGTTGCTGGCGAAGAAGTCGATCCGCGAAATCGCCTCGCAGCAGGCGGCATAGGCGCGCGGGTCGGTCCGCTCCACCACGCCGCGCAATTGGGCGATGCGCGGCTGGTTCGCAGGATCCCTGCTCCAGGCCGACGTGAACCAGCGCGGCAGCACGGCGTCGGCGATCGCGGCCATGCCGAGGTTGAGCGCCGTCTCGATGCGGGCGCGCCACATGCCGCGCGCGGTGTCGTCGTAGCGGCTGGACGAATTGGCGACCACCACGCTGGTCACCAGCTCGGGGTGGCGCACCGCCACCTGCTGGGCCACCATGCCGCCCATCGACAGCCCGACGAAGTGCACGGGCCCGTCGGTTTCGCGGCGGATCAGCTCGGCGGCGTCATCCGCCAGGTCCTCGATGCGGAACGGGCCCGCAACGACCTCGGAGCGGCCGTGGCAGCGGTGGTCGTAGCGCAGCACGGTGAAGCCGCGCGCCAGTTCGGCCGCGGCTTCGTCCCACATCGACAAGTCGCAGCCGAGCGCGTGCGACAGCACGATCGTCGGCCCGCGCCCTTCGCGGAGGAAATGCAGCTGCGGCATCAGCCGGTTTATACCGGTTTGCCGCGGCGCCGCCTACGTGCCGATCTGCCCCGTCACCGGCAGGATGGTGCCGGTGATGTAGCTGGAACACACCGGGGCCGCGAGGAACACGTACGCCGGCGCAAGCTCCTCCGGTTGCGCGGGGCGCTTGAACACCGTCTTCTTGCCGAAGTCCTTGATGGAATCGGCGTCGCGGTCCGCGGGATTGAGCGGCGTCCACACCGGGCCGGGCGCCACGGCGTTCACGCGGATGCCCTTCTCGATGAGGTTCTCGGCGAGCGACAGCGTGAAGCCGTTGATCGCGCCCTTGGTCGACGAGTAATCCAGCAGTTCGGCGCTGCCGCGCAGCGAGACGACCGAGCTCGTGTTGATGATGCTCGCGCCGGGCTTGAGGTGCGGCAGCGCGGCACGCGCCATGTAGAAGTAGCCGAAGATGTTGGTGCGGAAGGTCTCTTCCAGGCGCTCGTCGGTGATGTCCGCGAGCGACTCGGCGTGCTCCTGGAAGGCGGCGTTGTTCACCAGGATGTCGAGGCCCCCAAGGTCCTTCACGGTCCGCTCCACGGCTTCCTTGCAGAACTTCGAGTCCTTCACGTCGCCGGGGATCAGCACGCACCGGCGGCCCTCCTTCTCGACCCAGCGCTTCGTCTCCCCGGCGTCTTCGTGCGAGCTGAGGTACACGACCGCGACGTCGGCGCCCTCGCGCGCGAACAGCACGGCGACCGAACGGCCGATGCCCGAGTCGCCGCCCGTGATGATCGCCACCTTGCCTTCGAGCTTGCCGCTGCCCTTGTAGTCGGGGGCGTCGAAGCGCGGCTTGATCGTCATCGACGCTTCGATGCCGGGCTTGGCGTGGTGCGGCTCCTCCAGCGGCGGTTCGGGCTGCTTGCGCGTACCCGCCTGCACGGCCTTGTCGGGCTTGTCGTCCTTCTCGCCGGCCTGTTTCTTCCGTTCGTCCTTCGCGTCCTGCTCGCGCTGGATCTGGCGCTGCTTCTCGGCCGTCTCGCGGGCCGCGGGTTTGTCTGCCATGGTTGCTCCTTCGTCTCGATGCGAAGGACTATCCCGCGCCGCGCGCGGCGGCGGTGTAGGCAGGCGGCTAAAGGTCCTGGGCCGCGGCGCGCCTGAGCGCCCATGCCGTCCAGGCAGCGCCGGCCACATCGACGAGCCCGAACAGGATGAGCACGCGAGGGGCGAGCCCCGTGACGACGAAGGCCGCAAAGAAGAGCAGCACGCACAGCCGGATGGGCACCGTCCACCGCATGAAGGCCCGTACCTCGGCGATGGCCGCCAGCGCGTAGTACGCACCCAGGACCAGCACGAGCATGCCGACCACGCGGATCCACACCTCGGTGGCGGGCGGGATGCCGAACAGGCCCAGCACGACGTTGGGCGCCACCACGAGCAGCGCCCCGAGAAGCAGGAGGTACACGCCGAAGACGAGGACCGACTTGGCCGGTGCGCTGAGGTCCGAAAGCGGGCTGGCCTTCACCGGATCGAACCCGGGATCGCTTTCAGGGGCGGCACGACGTCGCCGTTTTGCGCGCGCTGGCGCAGCGCATGGTCCATGACGACCAGCGCGAGCATCGCCTCGGCGATGGGCGTGGCGCGGATGCCGACGCAGGGGTCGTGGCGGCCCTTGGTGACGACCTCGACGGGCTTGCCCTGCATGTCCACGCTCTCGCGCGGCGAGATGATCGAGCTCGTGGGCTTGATGGCGATGGACACTTCCAGGTCCTGCCCGCTGCTGATGCCGCCCAGCACACCGCCGGCGTTGTTGGTGCGGAAGCCCTGCGGGGTGGGCGAATCGCCGTGCGTGGTGCCGCGCTGCGTGACGCTCGCGAAGCCCGCGCCGACCTCCACGCCCTTCACCGCATTGATGCCCATCATCGCGTAGGCGATGTCGGCGTCGAGCCGGTCGAACAGCGGCTCGCCGAGCCCGGCCGGCACGTTGGTGGCCATCGCGCGGATGCGCGCGCCCACGGAATCGCCGGCCTTGCGCAGGCTGTCCATGTAGGCCTCGAGCTGCGATACGTCGGCCACCGGCGCGAAGAACGGGTTGTTCGGCACGTGGTCCCAGCTCTCGAAGGGAATCGCGATTTCGCCGATCTGCTGCATGCAGCCGCGGAACTGCGTGCCGTACTTCTGCGCCAGCCACTTCTTGGCCACCGCGCCCGCGGCGACCATGGGCGCGGTCAGGCGCGCGGAGGCGCGGCCGCCGCCGCGCGGGTCGCGCAGGCCGTACTTCTGCAGGTAGGTGTAGTCGGCGTGGCCGGGCCGGAAGGTCTGCGCGATCTCGGAATAGTCCTTGCTGCGCTGGTCGACGTTGCGGATCAACAGGCAGATCGGCGTGCCGGTGGTCTTGCCTTCGTACACGCCGGAGAGGATCTCGACCTGGTCGGGCTCCTGGCGCTGCGTCACGTGGCGGCTGGTGCCGGGGCGGCGGCGGTCCAGGTCCGGCTGGATGTCGGCTTCCGCGAGCGGCATGCCCGGCGGGCAGCCGTCGATCACGCAGCCGATGGCCGGGCCGTGCGATTCGCCGAAGTTGGTGACGGCAAAGAGTTTGCCGAAGGTGCTGCCGCTCATGCGGGGATTATCCCCGACGCCCAGGGCCGCTCAGAGCTGCGCGTTGTTCTCTTGCGGCTCTTCGCCCGCCGGC
This sequence comes from Ramlibacter sp. PS4R-6, assembly GCF_037572775.1. Lineage (NCBI taxonomy): Bacteria > Pseudomonadati > Pseudomonadota > Betaproteobacteria > Burkholderiales > Comamonadaceae > Ramlibacter > Ramlibacter sp. PS4R-6. The sequence goes on along the minus strand of NZ_JBBHKA010000001.1, from coordinate 2,075,423 downwards.
CAATCGCGGATGTAGGCCTTGAGCATCCGGTTCTCGAAGTTCTGGCTTTCCACCACCGCCTTGGCGACGTCGTAGAAGCTGATCACGCCCATGAGCATGCGGCGGTCCATCACCGGCATGTAGCGCGCGTGGCGCTCGAGCATCATGCGGCGGATCTCGTCGAGCTCGGTCTCGGAGGTGCAGGTGACGGGGTGGTCGTCCATCGCGGCGCGGACCGTGGTGGCGCCGACCGTGCCGCCGTTGCGCACGATCGCCACGATCACTTCGCGGAAGGTGAGCATGCCGACCAGGTCGCCATGGTCCATGACCACGAGCGAGCCGATGTCCTTGTCCGCCATGACCTGCACGGCGTGCGCCAGCGGTTCGTCGGGCGTGGCTGTGTAGAGCGTGTTGCCCTTGACGCGGAGGATGTCGCTGACTTTCATGAGGCTGGCTCCCGGATGCCCATGGGGTCCTGAAGGGCAATATAGCCCACAATCGATCCCGGCACCACGACGCTATTGCCAAGAGGAGACACACGTGCCCGGCTACTCCGACCCCGGCTTCGACACCCTGGCCCTGCATGCCGGCGCGGCCCCCGACCCGACCACCGGTGCGCGCGCCGTCCCGATCCACCTCACGACCTCGTTCGTCTTCGAGTCGAGCGACCACGCCGCCGCCCTCTTCAACCTCGAGCGCTCGGGGCACGTCTACTCGCGCATCAGCAACCCGACCACGGCTGTGTTCGAGCAACGCATTGCCGCCCTGGAAAACGGCATCGGCGCGATCGCCACAGCCAGCGGGCAGGCCGCCTTGCACCTGGCGATCGCGACGATCATGGGCGCGGGCTCGCATATCGTGGCCAGCACGGCGCTGTACGGCGGCTCGCAGAACCTGCTGCACTACACGATGCGGCGTTTCGGCATCGAGACCACCTTCGTGAAGCCCGGCGACCTCGACGCCTGGCGCGCGGCGATCCGGCCGAACACGCGGCTCCTGTTCGGCGAGACGGTGGGCAATCCCGGTCTGGACGTGCTGGACCTGCCGGCGGTGGCGCAGATCGCGCACGAGGCGAAGGTGCCGCTGCTGGTGGATTCGACTTTCACCACTCCTTACCTGATGCAGCCGCTGGCGCTGGGCGCGGACCTCGTCTACCACTCCGCCACCAAGTTCCTCTCGGGCCACGGCACCGTGATCGGCGGCGTGGTGGTCGACGGCGGCCACTTCGACTGGGAAGCGTCGGGACGCTTCATGGAACTCACGGCCCCTTACGACGGCTTCCACGGCATGGTTTTTTCGGAGGAGTCGACCGTCGGGGCCTTCCTGCTGCGCGCGCGCCGTGAGGGCTTGCGCGACTTCGGTGCATGCATGAGCCCGCACACCGCGTGGCTGATCCTGCAAGGCATCGAGACGCTGCCGCTGAGGATGGCGAGGCACATGAGCAATACGGCCCGGGTCGTCGAATTCCTCGCTTCGCACCCCTTCGTCGCCAAGGTGGGGCACCCCATGCTGGAGACTCACCCGAGCCATGCGCTGGCGAAGAAGCTGCTGCCGCGCGGCGCGGGCTCGGTCTTCAGCTTCGACATGAAGGGAAGCCGCGAGCAAGGCAAGACGTTCATCGAGACGCTCAAGGTGTTCAGCCACCTCGCGAACGTCGGCGATTGCAGGTCGCTCGTCATCCATCCCGCCAGCACCACGCATTTCCGGATGACCGACGAAGCACTCGCGGCTGCCGGCATCAGCGCGGGCACCATTCGCCTGTCGATCGGGCTCGAGGACCCCGACGACCTCATCGAAGACCTCAAGCGCGCGCTCAAGGCGGCGGAAAAGGCGGCCTGACATGGAACTCGTCGTCAACGGCGCCAGGACCTACTGCTACACCGGCGGCAAGGCCTTCGACGCGGCGAAGCCCGCCGTGGTGTTCGTCCACGGCGTTCTGAATGACCACAGCGTGTGGATCCTGCAGACCCGCCATTTCGCCCACCACGGCTTCAGCGTGCTGGCGCCGGACCTGCCGGGCCACTGCCGCAGCGACGGCGAGCCGCCTTCGACGGTCCAGGAAGCGGCCGCGTTCGTCGTCGCGCTGCTGGACGCGGCCGGCGTGAAGGAGGCGGTGATCGTGGGCCACAGCTTCGGCTCGCTGGTTGCGATGGAGGTGGCCGCCCACCATCCGCGGCTCGCGCGCAAGCTGGTCATGGTCGGCACGGCCTACCCGATGAAGGTTTCGCCGCTGCTGCTGAACACGTCGCGCGACGACCCGCTCAAGGCCATCGAGATCGACAACGTGTTCTCGCACTCCACGCTGGCGCCGCCGCCCTCCGCGCTGGGGCCGGGCACCTGGCTGCCGGGAGCCAGCCGGGCGCTCAAGCGCCGAGTGCTCGCGAGCAACCCCCGCGTCAACCTGTTCCATCGCGGCTTCCAGGCCTGCGACGCCTACACGGGCGGGGAGGAGGCGATCGCCAGAGTCCAGTGCCCCACCCTCTTCATCCTGGGCGAGCGCGACTCGATGACGCTGCCGAAGATGGCGCGCAGCCTGCAGGAGCGCGCGCGCAATGCGCGCACGGTCGTTGTCCACGGCGGGCACCAGATGATGACCGAGGCGCCCGACGAAGTCCTGGCCGCGATGAAGGACTTCCTCGCGCCGTGACGGCAAGGCCGGCTAGCCCGCGGGGCTGCGCGCGGCAGCAGCGAGCTTGACCCGGCGCGCGACCCGCGCATCGGCAGTCGCGAGCAGCGCGGCAACCGCATACGCGCCCGCAGCCAGCAAGGGGATCGCGATCGTGCCGAACCGGTCCGCGAGTGCGCCGCCCGCGACGGGCCCCACCAGCTGGCCGATCCCCAGGGCGGCGGTCGCGTAGCTGAACGCCCGCGGGTATTGGCCCGCCGTGCATCGGTCGCGCGCGTTGGCCGTGATGATGCTCGGCGTGGCCGCGAGCCCCAGGCCGACCAGCAACGCACCGGCGATCGCCGCGCCGGCCGAGTCCGCCGCTGCCACCAGCGCTCCCGCGGCTGCCGTCGCGAGCGCAACGAACAAGGCGTGCTGCTTCAGGCGCGGGGAGCCGATCACCATCGCCGCCAGGCCCGCGCCGAAGACGGAAGCGACACCGAAGCCGATCCATGTCACGGCGACCACGGCGTGCCCCGCATTCATAGCCGCCAGGCGCGCGCCGGCGAAAGTCGCGTACGCCACGTATGCAACACCGAAGAGCAGGTAAGCGCCCAGCAGGCAGATCCATTCGGCCGTCCAGACACGCCGCGCGGCGAACTCACTCGCGTCGTCGGCTTCAGGCAAGGCGGCGGGCACTGGCGCCTGCCGCGGCGGAAAGCCGATAGCCACTGCCAATGCAAGGAGGGCCGAGAAGACAAAGGCGCAGCGCCAACCGATCGCGGGCCCGAGGAGGAAGGGCACCAGGAGACCGCTCGCGACGATCGCCACGCCCATCCCCGCCCAGACGGCCGCACTGGCTTGCGGACGCCGCTCGGGCGCGACGGCGCCGAACACGATCACCAGGATCGCAACGATGCCCGCACCCGCACCCAGGCCGGTCGCGAACCGCCCGACTCCCAGTACCAGCGGCCCCGCGACGGGCGATGCCGGCGCCACCGCGCAGACGAGTGCCGCCGCGGCGACGAGAAAGTGAGCCCACTTGGCGAGCGTCGCCGGACCGGTGCCGGCGTTGATGCGCGGCGCGACCAGGGTGCCCACCAGGTAGCCCGCCAGGTGCACCGCATTGAGGTTCCCGCTGCCGAGGTACTCCAGGGAGAGGTCGCGCCGGATCGAGGGCAACATGACGCCATACGTGAAGCGCGCCAGGCCGACGTTGAGGGCGATGCCGATCGCACCCCACAAAATCAGGTCGAGCGGGAGGGGTCGCGCAGCCGGCCGCGGCGGGATGGCATCGGGGGACAATCGCGGGCATTATCACCGCGCCTCCCGGCAGCGCCATGAGCGGCACACTCGTTACCACCCCCGCGATGTCTCCTGAACGCGCGCGCGAAATTGCGGCGTGTCTGGACCTGCGCGCCCTGCCCGCCGACTTCTACGCGAACCCCTTCCCCGTCTACGCGCGGCTGCGCGAGACCGAGCCGGTCAAGCGACTGCCCGACGGTTCCTACTTCCTCACGCGCTACGCCGACCTGGTGGCGGTGTACCGCGACGCGCAGGCTTTCAGCTCCGACAAGAAGGTGGAGTTCACGCCGAAGTACGGCGCGGGCTCGGCGCTGCTGGAGCACCACACCACCAGCCTGGTGTTCAACGACCCGCCGCTGCACACACGCGTGCGCAAGTTGATCATGGGTGCGCTCACGCGCCGCGCCATCGCCGACATGGAGCCGGGCCTGGTGAAGCTGGTGGACTCGCTGCTGGACCGCATCGCCGAACGCGGTGGCGGCGACCTGGTCGAGGACTTCGCCTCGGCCATTCCCGTGGAAATCATCGGCAACCTGCTGGGCGTTCCGCACGCCGACCGCGGGCCGCTGCGCGGCTGGTCGCTGGCGATCCTCGGCGCGCTGGAGCCCAGGCTCACGGCGGAGCAGGAAGAGCTGGGCAACCGCAGCGTGCGCGAGTTCACCGCGTACCTGCGCGAGCTCGTGGCCGACCGTCGCAAGAGTCCCGGCGACCCCGAGCACGACGTGCTCACGCGCCTGATCCAAGGCGAAGGTGCGGGCGAGCAATTGAACGAGAGCGAGCTGCTGCAGAACTGCGTGTTCATCCTGAACGCGGGGCACGAGACGACGACCAACCTGATCGGCAATGCGCTCGTGGCGCTCGAGGAATGGCCGGGCGAGAAGGAGAAGCTGCTCGCCCAAGTGCGGGCCACCGCGAATGACCCGGGTGCGCAGGAGGCGTTCATGGCCACCGCCGTCGACGAGTTCTTACGCTTCGAGTCGTCCAACCAGCTGGGCAACCGCCGTGCGCTGCAGGCCTGCGCAGTGGGCGGCACGGCGCTGCCCGAAGGCGCGCTCGTCACGCTGTGCATAGGCGCCGCGAACCGCGACCCCGCGCAGTTCGCGAACCCCGACACGCTCGATCTCGGGCGGGCCAACAACCGGCACCTGGCATTCGGGTTCGGCATCCACCAATGCGCGGGCTTGAGCCTCGCGCGGCTCGAAGGCCGCATCGCGATCGCGCGCTTCCTCGCGCGCTTCCCGGCCTATCGCCTCACGCAATCGCCCACGCGCGGCGGCCGGGCGCGCTTCCGCGGCTTCCTGCGCGCGCCCTTCGCGGTCGCCTGATCAGAGGCTGCCGGCGGGCGGCGATTCGAACAGGCGGTGCAGGGCCACGCGGTCGATCTTGCCGTTGCCCATGCGCGGGATGGCGTCGAGGAACAGGATGCGCGCGTTGGTGGACGCGCCCACCTGCAGGCCCTTCTCGATCCGGGCTCGGGCCGCCGCGCGGTCCGTGGACGGCGGCACGACGAGGGCGATGCCCAGCGTGATGTCGCCGCCCTCCAGGTTCACGGCGAAGGCCGCGCAATCCGTGGCGCCCGCCATGTCGCGAGCCTGCGTTTCGACTTCGTTCGCGGGCACCTTCAGGCCGCCGACGACCAGCAGGTCGTCGTAGCGGCCCGCCAGCCGCAGCATGCGCGGCGCGACCAGCGTGCCCCAGTCGCCCGACACGAACCAGCCGTCGCGGAAGGCCTGCCTCGTCGCCTCCTCGTCGCCGATGTAGCCCTCGACCATGCCCGGCGTGCGCACGGCGATCACGCCGAGCCGGCCCAGCGGCAGCTCGCGCCCCTGCTCGTCGAGGATGCGCAAGTCGACGCCGGGGCTCACCACGCCCACGCCATCGGCGTCGAGGTCGTCGCAGATGCCCGTCGTTTCGTTGGCGCCGTAGCGGCTGGAGAGACGCCCGCCGAACACGCGCGTGGCCTTCTCGCGCAGGTGCGGCGGCACGAAGCCGCCGATGGATTGCACCTCGACGCGGTTGCGCGGCGCATAGCCGGCCGGCAGCGACTTGAGCACCTCCTCCAGCAACGCGGGCAGCGCGAGGATGTGCGTGATCTCGTGCCCGGCCAGCCCCGAGCGGCTCAGGTCCAGCACCGCCGCGCCCATGCGCAGGCAGGCGCTGGCACGTGCGAAGATCGCGTTCATCACCAGCGGGCCCGCCACGAGCAGCCGCGATTCGGGCCGGTAGCCCCCGTTTTCCGCGCCGGTGCGCACCCAATGCTCCTGCGCCTGGCGCTTGAGCAGCATGAACTTGGACCGGCCCGACGAGCCCGAGGTGCGCGAGATGCGCTGGGGCTCGTCCAGCGCCAGCGCCACGCGCGGCAGCGGCGTCGGGTCGTCCGCGGCCACTGCCTGCAGGCGCGCGACGAACGCGGCATCGAGGAGCACGTTGCGCACCGTCGCCGGCGGGCTTTGCGGGAGGTCGCTGAACACCCAGTCGACGAGGCCGAACACGGCCTGCGCGTCGGGGTCCTTCTCGGGCAGGAAGCAGGTGGTGACGGCGCCCAGGTTCTCCGCCGCGATGAGCAGCGCCAGGCCGGCCTGCAGGCCTTGCGTCCCCACCGCCACGCGGTCGCCGCGCTTGACGCCGAGCGAGTGCAGCACGCGCACGAGGCGCACCAGGTCCGAATGAAGCGCCTGGTAGGTCCAGCTCTGGTGGTCCTGCACGAGGGCCAGGCGCCGGGGCTCGCGCAGCGCAAGGGCCTCGACGTATTCGAAGGTCGTCGGGATGGGCCGGCCGGGGATGTTCATCAGAGGACGTCCTTCAAGGGGACCGCGGGGGTGGCGATGCGCTCCCAGAAGCGCTTAGTCGCGTCGGTGCGCGCGAGCAGCAGGCGCTCGGCCAGCGGCGCCACCGGCGTGTCGGCGGGGTTGGCGAGCAGCACGTAGCGCGAGCTCGTCGCGTCCTGCACCTCGTTGACCGTGCCGATCCAGTCGAGCGCGACGAGCGTTTCCAGCACCGGTTCGAGCTGCAGCGCGTCCACCTGCAGCTGGCTGGTGAGTTCGTGCGCCGACAGCCCTTTCGCGGGCTTGTCGCGCACGGCGGCGAGCGCCCGCAAGGTGTCGAGCGCCAGCTCGAAGCGCCAGCCCGCCGCCGTGCCCGGGCGGCGCTGGTGCGCGAGCAGGCTGGGCATGTAGGCCGCAATCACCGCGCCCCACAGCACGATCAGCCAGGCGATGTAGATCCACAGCAGCAGGATCGGCAAGGTGGCGAAGGCGCCGTAGATCAGCGAATAGGTGGGCACCTTGCCCAGGTAGAACGCGAGCAGCCGCCGCGCGACCTCGATGCCCGTCGCCGCGAAGAGCCCGCCCGCGAGCGCGTGCTTGGTCTGCACGTGCGTGTGCGGCACGTAGCGGTACAGCGCCGTGAGCCCCACGACGAACAGGAAGAACTCGATGATGTCGAACAGCACCTGCAGCGCGCCCGGCATGCCGCCGACGAAGCCGCGCGACGCGGCGATGACCGACGACGACATGCTGAGCGAGGCGCCCAGCACCAGCGGCGCCAGCGTCATCACGGCCCAGTACATCAGCACGCGCTGGCCGATGGGGCGCTGGCGCTTGACGCGCCAGATGCCGTTGAGCGTGCGGTCGATGGTCAGCACGAGCGCAATGGCCGTGAAGAACAGAGCAGCCACGCCGACGACGCCGAGGCGGCTGGCCTTGGCCGCGAACTGGGTCAGGTAGCCCAGCACCTGCCGGGCGATGGCGTCCGGGATCACGCTTTGCACCAGCCAGGCCTGCAGCGCCGTCTGCAGCTTGCTGAACATGGGGAACGCCGTGAACACCGCGAGCGCGACGGTGAAGAAGGGCACCAGCGCCATCGTCGTCGTGAACGTGAGGCTGCTGGCCTGCAGGCCGAGGCGGTCCTCGCGGAAGCGCTCCAGCAGCGTGCGGCCCGTGGAAGCCCACGGGAAACTCTTGGCGTGATCGAGGAACTCGCGGGGCTGCATCGATCGCTATGATGCCAAAAGCCCATGCAGTCCCTTTCGTCCCCTCCGGCCGGTGCGCCGCTTCCCGTCGAAGCCACGCGCTGGAGCGCGGTGCTGGCGCTGCTCGCGCTCATCGCCCTGAGCGTCGGCTGGGAAATGTGGATCGCGCCGATCCGGCCCGGCGGCTCCCCGGTGCTGGCCGCCGTCAAGGCGCTGCCGCTGTGCATCCCCCTCGCCGGCTTGCTGCGGCGGCGCATGTACACCTACCGCTGGCTGAGCCTGCTGGTGTGGCTGTATTTCGCCGAGGGCGTGGTGCGCGCCTGGAGCGAAACCGGCATCTCGGCGCTGCTGGCGCTGCTGGAGATCGCGCTGACCCTCGTCCTTTTCACCGCCTGTGCGCTGCACGTGCGGCTTCGCCTGAAGTCCCGCCATGAACCCATTGCTTGAGCGCCTGCGCGCCATCGTCGGCGCGCAGCACGTGATCACCGAGGGCGACCTGTCCGCCTGGGAGCAGGACTGGCGCAAGCGCATGCGCGGCAAGGCGCTGGCGGTCGTGCGGCCGGGGTCCACGCAGGAGGTCGCGGCCGTGGTGCGTGCGTGCGTCGAAGCGGGAACGAGCCTCGTCCCGCAGGGCGGCAACACGGGCATGGTGGTGGGCGCGACGCCCGACGAAAGCGGCACGCAGGTCGTCCTGAGCCTCACGCGCATGAACGCGATCCGCGGCGTCGACGCCGGCAACCTCACGATGACCGTGGAGGCGGGGTGCGTGCTGCAGGCCGTGCAGGACGCGGCGGAGAAGGCCGGATTCCTCTTTCCCCTGAGCCTGGCCGCCGAGGGCAGCTGCACCATCGGCGGCAACCTCGCGACGAATGCTGGGGGCACGCAGGTCGTGCGCTACGGCAACGCGCGTGAGCTGTGCCTGGGGCTCGAAGTCGTCAACGCGCAGGGCGACGTGTGGAACGGCCTGGCGGGCCTGCGCAAGGACAACACCGGGTACGACCTGCGCGACCTGTTCATCGGCAGCGAAGGCACGCTGGGGGTGATCACCGCCGCTACCCTCAAGCTGTATCCCCTCCCCGCGGCCACGCTCACGGCGTGGGCGGCGGTGCCCAGCGTAGAAGAAGCCGTGCGGCTGCTCGGCATGGCCCACCGCGAACTCGGGGCTGGCCTGACGGGTTTCGAGATGATGGGCTCCTTCGCCCTGTCGCTGGTGGCGAAGCACTTCCCGCAGATGCGCGTGCCGTTCCACGAGCAATCGCCCTTCTGCGTGCTGCTGGAGAACTCCGACCATGAATCCGAGCTGCATGCGCGCGTGCAGTTCGAGCGGCTGCTGGAGACGGCGATGGAGGAAGGCTGCGTGACGGACGCCGTGGTCGCCGAGAACCTCACGCAGGCGCACCAGCTCTGGCACATCCGCGAGAGCATCCCGCTGGCGCAGGCCGAAGAGGGCCTGAACATCAAGCACGACATCTCGGTGCCCGTCTCGCGCATCCCGGCGTTCTGCCGCGAAACGGACGACCTGCTGCGGCAGGCCATCCCCGGCGTGCGGCTGGTGAACTTCGGCCACCTGGGCGACGGCAACCTGCACTACAACGTGCAGGCGCCCGAAGGCGGCGACCCGCCGGCCTTCCTGCGCGATTGGGAAGAGAAGGTCAATGCCATCGTGCACGACTCCGTCCAGCGCTCGGGCGGCTCGATCAGCGCCGAACACGGCATCGGCAGCCTGAAGGTGGACAAGCTGCCCAAGTACAAGGACCCGGCGGCGCTCGCGATGATGCGGGCCATCAAGAAGGCGCTGGACCCCAAGAACCTGATGAACCCCGGCCGCGTCGTTCGCACATAATTCCGCCATGACGCGCCCGGTCCGCAGCCAGTACGAAGACTTCATGCGCCATGTGTACACGCATGGCACCCCCAAGACGGACCGCACCGGCACCGGCACGCGCAGTGTCTTCGGCTACCAGATGCGCTTCGACCTGGCCGAGGGCTTCCCGCTCGTCACGACCAAGAAGGTCCACCTCAAGTCGATCATCTACGAGCTGCTGTGGTTCCTCAAGGGCTCCAGCGACAACAACTGGCTGCGCGAGCGCGGCGTGACGATCTGGGACGAATGGGCACGCGAGGACGGCGACCTGGGCCCGGTCTACGGCGTGCAGTGGCGCAGCTGGCCCACGCCGGATGGCGGGCACATCGACCAGATCGCCCAAGCCATCGAGACCATCAGGAAGAACCCCGATTCGCGCCGCATCATCGTGAGCGCGTGGAACGTGTCCGACATCCCGAAGATGGCGCTGGCGCCCTGCCACGCCTTCTTCCAGTTCTATGTGGCCGACGGCAAGCTTTCCTGCCAGCTGTACCAGCGCAGCGCCGACATCTTCCTGGGCGTGCCGTTCAACATCGCCAGCTACGCGCTGCTCACGCACATGACGGCGCAGCAGTGCGACCTGGCCGTGGGCGACTTCGTGTGGACGGGCGGCGACTGCCACATCTACAGCAACCACCACGAGCAGGTGGAGCTGCAGCTGTCGCGCGCGCCCTACCCCTACCCGATGCTGAACATCAAGCGCAAGCCGCCCTCGATCTTCGAGTACGAGTACGAGGACTTCGAGGTGCTCGAGTACCAGTGCCATCCGGCGATCAAGGCGCCCGTCGCGGTCTAGTCCCATGAAGCTCGGTGTGATCTACGCGCGCGCCGCCAACGGCGTGATCGGCAAGGGCGGCGTGCTGCCCTGGCACCTGCCCGAGGACCTGGCGCACTTCAAGGAGCTGACGCTCGGCTGCCCGGTCGTGATGGGCCGCAAGACCTGGGAGTCGCTCCCCCCGCGCTTTCGCCCCCTGCCCGGGCGGCGCAACATCGTCGTCACGCGCAACGCGCAGTGGCAGGCGCAAGGCGCGGAACGCGCCGCCTCCCTGCCCGAAGCCCTTGCGCTTTGCGCGGGCGAGCCGCAGGTGTGGGTGATCGGCGGGGCGGAAATCTTCGCGCAGGCGCTGCCGCTGTCGCATGTGGCGGAAGTCACCGAGATCGCCCGCGATTACGAAGGCGACGTGTACGCGCCGCCGCTCGGGCCGGAATGGGCGGAAACGAAGCGTGAGCGTCACGGTTCCGCCGCCGGCTTCGACTACAGTTTCGTCACCTACACCAAAGCCTGAATCCCGAGGAGGTTCCATGTCCGGACACGGTTTCCACGTCCACGGCCCGCACGACCACGAGCTCGAACACGCCACGCAGCACGCGGCGTCGCACGGCGAGGCCGGCGGCGGGATGATCAACCAGATCGCGATGTTCACCGCGGTCATCGCCACCATCGGCGCGATCTTCGCGTACATGGGCGGTGCCACGCAGGCCAACGCCGGCCTGTACAAGAACAACGCCGCGATCAAGAAGACCGAGGCGTCCAACCAGTGGAACTACTTCCAGGCCAAGAGCACGAAGCAGTCGCTGGCGGAAGTCTCGCGCGACCTCGCGCCCAATGCCGCCGACAAGGAAAAGTACCAGGCCAAGATCGACCGGTACGAAAAGGAAAAGAAGGAGATCCAGGCCAACGCCGAGAAGATCGAGGCCGACGCCAAGGACTGGGACAAGCAGAGCGATGCGCAGATGCACCTGCACCACCGCTGGGCCCAGGCGACCACGGCGCTGCAGGTGGCGATCGCGCTCGCGGCCATCGCGCTGCTCACCAAGAAGAAGTGGCTGGAGTGGGGCATGTTCGGCATGGGCGCCATCGGCGTCGCGATCGGGGCCCTCGCCGTCTTCCACGTCTGATGAAGATCACGACCTGGAACGTCAACTCGCTGACCGCACGCCTGCAGCACGTCCTGGACTGGACGGCCGCGAACCCCGTGGACGTGCTGTGCCTGCAGGAGCTCAAGCTCACCGACGACAAGTTCCCGCTGGACGCGTTGAAGGCTGCGGGCTATGAGCACTGCGCGGTGTTCGGGCAGAAGACGTACAACGGCGTCGCGATCCTGTCGCGGCATCCCCTTCATTCGGTCGTGAAGAACATCGTCGGCTACGACGACGAGCATTCGCGCGTGGTCACGGCCACGGTCGATTCGCCCGCCGGTGACGTGCGCGTGGTCAACGGCTATTTCGTCAACGGCCAGGCGCCCGGCACCGACAAGTTCGAGTACAAGATGTCGTGGCTGCGCGGCCTGCGTGACTACATGCGCACGCAAGTGGACGGGCACGAAAAGCTCCTGCTGCTCGGAGATTTCAACATCGCGCCGGAGGACCGGGACTCCTTCGACCCCATCGGCTTGAAGGACACGATCCACCACACGGTGGAAGAGCGCGACCACTTCCGCAAGCTGTGCGAGCTGGGCCTGGCCGACAGCTTCCGCTTGTTCGAGCAGCCCGAGAAGAGCTACAGCTGGTGGGACTACCGCATGCTGGGCTACCAGAAGAACCGCGGCCTGCGCATCGACCACATCCTGGTGAGCGAAGGCGTGAAGCCCCGTGTGAAGGGCTGCACGATCGACCGGACGCCGCGCAAGTGGGAGAAGCCGAGCGACCACGCGCCCGTCACCGTGGAACTGCAGTAAGGGCTACTCCAGCCCCAGCTCCTGAATCTTGCGCGTGATGGTGTTGCGGCCGATGCCGAGCTTCTGCGCGGCCTCGATGCGGCGGCCCCGCGTGTTGGCCAGCGCGGTGAGGATCAGGCGCGACTCGAAGCGCTTCGACAGCGCTTCCCACACGTCGTGACGGCCGGCGAGGAGCAGCTCCAGCGCCTCCGCCTCCAGTCCCGCCTCCCAGCTCGCCGGCATGGACTTGCCGTTGCCGGCCGGCGGCGCATCCGCCGCGGGCGCGGCAATCGCAGCGAGCACCGCGGGCCGCGCCGCCAGGGTCGCATCGGCATTGCCCGGGACGACTTCCGGAGGCAGGTCCTTCGGCTCGATCGATTGCGCCGGCGCCATCACGGTGAGCCAGTGGCAGATGTTCTCCAGCTGGCGCACGTTGCCGGGGAAGGCAAAGTTGGACAGCTGCGTGAGCGCGGCGTCGGAGATGCGCTTGGGTTCCACGCCCAGCTGCTTCGCGCTTTGCTGCAGGAAGTGGCGCGCGAGCGTCGAGATGTCCTCGCGCCGCTCACGCAGCGGCGGCAGGCGCAGGCGGATGACGTTGAGGCGGTGGAACAGGTCCTCGCGGAAGTTGCCTTCCTTGACGCGCTGCTCCAGGTCCTGGTGGGTGGCGGCGATCACGCGCACGTTGGCCTTCACCGCGTTGTGCCCGCCCACGCGGTAGAAGTGGCCGTCCGACAGCACGCGCAACAGGCGCGTCTGCAGGTCGAACGGCATGTCGCCGATCTCGTCCAGGAACAGCGTGCCGCCTTCGGCTTGTTCGAAACGGCCGCGGCGCATCGTTTGCGCGCCCGTGAATGCGCCGCGCTCGTGGCCGAAGAGTTCGGACTCGAGCAGATCTTTGGGGATCGCGGCCGTGTTGATCGCCACGAACGGCCCGTTCGCGCGCGGCGAGTGCTTGTGCAGCGCGCGAGCGACCAGCTCCTTGCCCGTGCCGGACTCGCCCGTGATCATCACCGTGACGTTGCTCTGCGACAAACGGCCGATGGCGCGGAAGACGTCCTGCATCGCGGGCGCCTGCCCCAGCATCTCGGGCGCAGTGGCCATGGCCTGTTCGGCGACTTCCTCGCGCTGGCTTTCCTCCACCGCGCGGCGGATCAACTCGATCGCCTTGGGCAGATCGAAAGGCTTGGGCAGGTACTCGAAGGCGCCGCCCTGGAAGGCCGAGACGGCGCTGTCGAGGTCGGAGAACGCCGTCATGATGATGACGGGCAGGCCCGGCAGCTTTTCCTTCACCTTCGTGAGCAAGTCCAGGCCTGAGCCGCCCGGCATGCGGATGTCGCTCACCAGGACCTGCGGCCCCTCCTCGCCGGCTTCGAGCGCGGCCAGCACCTCGCGCGCGTTGGTGAAGCTGCGCGAGGGCAGGTCCTCGCGCATGAGCGCCTTCTCCAGCACGAAGCGGATGGATTGGTCATCGTCAACGATCCAGATCGGCTTCAACGCGGTACCTCGGTCATTCGCAATTCGGTCACTCCGGTCAGGGCAGCGGGATCAGGATCTGGAAGTCCGTCCTTCCCGGAACGCTTTCGCATTCGATCAACCCATGATGCTGCTGCACGAACGTCTGCGCCAGCGTGAGCCCGAGGCCCGAACCGCCCTCCCGCCCCGACACCAGCGGGAAGAAGATGCGATCGCGGATCGCCTCGGGCACCCCTGGCCCGTTATCGATGACATGCAATTCCAGTGCCAGTCGGTACCGCTGCTTTCCGAAAGTCACCTGCCGCGCGATGCGCGTGCGGAACACCAGCTGCGCGTCGCCGGCGGCGATGCGTTCCGTGAGCGCCTCGCAGGCGTTGTGCGCGACATTCAGCACCGCCTGGATCAACTGTTCGCGGTCGCCGCGGAAGTCGGGGATCGAGATGTCGTAGTCGCGCACGACCTTCAGGCCCTTGGGGAACTCCACGACGATCAGCGAACGGACACGCTCGCACACCTCGTGGATGTTGACGTCGCCCACCACGTGCGGGCGGCGGTGCGGCGCCAGCAGGCGGTCCACCAGCGTCTGCAGGCGGTCGGCCTCGTGGATGATGACCTTCGTGTATTCCTTCAGCTCCCGCGACTCGATCTCCATCTCGAGCAGCTGCGCCGCGCCGCGGATGCCGCCCAGCGGGTTCTTGATCTCGTGCGCCAGGTTGCGAATGAGTTCCTTGTTGGCCTGCGCCTGGCCCAGCATGCGCTCTTCGCGGTCCTGCCGGGCCTGCGCCTCCAGGGGCAGGAGTTCCACCACGAATTCGCCGGGCGTGTCGGTCTGGGCCACGACGACGTGGACCTGCAGCGGCTCGGCGTTGCCGGCCGTGCGCACGAGCCAGGCGTCGTAGCGCAGCGCCGCGAACTCGTTGCTGTGCGCGCCGGCCAATGCGTTCTGCAGCGCGGTCGGGTCGGTGAAGCAGGCGGGAAAGGCCGTGCCCTCGATGGCCCGGCGCGAGATGCCCAGCGCGTCTTCGAGGGCGGAATTGGCGAAGAGGACCGCCCCGTCGGCGGCGACGACGGCCACGAGCGTGGCCAGCAGGTCCAGGGACTGGAAGCGTTGGGCCGCGGCGGTCGCGGCCGGCGTGTCGTTACTGGCGGTTGATGCGCGCCAGTTCCCGCTTGAGGCCGGCGATGTCGTTCTCATTGCGGGCGATGCTCGCCTTCAGCTCGGCGGTGCGTTCCACGTACTTCTGGTGGTTCTTGTGCTCGGGCCCGAGCTTCTCCGGCTCGCCGTTGTTGTATTCCTTGACGAGCTCGGCTTGCCGCGTCTCGGCCTTCTTCAACTCGGCTTCGAGGATGGCGCGCGCATCGTTGTCGCGCTGCTTCTGCTCCTCGGAATCCACGCGCGGGCCGCCGTTGGCCTGCGTGGGCGCCGTGGCCACACGCGTCGCGCCGTTGGGCTTCAGGCCCTCCACCACCGTGATGTTGCCCCCGTCCAGCGGCTTGCAGCCCTTGGCCTTCGCCTCGGCTTCGCTGTTCGTGTAGGTGTTGCCGCAGCGATAAATCTTCGTCTGGGCCTGCGCTGCGAATGCCATCGCAGCCAGCGCCACCGCGGTGATGTAGGCGTACTTCATGGCGTGCTCCTTTCGCACGGGGCTGTGCGAGCGGGAGGGCCAGTATCACGCAACTCATCAAAAACATCAAACAAGCCCTTGATTCGAAAAGACAAAGGACCGCCGAGGCGGTCCTTTTTCACAACGGGCTGTACGCAACCCCAGCTTACAGGCTGTAGTACATGTCGAACTCGATCGGGTGCGTGGTCATGCGGAAGCGCGTGACCTCTTGCATCTTCAGTTCGATGTACGCGTCGATCATCGTGTCCGTGAACACGCCGCCCTTCGTGAGGAACGAACGGCCCTTGTCCAGGTAGTCCAGCGCCTGGTCCAGGCTGTGGCACACGGTCGGGATCTTCGCGTCCTCTTCCGGGGGCAGGTGGTACAGGTCCTTCGTGGCGGCTTCGCCCGGATGGATCTTGTTCTCCACGCCGTCCAGGCCGGCCATCAGCATGGCGGCGAAGCCCAGGTACGGGTTGCAGGTGGGATCGGGGAAGCGCACCTCGATGCGGCGGCCCTTGGGGTTCGCCACGTACGGGATGCGGACCGAAGCCGAGCGGTTGCGCGCGGAGTACGCGAGCTTCACCGGCGCCTCGAAGCCGGGGACCAGGCGCTTGTAGCTGTTGGTGCCGGGGTTCGTGATGGCGTTGAGCGCGCGGGCGTGCTTGATGATGCCGCCGATGTAGTACAGCGCGAAGTCCGACAGGCCCGCGTAGCCGTCGCCGGCGAACAGGTTCTTGCCGTCCTTCCACACGGACTGGTGCACGTGCATGCCCGAGCCGTTGTCGCCGACCAGCGGCTTCGGCATGAACGTCGCCGTCTTGCCGTAGGCGTTGGCGACGTTGAGCACCGTGTACTTGAGGATCTGCGTCCAGTCGGCGCGCTGCACCAGCGTGCTGAACTTCGTGCCGATCTCGTTCTGGCCGGCGCCGCCCACTTCGTGGTGGAACACTTCGACCGGCACGCCCAGCGATTCGAGGATGAGCGACATCTCGGCGCGCATGTCCTGCATGCTGTCGACCGGCGGCACGGGGAAGTAGCCGCCCTTGGTGGTCGGGCGGTGGCCCTTGTTGCCGCCTTCGATCGTCTTGCCCGTGTTGTACGGCGCTTCGTATTCGTCGATGTGGACGAACGAGCCGGACATGTCGGCGCCCCAGCGCACGTCGTCGAACACGAAGAACTCGGGCTCCGGCCCGAAGAACGCGGTGTCGCCCAGGCCGGAGGCCTTGAGGTACGCCTCGGCACGCTTGGCAATGGAACGCGGGTCGCGGTCATAGGCCTTGCCGTCGCCCGGCTCGAGCACGTCGCAGGTCAGGATCAGCGTCGTTTCCTCGAAGAACGGGTCGATGTTGGCCGTGTTCGGGTCGGGCATCAGCAGCATGTCCGAAGCCTCGATGCCCTTCCAGCCGGCGATCGAGGAGCCGTCGAACGCATGACCCGAAGTGAACTTGTCCTCGTCGAAATGCGAGGTCGGCACGGTCACGTGCTGTTCCTTGCCGCGGGTGTCGGTGAAGCGGAAGTCGACGAACTTGACTTCGTTTTCCTTCACCATCTTCATGACGTCGGCGACGTTCTTGGCTGCCATCAGGTTTCTCCTGTTTGGATGGTTGGTTGTCGAAAGGGGGTGTGCCGCTCGGGATGCAGGTTCTGTGCCAAAAGCTGGTGCATGGCATGCACGGCAGAGCTGGGCGATTCTGCCCGACTTTGATGGCGTTTCCCTGCGGGAGCGGACGGTGGGCTGACCCCTTTGCACCAATTTGGGGAATGGTAATCCATCCCCAAATTGGTGCAAGAGGGTTATCGCACCAATTCGGGGCCCAGCTTCACGCCCAGGGCGATCAGGCCCGCCAGCAGTTGCGCATAGGCCGGATCGACCGCGGCCGGATCGCCCTTCACGCCCAGGTCGATGTGCCGGCCCCATTGCGGGTGGTCGACGCTGGGCAGGCTGAACACCTTTACGCCGGGGTGGTCGCGCTCGACCTCTTCCATCAGCGGCGTCAGCGTGGCTTCCATCGATCCATGGACGATCACGGACTTCTCGACGTAGGCCTTCTCGCGGAACAGGTGGCGGTACATCGTGTCCAGGACCCACTCGATCATGGGCCAGGCCATCACCGGGAAGCCGGGCACGAAGTGCACGTCACCGACGGTGAAGCCGGGGATCTTGTTGTAGGGGTTGGGAATGATCGCCGCGCCCTGGGGAAACACGCCCATGTTCAGGCGGTGGATGTTGTCGGGCCGGTCGGGGTCGTAGGTCGTGCCCTGCTCCTTCGCCACGTCCCGCATGCGTTCGCGGATCAGCGCCTCCGCTTGCGGATGCAGCGCGAGCTCGACGCCCAGCGCCTTCGCCGCGCATTGCCGCGTGTGGTCGTCCGGCGTCGCGCCGATGCCGCCGCAGGAGAACACCACGTTGCCCGATGCGAACGCACGCTGGAGCGTCGCGACGATGCGCTCGGGGTCATCGCCGACGTAATCCGCCCACGCCAATTGCAGGCCACGCGCGGCGAGCAGCTCGATGACCTTGGGCATGTGCTTGTCGGCGCGCTTGCCCGAGAGAATTTCGTCGCCGACGATGACGAGGCCGAATGCGGATGGCATGCGTGCATGCTAACGCCTCGCTAACATCGGCTGGTGGACAGCCTGGAACTCGACCGCATCGAAGGCGACGCCGCGCGATCGCCCATCGTGTTCCTGCACGAGGGGCTGGGCTCCGTCGCGATGTGGCGCGACTGGCCACGGCGCGTGTGCGAAGCGACCGGCCGTGCCGGCTTCGTCTATTCGCGGCGCGGCTACGGCAAGTCGCCCCCCATTCCCGACGTCCGGGGCAGCGGACGGCTGAAGCCCGACTACATGCACCGCGAGGCGCTCGACGTCTTGCCGGCCCTGCTGGCAGAGCTGGCGATCGACTCACCCGTGCTGCTCGGCCACTCCGACGGCGGGACGATTGCCCTGATCCACGCTGCGCACTTCCCCGTGCGCGCCTGCATCGTGATGGCGCCGCACGTTATCGTGGAGGACATCTCCGTGCGCTCCATCGACGAGGCGCGCGTGGCCTACGAGACGACGGACCTGCGCGCGCGCCTGGCGCGCTACCACGACGACGTCGACGGGGCGTTCTGGCAGTGGAACGACATCTGGCTGGATCCCGCCTTCCGCGACTTCGACATCCGCGCGGAGTGCGCGCGCATCCATGCGCCGGTGCTGGCAATCCAGGGCGAGGACGACGCCTACGGCACGCTGCGGCAGATCGACGAGATCGCCCCGGCTGGCGGCATCGCGCGCGTGGTGCTGGCCGATTGCGGGCACTCGCCGCACAAGGACCAGCCCGAGCGCACGAAGGAGCGCATCGTGCAGTTCCTCAGGGCGCTCGGCTGAGCAGCAGCAGGTCGTCGGGCCGCAGCCAGCGCCATTGCCCGGGCGCGAGGTCGGCCGGCAATTCGAAGGCGCCGATGCGCGAGCGGTGCAAGGTTTCCACCCGGTTGCCGGCCGCCGCCACCATTCGCTTGACCTGGTGGTACTTGCCTTCCAGGAGCGTCAGGCGCAGCGACTGATCGCCCGTCGCCTCGCACGCCGCGGCGCGCACGGGCTTCGGGTCGTCATCGAGCACCACGCCTGCCTGCAGCTTCGTGACTTGCGCGGGCGTCACGGGATGCTTCGTCCCGACTTCGTAGACCTTCGGCACGTGCCTCTTCGGCGACGTCATGCGGTGGATGAACACCCCGTCGTCGCTCAGGAGCAGCAGGCCCGTCGTGTCCGCGTCCAGCCGCCCGATGGCCTGCACGCCTTGCACCGCGCCCTTGTTCGGCCGCTGGCGCAGCGGCCCGGGCAGCAAGGTGTAGACGCTCGGGTAGGTCGACGGCTTCTGCGAGCACTCGGTGCCCGCGGGCTTGTTCAGCACCAGGTAGGCCTTGTCGTGGAACTCCCACGCCACGCCATCGACGTCGAACACCAGGCCTTGCGGCTCGAACTCCTGCGCCGGGTCCTCGACGACGCGCCCGCCGATGCGAACGTGCCCCTGCTCCACCAGCCCCGCGCAGATGCGGCGCGTGCCGAAGCCCTGCGAGAAGAGGATGTCGTCAGCGCGCAGAGGCGTACTGCGCCAGCTCGCGCTGCAGCGGCGCCAGGCGGCTGTGGATGTCGTTTTCCTGCCGGTAGAGCGGCAAGCGTTCGAAGGTGCCGGGCTGCGCGGCGATCTTCGCGCGCACCTCGTTGAGCTCGAGCTGCAGTTGCGCGACGCGGTCCGTGAGCGGCGCGACGGCGCCCGGCTCGGCCGTGACGCGGGGCAGCGGGTGAGTGCCGTCGTACGTCCATGCGGAGCGCGGCACGACGGAGCAGCCGCCGAGGGCGGCGGCTGCGATCAGGAGGGTGGGCAAGCGCGGCAGCATGCCGCGATTGTGGCCCGAAATTGGTGGAGCTGGCGGGAATTGAACCCGCGTCCGCAAGCCTTCCTCGCGCAGATCTACATGCTTAGCGGTCTGATTTGGATCTCGCCACCCGAGTCGCGCAGTCGCACGCTACACGGGTAGCCAGCGTCCTATTGTCTCGTCCCGAACCAAGGCGCCCGGTTCAGGACCAGCCGATGTGGATTACCTTGCAGCTTTTGGAATTGCTTCCTTGGCCCAGCCCATCGGCGGACTGTTGCAAGGTCGCCGGTGTTTAGGCGGCGAGTGCGTACGTAGAGTCGTTCGCAGTTACTTTGTTTCAGCGGATTAACGAGGTGACTGAACCTCGGCATGCCCCGCTGCGATTCCGAACCCACGTCGAAACCAGTGCAGCCCCGGGAGATTCGTATTTTACGCCGCGGGCGTGCTTTTCAAGAGCGCCAGCAATTCAAGCGGGCTCGCAATGTGGGCATCAGCGCCCCACACGTACGTGTCGGCGTTGCTGCCGAGGTAGCCGTACGCGGCCGCGACGGTGCCCATGCCTGCGGCCTTGCCCGCGATGATGTCGCGCTCGTCGTCACCGACGTAGATGCACTGCCGGGGATCGACCTTCAGGCGCCGCGCTGCCTCGAGGAGCGGCTCCGGATGGGGTTTGGCGTGCGGCGTCGAGTCGCCGCCGATGATGGCGCCGGCGCTGCGGAACAGCGGGATCTGCTTCGTCAGCGGCCCCGTGAAGCGCATCGACTTGTTCGTCACCACGCCCCAGCCCAGGCCGCGCTCCAGCAGGCTCGCGACCAGCGCCGGGATGCCTTCGAAGATCACCGTGCGCTCGGTCATGGCGTTCTCGTAGTTCACGAAGAACTCCTCGCGCATGGCGTCGTAGTCGGGCGCGCCGGGCGTCATGCCGAAGGCGATGCCCAGCATGCCGCGCGCGCCGGCGCCGGCCATGGGGCGGTATTTCTCCAGCGGCAGCGACGGCAGCCCGCGGTCCACGCGCATCTTGTCCGCGGCCGCGCCGAGGTCGGGCGCGCTGTCGATCAAGGTGCCGTCCAGGTCGAACAGCACCGCCTTCACGTCGAGGAACATCAGGTCTTGCGCGTGGCCAGCAGGTAGTTGACGCTCGTGTCGGCCGACAACCAGTAGCGGCGCGTCACGGGGTTGTATTCCATGCCCCGCGTAGAGGCGAGCTCCAGGCCCGCGGCGCGGCAGTAACCCGCCATCTCGCTCGGCTTGATGAACTTCATGTACTCGTGCGTGCCGCGCGGCAGCAGGTTCAGGACGTACTCGGCGCCGACGATGGCGAACAGGAACGACTTCGGGTTGCGGTTGATCGTGGAGATGAAGACCCAACCGCCCGGCTTTACGAGGCGCGAGCAGGCACGAAGGACCGAAGCCGGGTCGGGCACGTGCTCGAGCATCTCCATGCAAGTGACGGCGTCGAAGCTCGCGGGCTCCTGCTGGGCCAGCGCCTCCACGCTGATCTCGCGGTACTCCACGTTGGGCGTCGCTGCTTCCAGGGCATGCAGCTGCGCCACGCGCAGGGCCTTGGTGGCCAGGTCGATGCCGACCACTTCGGCGCCCTTGCGCGCCATCGAGTCGCTCAGGATGCCGCCGCCGCAGCCGACGTCGAGCACGCGCCGGCCCTTGAGCGGGAACTGCGAATTGATCCACTCCAGCCGCAGCGGGTTGATCTCGTGCAGCGGGCGGAACTCGCTCTCCGGGTCCCACCAGCGGTGGGCCAGCTCGGAGAACTTGGCGAGTTCGCCGGGGTCGGCGTTGAGGATTTCTTCGGTCACGGCCGCATTGTCCCAAATGCAAAAGAGAAAGGGCCCCGAAGGGCCCTCTCCTGGCTGAGCGGATGCTCTTAGCGGTTCGTGCGCGTGCCGACCACTTCGATTTCCACGCGGCGGTTCTTCGCGCGGCCTTCGGCGGTCTTGTTGTCGGCGACGGGCTGCTTCTCGCCCTTGCCTTCCGTGTAGACGCGGTTCTTCTCGATGCCCTTGGACACGAGGTAGCTCTTCACGGCTTCGGCGCGGCGCACCGACAGCTTCTGGTTGTACCCGTCGTTGCCCACCGAGTCGGTGTGGCCGACGGCGATGATCACTTCCAGGTTGATGCCCTTGACCTTGTCGACCAGGTCGTCGAGCTTGGCCTTGCCTTCGGGCTTCAGGACAGCCTTGTCGAAGTCGAAGAACGCGTCCGCGGCGTAGGTCACCTTGGTGGCGGCGGGCGGTTGCGGGGCCGGGGCGGGAGCCGGGGCCGATGCGGCCGGGCGCGGAGCCGGGGCCGGGGCGGCGGCGGGAGCCGGGGCGGGAGCCTGAACGACCAGGGCGCCGTCGCAGCCGCGGGCAGCGGTGGCGGGCGTCCAGAAGTTGTCGCGCCAGCAGTATTCGTTGGTGCCGTTCTTCCAGACCAGCTCGCTGGTGCCGTTCACCCAGTTGTCGATGCGGTTGCCGCCGTCGGCAGCCTGCACGCGCGTGCCCGCCGGAGGCGACGTCGAGCAGCCGGCGACCAGCGCAGCGGATGCCATCAACAGCGCGACGTTGTTCAGTTTCTTCATGGTTCTCCTCTTGAGGGGAAAAAGGCGCAGCCCCGCTGCGTAAAAACTACGTTTAAGGTGACCATCACCAAAAGCGTCAAACTTAGTATGCCACACGCGCTTACACAATCAACGGTCGGGACTGGGGGGTCCCGTAGGACAAAACCTCATTCCCGCCTGCATGTTGCGGATGAGCGACAAGGGCCTTGACCGTAGAATCGAAGGCTTCCCGCGCGCCCATCCCCAGTCCCTTTTTCCCCTCCGATGACCCAATTCGCCAAGGAAACCCTGCCCATCAGCCTCGAAGAGGAGATGCGGCGAAGCTACCTCGACTACGCGATGAGCGTGATCGTGGGCCGGGCCCTGCCGGACGCGCGCGACGGCCTCAAGCCGGTGCACCGGCGCGTGCTCTTCGCGATGCACGAGCTCAATAACGACTGGAACCGGCCGTACAAGAAGTCGGCGCGCATCGTCGGCGACGTCATCGGCAAGTACCACCCGCACGGCGACCAGGCGGTGTACGACACCATCGTGCGGATGGCGCAGGACTTCTCCATGCGCCACATGCTGGTGGACGGCCAGGGCAACTTCGGCTCGGTCGACGGCGACAACGCCGCGGCCATGCGCTACACGGAAATCCGCCTGGCCAAGATCGCGCACGAGATGATCGCCGACATCGACAAGGAGACGGTCGATTTCGGGCCCAACTACGACGGCAGCGAGAAGGAGCCGCTGGTCCTGCCGACCCGGCTGCCCAACCTGCTGGTCAACGGCTCGGCCGGCATCGCGGTGGGCATGGCCACCAACATCCCGCCGCACAACCTGAACGAAGTCGTCGACGGCTGCCTGCACCTGCTGCGCAACCCGGAAGCCTCCATCGACGAGCTGATGGAGATCATCCCGGCGCCGGATTTCCCGACGGCCGGGATCATCTACGGCAACGCGGGCGTCAAGGAAGGCTACCGCACCGGCCGCGGACGCATCGTGATGCGAGCCAAGTGCCACTTCGAGGAGATCGACCGCGGCCAGCGCAGCGCGATCATCGTCGACGAGATTCCCTACCAGGTGAACAAGAAGACGCTTCAGGAGCGCATGGCGGAACTGGTCAACGAGAAGAAGATCGAGGGCATCAGCCACATCCAGGACGAGAGCGACAAGTCGGGCATGCGCCTGGTGATCGAGCTCAAGCGGGGCGAGGTGCCCGAGGTCGTCCTGAACAACCTGTACAAGCTCACGCAGCTGCAGGACACCTTCGGCATGAACATGGTGGCCCTGATCGACGGCCAGCCGAAGCTGTGCAACCTGAAGGAGCTGATCGAGGTCTTCCTGCAGCACCGCCGCGAGGTGGTCACGCGCAGGACGGTGTTCAACCTCCGCAAGGCGCGCGAACGCGGCCACGTGCTGGAAGGCCTGGCCGTCGCGCTGGCGAACATCGACGAATTCATCCGCATCATCCGCGAGTCGCCCACGCCGCCCGTCGCCAAGACCGAGCTGATGGCGCGCAGCTGGGACTCCAGCCTGGTGCGAGAGATGCTCACGCGCGCCAAGGAAGACGGCACGCGCGTCAACGCCGACGACTACCGGCCCGAGGGCCTGGACATGGTGTTCGGCATGCAGGGCGACGGGCTCTACCGCCTCTCGGACACGCAGGCCTCGGAAATCCTGCAGATGCGCCTGCAGCGCCTGACCGGCCTGGAGCAGGACAAGATCGTCGCCGAGTACAAGGAAGTGATGGCGGAGATCGACGACCTCCTGGATATCCTCGCCAAGCCCCAGCGCGTCTCGACCATCATTTCCGAAGAACTCACCGCACTGAAGCAGGAGTTCGGGCAGACCAAGGTGGGCGCGCGCCGCAGCGTCATCGAGCACAACGCCCAGGAGCTCATGACCGAGGACCTGATCACGCCCACCGACATGGTCGTGACGCTCTCGCACGCGGGCTACATCAAGAGCCAGCCGCTCTCCGAGTACCGCGCGCAGCGCCGCGGCGGGCGCGGCAAGCAGGCCACGGCGACGAAGGAAGACGATTGGGTCGACCAGCTGTTCATCGCGAACACGCACGACTGGATCCTGTGCTTCTCCAACCGCGGCCGCATGTACTGGCTGAAGGTATGGGAAGTTCCGGCGGGCTCGCGCGGTTCGCGCGGCAAGCCCATCGTCAACATGTTCCCGCTGATCGAGGGCGAGAAGATCACCGTGGTGCTGCCGCTCACCGGCGAGTTCCGCAGCTTCCCCGCCGATCACTACGTGTTCATGGCCACGTCCATGGGCACGGTCAAGAAGACGGCGCTGGATGAATTCAGCAACCCGCGCAAGGCCGGCATCATCGCCGTGGACCTCGACGAGGGTGACTACCTGATCGGCGCGTCGCTCACCGACGGCAAGCACGACGTGATGCTGTTCTCCGACGGCGGCAAGGCCGTGCGCTTCGACGAGAACGACGTCCGTCCGATGGGCCGCAACGCGCGCGGCGTGCGCGGCATGATGCTGGACGAGGGCCAGAGCGTGATCGCCATGCTGGTGGCCGAGGACGAGCAGCAGAGCGTCCTCACCGCCACGCAGAACGGCTTCGGCAAGCGCACGCCCATCGTCGAGTACACGCGCCACGGCCGCGGCACCAAGGGCATGATCGCCATCCAGCAAAGCGAGCGCAACGGCAAGGTCGTCGCCGCGACGCTGGTGCACACCGACGACGAGATCATGCTGATCACCGACAAGGGCGTGCTGGTGCGCACCCGTGTCTCCGAGATCCGCGAGATGGGCCGCGCCACGCAGGGCGTCACGCTCATCGGCCTGGACGAAGGCTCGCAGCTGTCGGGCCTGCAACGCATCGTCGAGAACGACGCCGGCGCGCCGGCCGACGGCACGGACGGCACCGAAAGCGGTGAAGGCGACGAGGGCGCCCTCCCGGCAAAATGAAGAAGGACCTCGCGCAGCTGCGCACGGAGATCGACAAGGTCGACCGCGAACTGCTGGCCTTGCTCAACAAGCGCGCGGCCTTCGCCAACGAGGTCGGCGAGCTCAAGCGGGCCGAAGGGTCCACGGTCTACCGGCCCGAGCGCGAAGCGCAGGTGATCAACGGCCTGCAGGCCGCCAACCCCGGGCCGCTGAAGGAACGCAACGTCGCGACCATCTGGCGCGAAATCATGTCCGCGTGCCGCGCGCTCGAGGCGCCGCAGCGCGTGTCGTACCTGGGCCCCGCCGGCACCTTCAGCGAGCAGGCCGCCGTGCAGTTCTTCGGCTCCAGCATCGAGCACGTGCCGTGCGTGAGCTTCGACGAAGTGTTCCACGCGGCCGAAGCGGGCACGTCGGATTTCGGCGTGGTCCCGGTCGAGAACAGCAGCGAAGGCGTGGTGACGCGCTCGCTCGACCTGCTGCTGCAGTCGCCGCTGCACATCGTCGGCGAGATCAGCCTGCTGATCCGCCATCACCTGCTGCGCCAGTCGCCGTCGGTTGAAGGCATCCAGGTCGTGCTGGCGCACCCTCAGGCGCTGGCGCAATGCCAGGGCTGGCTGAACAAGCACCTGCCCAAGGCCGAGCGCCGCGCGGTGGCGAGCAACGCCGAAGGCGCGCGCCTGGCCGCGACGAACCCGGCGTGGGCCGGCATTGCCAGCGAGCGAGCCGGCAGCGAGTTCGGCTTGCACATCGCCGCCCAGGCGATCCAGGACGACGCCTTCAACCGCACGCGCTTCGCCGTGATCTGCCTGCCGCAGGTGCTCGACGCGCCGCAGGCGTCGGGCAAGGACTGCGTGAGCCTCGTCATCTCCGTGCCCAACAAGCCCGGCGCGGTGCACGACCTGCTCGTGCCGCTCAAGAAGCACGGCGTCTCGATGACGCGCTTCGAGTCGCGCCCCGCGCGTTCGGGCCAGTGGGAGTACTACTTCTACATCGACCTCGACGGCCACCCGTCGCAGCCGAACATGGCGCAAGCCCTGAAAGAGCTGCGCGCCCTGTGCGCCTTCTACAAGTTGCTGGGGACCTACCCCGTGGGCGAAGCCTGATGTTCGAACAACTCGGGCTCATCGGCTGCGGCCTCATGGGTGGCTCCTTCGCGCTCGCGCTCAAGCGCGCGGGCCTGGTCAAGCGCGTCGTGGGCTACAGCAAGTCGCCCTCGACGACCGAACGCGCGCGGCAGATGGGCGTCATCGACGTCGAGGCGCCTTCCGCCCTGCTCGCGGTCTCCGGCGCCGACATCGTCCTGCTGGCCGTGCCCGTCGCGGCGACGGAGGCGACCTTCAAGGCCATCCGCCACCTCGTCACCAAGGACATGCTGCTGATGGACGTCGGCTCGACCAAGCGCGACGTCATCGATTCCGCGCGGCGCGTGCTGCGCGAGCAGGTCGGCTCCTTCGTGCCCTGCCACCCGGTGGCGGGCAAGGAGGTCTCCGGCGTCGAGCACGCGGACCCCGACCTCTACCTCGGCAAGCAGGTCATCCTCACGCCCATCGACAAGACCGACCCCGCGCACGTCGAGAATGCCGTGAAGGTGTGGGAAGGACTGCAGTGCAAGGTGGTGAAGATGGCACCGGAGGCGCACGACTCGGCCTTCGCCGCGATCAGCCACCTGCCGCACCTCATCGCCTTCGCGCTCATCAACGGCATCGTCACGCAGAAGCAGGGGCAGGAATTCCTCTCGCTGGCGGGCCCCGGCTTCCGTGATTTCACCCGCATCGCCGCTTCCGAGCCCAAAATGTGGCGCGACATCCTGCTGGCGAACCGGCAGGAGCTGCTGCAGCAATCGAAGGTGTTCCAGGAAACGCTGGCGGCGATGGAAAAGATGATCGAGAACGGCGACGCCGAAGGGCTCGAGGCGCTGATCGAGCAGGCCAGCCACTCGCGTGCGCACTGGCGCATGGCCTCCGCGCGCAAGTCCTGACCGCCGTGTTCACCACCGCCTTCCTCGACGTCCCGCCGCTCGCGGGCGCAGCCGGCACCGTGGTGCTGCCCGGCTCCAAGAGCATTTCCAACCGCGTGCTGCTGCTGGCGGCCCTCTCCGGCGGCACCACGACGATCCACGACCTGCTCGATTCGGACGACACGCGGGTGATGCTGGATGCGCTGCGCGCGCTCGGCTGCGGCGTGCAGCACGCCGGGCGGTCGCTGCAGGTCACCGGCCTGGGCGGCCACGCACCGGCCGCGCACGCGCGCCTGTTCCTCGGGAACGCGGGCACCGCCATGCGGCCGCTGACGGCCGCCCTGGCGCTGATGGGCGGCGAGTTCGAGTTGAGCGGCGTCGCCCGCATGCACGAGCGGCCGATCGGCGACCTCGTCGATGCATTGCGCCAACTCGGCTGCCGCATCGACTACCTGGGCACCGAGGGCTACCCGCCCCTGCGCATCCATCCGTCGCAGCCGAAGGTCGACGCGCCGATCCGCGTGCGCGGCGACGTGTCGAGCCAGTTCCTCACCGCCCTGCTCCTCGCGCTGCCGCTGGTCGCGGCCCGGGACGTCGTCGTCGAAGTCGTCGGCGAACTGATTTCCAAGCCCTACGTCGAGATCACGCTGAACCTGCTGGAGCGCTTCGGCATCCGCGTGCGGCGCGAAGGGTGGCAGCGCTTCACGATCCCCGCGGGCAGCCGCTACACCTCACCCGGCGAGATCCACGTGGAAGCGGATGCGTCGTCCGCCAGCTACTTCGTCGCGCTGGGCGCGATCGCGGCGGCCGATGCGCCCGTGCGCATCGAAGGCGTGGGCGAGTCGTCGATCCAGGGCGACATCCGTTTCGTCGACGCCGCACGTGCCATGGGCGCCGCGATCACCAGCGGCCCCAACCACCTCGAGGTGCGCCGCGGCTCATGGCCGCTCAAGGCGATCGACCTCGATTGCAACCACATCCCCGACGCCGCGATGACGCTCGCGGTGATGGCGCTGTACACCGGCGGCACGACCACGCTGCGCAACATCGCCAGCTGGCGCGTGAAGGAAACCGACCGGCTCGCCGCCATGGCCAAGGAGCTGCGCAAGCTCGGCGCGCAGGTCGAGGAAGGCGCGGATTTCCTGAAGGTGACGCCGCCGCAGCGCTGGGCGCGCGCGAGCATCCACACCTACGACGACCACCGCATCGCGATGTGCTTCTCGCTCGCCGCGTTCAACCCGGGCGGCGTGCGCGTGCGCATCGAGGACCCGAAGTGCGTCGCCAAGACCTTCCCGGAGTACTTCGAAGCCTTCTTCTCGGTCACGCACGCGCCGGAAGCCGCCATCCCGGTGCTCTGCGTCGACGGCCCGACGGCATCGGGCAAGGGCACGCTCGCTTCGGAAGTCGCGCAACGGCTGGGCTACCACTACCTAGATTCCGGCGCCCTGTACCGGATCACGGCGTTCGCGGCGATCCGGGAAGGCATGGCCCTGGACACCGCCCACGAGGCCGCGATCGCCCAGCTGGCCGCCAAGCTGCCGGTGCGGTTCACCGGCGGGCGCGTTTACCTGCGGGAGCTGGACGTTACCGACGCGATCCGCACCGAAGAAGCCGGGATGAACGCGTCGAAGGTCTCCGCCCTGCCCTCCGTCCGCACGGCCCTGGTCGGCCTGCAGCACGGCTTCCGCCGGCTGCCCGGCCTGGTGGCGGACGGCCGCGACATGGGCACGGTGATCTTCCCGGACGCCCCCCTGAAGGTCTACCTGACCGCCAGCGCCGCCCAGCGCGCCGAGCGGCGGCATAAGCAATTGATTTCAAAGGGAATTCCGGCTACAATCGATGCTCTTCGCGCAGACCTCGAGGCGCGGGATGCGCGGGATTCCTCCCGCGCCGTCTCGCCCCTGAAGCCCGCGCAGGACGCCCTCCTCCTGGACAACTCCGGGCAATCGGTCGAAGAGTCGGTTGCGCAGGTTCTCCGGTGGTGGGAAGAAAAGCAGTAGGTCCCACGGTCCCTGTCAGCGCGCAACGCGCACCCGGCCTGTGGGGTTGTTCAACCCAACCGCGGCCAAAAGCCGCAAGCAACGCCGTCACCAGTCATAGAAACGCCGGGCAATGGTGCCTCGCGGAAACCTGCGTGAACGTGCAAGGAAATTCAATGTCCGAATCTTTTGCCCAACTGTTCGAAGAATCGCTGCAGCGCACCGACATGCGCCAGGGCGAGGTGATCACCGCCGAGGTCGTTCGCATCGAGCACAGCTTCGTCGTCGTCAACGCCGGCCTCAAGTCCGAAGCGTATGTTCCCGTCGACGAATTCAAGAACGACAAAGGCGAGGTCGAAGTCCAGGTGGGCGACTTCGTCTCCGTGGCCATCGACGCGATCGAGAACGGCTACGGCGACACGATCCTTTCCCGCGACAAGGCCAAGCGCCTCGCGTCGTGGATGGCCCTCGAGAAGGCCCTCGAGTCCGGCGAGTTCGTCACCGGCACCACCACCGGCAAGGTCAAGGGCGGCCTGACGGTGCTGGTCAACGGCATCCGCGCGTTCCTCCCCGGCTCGCTGATCGACACGCGTCCCATCAAGGACCTGACGCCGTACGAAGGCAAGACCATGGAGTTCAAGGTCATCAAGCTGGACCGCAAGCGCAACAACGTCGTGCTGTCGCGCCGTGCCGTGGTCGAGGCTTCGATGGGCGAAGAGCGCGCCAAGCTGATGGAAACCCTGAAGGAGGGCTCCATCGTCCGCGGCGTCGTCAAGAACATCACCGAGTACGGCGCGTTCGTCGACCTCGGCGGCATCGACGGCCTGCTGCACATCACCGACATGGCCTGGCGCCGTGTCCGCCACCCGAGCGAAGTGGTCCAGGCCGGCCAGGAAATCACGGCCAAGATCCTCAAGTTCGACACCGAGAAGAACCGCGTGTCCCTGGGCCTCAAGCAGATGGGCGATGACCCGTGGATGGGCGTTTCGCGCCGCTACCCCACCGGCACCCGCATGTTCGGCAAGGTCACGAACATCGCCGACTACGGCGCGTTCGTGGAACTCGAACCCGGCATCGAGGGCCTGGTGCACGTGTCCGAAATGGACTGGACCAACAAGAACGTCGCCCCCAGCAAGATCGTTTCGCTGGGTGACGAAGTCGAAGTGATGGTCCTGGAGATCGACGAAGAGAAGCGCCGCATCTCGCTGGGCATGAAGCAGTGCAAGGCCAACCCGTGGCAGGAGTTCGCGCAGAACACCAAGCGCGGCGACCGCGTGAAGGGCCCGATCAAGTCGATCACCGACTTCGGCATCTTCGTGGGCCTGGCCGCCGGCATCGACGGCCTGGTGCACCTGTCCGACCTGTCCTGGAACGAAGCCGGCGAAGCCGCCGTGCGCAACTTCAAGAAGGGCCAGGAAGTCGAAGCCATCGTCCTCGGCGTCGACGTCGAGCGCGAGCGCATCAGCCTGGGCATCAAGCAGCTGGACGGCGACCCGTTCGCCACCTTCACCTCGGTGCACGACAAGGGCGCCCTGGTGACGGGCAAGGTCAAGACGGTGGACCCGAAGGGCGCCGAGATCGACCTGGGCAACGACATCATGGGTTACCTGCGCGCCTCCGAGATCTCGCGTGACCGCGTGGAAGACGCGCGCAACGTGCTCAAGGAAGGCGACGAAGTGTCGGCCGTGGTCGTCAACATCGACCGCAAGACGCGCAACATCCAGCTGTCCATCAAGCAGAAGGACATGATGGACGAGCAAGGCGCGATGGCGCAGCTTTCCCAGCAGTCGGCGCGCGAGAACGCGGGCACGACGAACCTGGGCGCGCTGCTCAAGGCCAAGCTCGAAAAATAAAAAGGGCCCAACGAGGGTCGCCCATGGCGACCCTCGTCCTTCTGTATGACTCGGTCCGATCTCGTTGAAGAACTCGCGTCCCGGTTCAGCCAGCTGACCCACCGCGACGCGGAATATGCCGTCAAGACGATCCTCGACGCCATGAGCGACGCGCTCGTGCGCGGGCATCGCATCGAGATCCGCGGCTTCGGCAGCTTCTCGATCAACCGGCGCCCCCCGCGCATGGGCCGCAACCCGCGCTCGGGCGAGAGCGTCCACATCCCCGAAAAGCGCGTGCCGCACTTCAAGCCGGGCAAGGCCCTGCGCGAGGCGGTGGACAAGCGCACGGCCGAAATGAAGGACGAGGCCTGAAGGCTCCGACCGTAGAATCGGCGGCACCGGGGGCCCGATGAAATACCTGATGTGGCTGCTCAAGGCAGCCATTTTTTTTACCCTGTTCGCCTTCGCGCTGAACAACCAGCAAGCCACCGCGCTGCACTTCTTCTTCGGCTACGAGTGGCGCGCGCCGCTCGTGCTGGTGGTGCTGGCGGCCTTCGCGGCCGGGTTGGCGGTGGGTGCGCTGGGCATGGTGCCGCGCTGGCTGCGGCACCGCGCGGCTGCGCGCCGTGCGCAGGAGCGGGCGGCAGCGGCCGGCATGACGACGATGCCGCCGCCCAACACGGGACACCATGGACTTTGACCTGAGCTGGCTGCTGTGGGGCCTGCCCCTGGCGTTCGTGCTGGGCTGGGTCGCCTCGCGCCTGGACCTGCGCCAGATGCGCGTGGAAAACCGCCAGGCGCCCAAGGCCTACTTCAAGGGCCTGAATTTCCTGCTGAACGAGCAGCAGGACCAGGCCATCGACGCCTTCATCGAAGCGGTGCAGAAGGACCCCGACACCTCCGAGCTGCATTTCGCGCTGGGCAACCTGTTCCGCCGCCGCGGCGAGTACGAGCGGGCGGTGCGCGTGCACGAGCACCTGCTCTCGCGCGGCGACCTGAGCAAGGAGGAGCGCCACCGCGCGCAGCACGCGCTGGCGCTGGACTTCCTGAAGGCCGGCTTGCTCGATCGCGCGGAGGACGCGCTGCGCAAGCTCGAAGGCACCGCCTACGAGAGCCAGGCGCTATTGGCACTGCTCGCGATCTACGAGCGTTCGCGCGACTGGCCCCATGCCGCGGAAGTCGCGCGCAAGCTCGATGCATCCGGGCAAGGCAACTTCGGCGGGCGCGTCGCGCACTACCTGTGCGAGGAAGCCGCGGCCAAGCCGCCGCAGGAGGCCGAGCAGCTGCTGCGCGAGGCGATG
This sequence comes from Ramlibacter sp. PS4R-6, assembly GCF_037572775.1. NCBI lineage: Bacteria > Pseudomonadati > Pseudomonadota > Betaproteobacteria > Burkholderiales > Comamonadaceae > Ramlibacter > Ramlibacter sp. PS4R-6. Next base: position 2,043,078 of record NZ_JBBHKA010000001.1, on the reverse strand, counting down.
ACGGTCGCGCCGGAGGCCGCGCGTCCCGGCATCGAGATCGCGGCGCTGCAGCGCAAGGCCGGCGACGAACGCGCCGCTTATGAAACGCTCTCGCGCCTGGCCGAGACGGCGCCCTCTTCCGTGCCGCTGATGGCGCGCCCCTACGCCGAGGCGGCGATCGCGACGAACCAGCGCGCCCGGGCGCTCGAGGTGCTCGAGCACGCCTACGAGCGCGCGCATTCGCTGGACGTGCTCGAAGCCATCGTTTCGCTTCAGGCGGACGCGGACAAGGCCGCTGCGTGGTACCTGAAGCACTTGCAGCGCGAACCATCGCTGGTCGCCGCGTCGAAGTGGCTCGCCAACGAGAAGCTCGAACACCAGCAGTACCACTCGCTGGTGCAGGGCGCGCTGGACCATGCCGCGCGCCCGCTCATGCGCTACCGCTGCGCGGCCTGCGGCTTCGAGGCCAAGCAGCATTTCTGGCAATGCCCGGGCTGCCAGGCCTGGGACAGCTACCCCGCGCGCCGCGTGGAGGAACTATGAACAAGCAACAACTCGCCAGGGCGCGCGTGCTGGTCGTCGGCGACCCGATGCTGGACCGCTACTGGCACGGCGCGGTCGACCGCATCTCGCCCGAGGCGCCCGTGCCGGTCGTCAAGGTCAACCGCGAGGAAGAGCGCATCGGCGCCGCGGCCAACGTGGCCTACAACATCGCCACGCTCGGCGCGAAGGCCGCGTTCCTCGGCGTCGTCGGCGACGACGAACCGGGCCGCCGCCTCGAAGCGCTGCTCAAGGAAACCGGCATCGCCGCGCACCTGAAGCGCGACCCGCGCCTGAAGACCACGGTGAAGCTGCGCGTGATCGGCCGCCACCAGCAGCTGCTGCGCATGGATTTCGAGAACGAGCCCGACCACGAGGCGCTGGCCTCGCAGAACGAGGCGTTTGCGCAGCTGGCGCCGCAGCACGACGCCGTGCTCTTCTCCGACTACGGCAAGGGCGGGCTCGCGCACATCCCGAAGATGATCCAGCTGGCGCGCGCGGCGAAGAAGCCGGTGCTGATCGACCCCAAGGGCTCGGACTACGAGCGCTATGCGGGCGCGACGGTCATCACGCCCAACCGCGCCGAGCTGCAGCAGGTGATGGGCAGCTGGAAGGACGATGCGCAGTTGCGCGAGAAGGCGCAGAAGCTGCGCGAGGCGCTGCGCCTGGATGCGATCCTGGTCACGCTGGGCGAGGACGGCATGACGCTCTTCGATGCGCAGGGTGAGACGCACGTCGCGGCGCAGGCGCGCGAAGTGTTCGACGTGACGGGCGCCGGCGACACCGTCATCGCCACGCTGGCGGCGCTGGTGGCCGCGGGCATGTCGCTGCGCGACGCCATGCCGCTCGCCAACAAGGCCGGCGGCATCGTGGTGGGCAAGTTCGGCACCGCCACCGTTTCGTACGAGGAGCTGTTCGAATGACGCGCTACGTGGTCACCGGGGCCGCCGGGTTCATCGGCAGCAACATCGTCAAGGGCCTCAATGCCCGCGGCATCGACGACATCATCGCCGTCGACGACCTGGCGCACGGCGACAAGTTCCGCAACCTCGCCGACCTGAAGATCGCCGACTACGTCGACGCCGACCTGTTCTACGACGCCTTCGCCGAAGGCCATTTCGGCAAGGTCGAAGCCGTGTTCCACGAAGGCGCGTGCAGCGACACGATGGAGCAGGACGGCAAGTACATGATGGACAACAACTACACGTTGTCCTGCGGCCTCTTCGCCGCCTGCAAGGAGCGTGGTTCGCGCCTGTTGTACGCGTCTTCCGCCGCCACGTACGGCGGGTCCGAGACCTTCCGCGAGACGCCGCAGTTCGAGCACCCGCTCAACGTCTACGGCTACTCCAAGCTGCTGTTCGACCAGCGCATGCGGCGCGAGCTCGGCGAGGACTTCTCGGGCGCGGCCAAGGGCAAGGGCAAGCAGGTCGTCGGCTTCCGCTACTTCAACGTGTACGGCCCGCGCGAGCAGCACAAGGGCCGCATGGCCAGCGTCGCCTTCCACCAGTACAACCAGTTCAAGGCGGACGGCAAGGTCAAGCTGTTCGGCGAGTACGGCGGCTACGGTCCCGGCGAGCAGAAGCGCGACTTCGTTTTCGTCGACGACGTGGTCGCCGTGAACCTGTGGTTCCTGGACAACCCGGGCAAGTCGGGGCTGTTCAACCTGGGCACGGGCCGCGCGCAGCCCTTCAACGACGTCGCGGTCGGCGTGGTGAACGCGCTCGGCAAGCCCGGCGCACCGCTCGATGCGAAGGCCGCTGCCGCCAAGGGCCTCATCGAGTACATCCCCTTCCCGGACGCCCTGCGCGGCAAGTACCAGTGCTACACGCAGGCCGACCTGGCGAAGCTGCGCGCGGCCGGCTGCGACCACCGGTTCGCCACCGTGCAGGAAGGCGTCGCCAGCTACATGGCCACCCTCGGGGGCTGACCCGGTCAACCGGCCCGCGGCGGCCGCCGTTGAGCGGGTGCAACCACCACCCGCAAAGGAGACCCGCATGCTCAAGAAGATCCTGGCCGTCCTGCTGATGCTGTACACGGCCCTGGCCATGGCCGCCGTCGACGTGAACAAGGCGAACGAGAAGGAACTCGATGCCGTCAAGGGCATCGGCCCCGTCACCAGCAAGCTCATCCTCACCGAGCGCAAGAAGGGCGAGTTCAAGAGCTGGCAGGACTTCATCGACCGCGTGAAGGGCGTGGGCGACGCGCGCGCCGCCAAGCTCTCCGCCGAAGGCCTCACGGTCAATGGCGAGGCCTACAAGGCCATGACGGCCAAGAAGGACGCCAAGGAGGAAAAGAAGGACGCCAAGAAGGACACCAAGGCGGCCGCCAAGGACGAGAAGAAGGAAACCCGCGCCGCCGAGAGCAAGGCCACGGCGAAGGACGAGAAGAAGGACGCCAAGAAGGACACGAAGACCGCCGACGCCGGCAAGCCCGCCGCGAGCGGCGCGAAGGCTGCGGCCAGCGCAAAGAAGTGACGTAGCGACAGCGATGTCATCCCGGCGCAGGCCGGGATCCGAGGGCCCGCGATAGCGGGCCTTCTTGTTTACGCCAGCGAGATCAGGTCGGTCATCCCTACGTCGATGCCGGCCTGCGACAGCAAGGTGGTGGCCTGCCCGCGGTGGTGGGTCTGGTGGTTGAAGAAGTGCGTGAGCCCCTTCCAAGCCGGGTGGTCGCGCTTCACGCCCTTGGTGTTGGCGTAGCGCATGGGCGCCAGCAGGAACGCCGGCGGCATGTCGCGCACCCACACCTCGATCGCCGCGTCGAGGGCCACCCGCGCCGCGCGCAGTTCATTCCAGTTCTCGTAGAGCACCGTCGCGTGCACCGCATCTTCCGGCACCCGCAACAGGTCCTCCGTGAGCGCCGGAAACCCGAACCCCTGCGTCGCGAACCTTTTCAGCCACAGGCGGTCGGCCCACACGATGTGGTTCAAGGTGCCGTGGATGGAGCCGAAGAACGCGCCGTGGTCGTGCCGCCGCTCGGCGTCGCCCACGCGCTCGCACGCGTCGTACAGCCGCTCGTTGAACCAGCGGTTGTACTCGGCGAGGTAGCGGTAGTTGGCAAGGAAAGCGTCGGCGCTGGCATCCATGCGCCGGATTTTGCCGCCTATCCGTACCCGCCGCCGCCGGGCGTGTGGATTTCGAAGATGTCGCCCGGCCCCATCTCGGCCGAGGCGATGTGGTCCAGCTCCTCCACCTTCCCGTCCACCCGCACGACGCGGTTCACGCCAACCTGCCCGGGCTGGCCGCCGGCCATGCCGAAGGCGCCGTGCTTGCGGCCGTTCGACAGGATGCTCGCCGTCATCGGCTCGAGGAAGCGCACGCGCCGCACGCCGCCGTTGCCGCCCTTGAACTTGCCTGCGCCGCCCGAACCGTCGCGGATCGCGTAGCTCTCCAGCCGCACCGGGAAGCGGAACTCCAGCACCTCCGGGTCCGTCAGGCGCGAGTTGGTCATGTGCGTCTGCACGACGCTCGTGCCGTCGAAGCCCTCGCCCGCGCCGCTGCCGCCCGAGATCGTCTCGTAGTACTGGTGGCGCGCGTTGCCGAAGGTGAAGTTGTTCATCGTGCACTGGCTCGACGCCATCACGCCCAGTGCGCCGTACAGCGCGTTGGTGATGCACGTCGAGGTCTCGACGTTGCCCGCCACCACCGAAGCCGGCGGGTCGGGGTTGAGCATCGAGTGCGACGGGATGACGACCTTCAGCGGCTTCAGGCACCCGGCGTTCAGCGGGATCTCGTCGTCCACCAGCGTGCGGAAGACGTACAGCACCGCCGCCATGCACACCGCCGTCGGCGCATTGAAGTTGTTGACCTGCTGGGGCGACGTGCCGGTGAAGTCGATCTCGGCGCTGCGGTCCTGGGCGTTGACGCGAATCGCCACCTGGATCTGTGCGCCGTTGTCCAGCGGCAAGGTGAACTTGCCATCCTTCAGTTTCGTGATCACGCGCCGCACGGACTCCTCGGCGTTGTCCTGCACGTGCTTCATGTAGGCCTGCACGACATCGAGCCCGAACTGCTCGACCATCTTGCGCAGCTCCTGCACGCCCTTCTCGTTGGCGGCGATCTGCGCCTTCAGGTCCGCCATGTTCTGCTCGGGGTTGCGGCTGGGGAATTCGCCGCTCTTGAGCAGCTGGACCATTTCGGCCTCGCGCAACACGCCGCGGTCCACGAGCTTGACGTTGTTGATCTGCACGCCCTCCTCCTCGACGCGTGTCGAGAAGGGTGGCATCGAACCCGGCGTGCTGCCGCCGATGTCGGCGTGGTGGCCGCGCGAGCCCACATAGAACAACGGCTTGTCGGACGCGCTCGTGCCGAGGTAGACGGGCGTGATCACCGTGACGTCCGGCAGGTGCGTGCCGCCGTGGTAAGGGTCGTTCAGCACGTACACGTCACCGGGCGACATGCGGCCGGCGTTCTCGCGAATCACCGTCTTGATCGACTCGCCCATCGAGCCCAGGTGCACCGGCATGTGCGGCGCGTTGGCGATGAGGTTGCCCTCCGCGTCGAACAGCGCGCAGGAAAAATCGAGCCGCTCCTTGATGTTCACCGAGTACGCCGTGTTCTGCAGCTGCAGCCCCATCTGCTCGGCGATGTTCATGAAGAGGTTGTTGAAGACCTCCAGCAGCACGGGGTCGACTCGCGTCCCCGCGGCGAAGCGCTGCGTGCGCGGCACGCGCCGCTCCAGCACGATGTGGTCCAGCGCCGTCAGCTGCGCCTCCCAGCCGGGCTCCACCACGGTGGTCGCGTTCTTCTCCGCGATGATGGCGGGCCCCGCCATGATGTCGCCCGCGCGCAGGTCCTCGCGCACGATGAGCGCGGCCTCGTGCCACTGCCCGCCCGAGTACATGCGCACCGTCTCGCGCCGCGGCGCCTCGCGCATCGGGTGCATGTCGTTGCGCGGCTCGGCCGGCGCGTCCCCCGCGACCACGGCTTCCACCGACACGGCCTCGACCATCATCCCCTTGCCCTGCATCAGGAAGGCGAAGCGCTGGCGGTAGGCGGTCTCGAAGCCCGCGATGATCGTCTGCAGGTCGCCGAAGGGCACGACCAGCGCCGAGTCGCTGCCTTCGTAGCGCACGTGCACGCGGTGGTGCACGGTTACCTGGCCGGAATTGGCCTGCTGCTGTTCCAGCTCCGCCTGCGCCGCGGCGCCCAGCGTGTCCAGTTTTTCGGCCACCAGCGGCAGGTTGGATTGCGTGAGCGGCAGCTCGATCGACAGCTCGCGGATCACGTTCTGGTCGGCCAGGCCCATGCCGTAGGCGGAGAGCACGCCTGCCAGCGGGTGCACGAACACGCGGCTCATGCCCAGCGCGTCCGCCACCAGGCACGCATGCTGCCCGCCCGCGCCGCCGAAGCACTGCAGCGTGTAGCGCGTGACGTCGTAGCCGCGCGCCACCGAAATCTTCTTGATGGCGTTGGCCATCTGCTGCACGGCGATGTTGATGAAGCCCTCGGCCACCACTTCCGCGCTGCGGCCGGTCTTGCCGGCGAGCTCGTTGAACTTGGCCTGCACGGCCTCGAAGCTGAGCGCCTCGTTGGCTTTGGGCCCGAACACCTTCGGGAAGTAGCGCGGCTGGATCTTGCCGACCATCACGTTCGCGTCCGTCACCGCGAGCGGCCCGCCGCGGCGATAGCTGGCCGGGCCCGGGTTCGCGCCCGCGCTCTGCGGCCCCACGCGGAAGCGGGACCCATCGAACTCCAGGATCGAACCGCCGCCGGCCGCCACGGTGTGGATGCTCATCATCGGCGCGCGCATGCGCACGCCGGCCACCTGCGTCTCGAACTCCCGCTCGAACTCGCCCGCGAAATGCGACACGTCGGTGGACGTGCCACCCATGTCGAAGCCGATCACCTTGTGGTGGCCGCCCAGTTGCGCCGTCCGCGCCATGCCGACGATGCCACCCGCGGGCCCCGACAGGATCGCGTCCTTGCCCTGGAACTTGTGCGCGTCCGTCAGGCCGCCCGAGGACTGCATGAAGAACAGCTTCACGCCGGGCATCTCGCTGGCCACCTGGTCGACGTAGCGGCGCAGGATCGGCGACAGGTACGCATCCACCACCGTCGTGTCGCCGCGGCTGACGAACTTCATCATCGGGCTGGTTTCGTGCGAGGTGCTCACCTGCGTGAAGCCCGCCTCGCGCGCCAGCCGCGCCGCCGCCTTCTCGTGGTCCGTGAAGCGGTAGCCGTGCATGAAGACGACGGCGACGCTGCGCACGCCGGCCTTGTGCGCCTTCTTCAGCTCATCGCGCAGGTGGGCCTCGTCCAGCTTCTGCAGCATCTCGCCTTGCGCACCCACGCGCTCCCTCGCCTCGATCACCGACGAATACAGCAGCTCCGGCAACACGATGTTGCGGTCGAACAGGCGCGGGCGGTTCTGGTAGGCGATGCGCAGCGCGTCGCGAAAGCCGCGCGTGGTGACCAGCAGCGTCGCCTCACCCTTGCGCTCCAGCAGCGCGTTGGTGGCCACCGTCGTGCCCATCTTCACCGACTCGACCAGCCTGGGCGTGACGGGCTCGCCCGCCTTCAGGCCCAGGAGGTGCCGGATCCCGGCCACCGCGGCGTCGCGGTACTGCTCCGGGTTCTCCGACAGGAGCTTGTGCGTCACGAGCGAGCCGTCGGGGCGCTTGGCCACGATGTCCGTGAACGTGCCGCCCCGGTCGATCCAGAACTGCCAGCGGGATGGGGTTGTCGTCGTCGTCATTGGGTGTAATACGGGACGAAAATCCGATTGGCCTCGTTCCCGACAGATCGTATCCATTCCCGGGAGAACTTTTCACCCAGGCGCTTGATTTCGGCGTCGAATTCACGGCTGACCCGCTCGACCTTGACGCCATGGGCGCGCAGCTCGTTGGTGGAATCCACCATCACGGCCTGGCTGCGGGCCCAGCCGCGCGTTTCCGCGTCCGATGCCGCCTTCAGCACGGCCTTCTGCTGCGCCGGCGGCAGCGCGGCGAACGCCCGGGCGTTCACGAACACGATGTTCTTGGGAAACCAGGCGTTGATCTCGTAGTAGTACTTGATCGGCCCCCACACCTTGTTCTCCACGCCCGTCACGGCCGACGTGATCATGTTGTCCATGCGGCCTTCGCCCAGCGCCTTGTTCACGTCGACCATCGCGACGTCGACCGGCGTGGCCTTCATGTACTCGGCGATGCGGATCGTCGTCTGGTTGTAGGTGCGCATCTTCGTGCCGCTGAAGTCCGATGCGTTGTTGATCGGCTTGTTGCTGTGCAGGCCCTGCGGCGGCCAAGGCACGGCGTAGAGCACCTTCACCCCGCGCGCCTCGAAGTGCTTCTCGATCATGGGCCGCTGCAGCTGCCACATGCGCTGGGCGTCGGCGTAGCTCGCCGTCACGAACGGGATCGAGTCCGCGCCCGCGATCGGGATGTCCTTGACCAGGCTGCTCATGATGGTCTCGCCGGCCTCGGCCTTGCCCGCCGACACGGCGCCGAAGATCTCGCCCAGCTTGAACAGCGAGTTGTTGGGGTGCACCTCGATCTTCAATTGCCCCTTGGTGGCGGCATCCACGTCGCGCGCGAACTGCACGAGGTTCTCGGTGTGGAACGACTCGGCACGGTAGCCCGTCGCGAGCTTCCAGGTGGCGCTCTGCGGATTTTGGGCGTGAGCCGCCCCGGCCGCGGCGAGCGCGGCGAACAACAAGGCCTTCATGTGGGTCTCCCGGGACGTTTATCCCTTGACGTCTGTCACGAACATCTTGCCGGGCGCATGGGTGATGCACAGCGGCAAGCGGCTTTTCTGGGCCACCCACTGCGGCGTGACGCCACAGGCCCAGAAAATGGGGACTTCGTCGTCTTCGACGCGCACGGCATCGCCGTAGTCCGGGTGCGCCAGGTCGGCGATGCCGATCGCGCCCGGGTTGCCGATATGGACGGGCGCCCCGTGGGCCACGTCGAACCGGCCGGAAATCTCCACCACCTTCGCCACGTCGCGGCTCTTGATCGGCCGCATGCTCACGACCATCTCGCCGTGAAAGGGCCCCGCGCTCTCGCAGGCGATGTTGGTGCGGTACATGGCCACGTTGCAGCCCTGCTCCACGTGGCGCAGCGGCACGCCGGCCTGCACCACCGCGTCCTCGAACGAGAAGCTGCAGCCGATGAGGAAGCTCACGAAGTCGCCCTGCCACAGGTCGCCCACGTCGTCGCGCTCGTCGGCCAGCTCGCCATTGCGGTAGATGCGGTAGCCTGGCACGTCGGTGGCGATGTCCGCGCCGCGCGCGCACCTGGGCTCGCGCGCGCCGGGGCTCATCACCTCGATCAGCGGGCAGGGCTTGGGGTTGCGCTGGCAGAACAGCAGGAAGTCGAAGGCGTGCGCTTGCGGCACGATCATCAGGTTGGCCTGCAGGAAGCCGGGCGCATGGCCGGAGGTCGGCTCGTTGAAGCGGCCGGCGCGCGCGGCGAGGCGCAATTCACGGGGACTGGCGTAATTCGATGTCATGTTCTTCGGTTCACAGGCCCAGGTAGGCCTTGCGGATGCGTTCGTCGGCCAGGAGCTCGGCTCCCTTGCCTTCCATCACGATGCGGCCCGTCTGGATGACGTAGCCGTAGTGCGCGATGGCCAGCGCCTTCTTCAGGTTCTGTTCGACCAGCAGGACGGAGACGCCGGTGGCGTTGACCTGCTGGATCACGTCGAGGATGCGGGCGACGAACTTGGGCGCGATGCCCCACGAAGGCTCGTCGAGCATCAGCAGCTTCGGGCGCGCCATCAAGCCACGGGCGATCGCCAGCATCTGCTGCTCGCCGCCGCTCATGGTGCCCGCGAGCTGCGCCTCGCGCTCCTTCAGGATGGGGAACAGCGCGAACATCTCCTCGACGCCCTGCTCCAGTTCCGCGCGCTGGCGCGTGTACGCACCGAGTTCGAGGTTGCGCTTGACGGTCAGGCGCGGGAACAGGCGCCGCCCTTCCGGCACCAGCGACAGGCCGCGCGGCACGCGCTCGTGCGCCGGCAGCGAACCGATGGACTCGCCGCGGAAGGTGATGGTGCCGCCGTCGGGCGGGTTCAGGCCGGCGACCGCGCGCAGCGTCGTCGACTTTCCGTTGCCGTTGCCGCCGACCAGCGCGACGATGCTGCCCTCGGGCACGGTGAGCGTCACGTCCGAGACCGCCGGCACGCGGTCGTAGCTCACCTGGAGGTGGTTGACCTGCAGCATCACGCGTCTCCCAGGTAGGCATGGATCACCGCGTCGTTGCGCGAGACTTCCTGCGGCGTGCCTTCGGCGATCTTGCTGCCGCGGTCCAGCACCACGATCTTGTCGGCGATGGGCATGATGCCCTCGAGCACGTGCTCCACGACCAGGCAGGAGATGCCCATCTCGCGGATCTTCAGCACCACCTCGACGGCCTCGTTCACTTCCGACGGGTTCAGGCCCGCCATCACTTCGTCCATCAGCACGATGCGCGGGTTGATCGCCAGCGCCCGCGCCACGGCCAGGCGCCGCTGCTCGCTGATGGTCATGCTGCCGGCCGGCTTGTCGGCATGGCGTTCCAGGCCGACGAAGGCGAGCCACTTCAGCGCCTCGCTGCGGGCGGCGGGGATGCGGCGGTGTGACAGCAATGCGGCGGTCATGACGTTCTCGCAAGCCGTCATGCTGGTGAAGGTGCGCGCGATCTGGAAGGTGCGGCCGACGCCGGCGCGCGCGCACCACTCGGGCGGGCGGCCGCCGATGTCGCGGCAGCCGAGCGTGATCGACCCGCTGCTGGGCGCGAAGTAGCCGGCGATGCAGTTGAACAGCGTCGTCTTGCCCGCGCCGTTCGGCCCGATCAGGCCGACGATCTGGCCCTTGTCCACCGTGAAGCTCACGTCCTCGTTGGCCACCAGGCCGCCGAACTTCTTCGTGACGTTCTTGACGTCGAGGAGCTTCATGCGGCCACCTCCTTGCTGGCGGGCGCCTGCGCGACCGGCTCGGCCACCTTCGGCTTGCCCCACGACAGCGAACGCCACCAGCCCACCAGCCCCGTCGGGTAGAACACCGCCACGCCGATGATCAGCGACGCGTAGATGATGATGTCGGTGCCGCGGCCCGTGCCGCCGAACAGGATGCGCGTGAACTCCTCGATCGACGTCAGCACGAGCGACCCCACGACCGGGCCGAACAGCGTGCCCACGCCGCCCAGGATGGAGACCAGCGCCATCTTGATCGACAGGCCCGTCGCCAGCACGGAGTTCGGGTCGATGTACAGCTCCTTCTGCGCGTAGAGGCTGCCGCCCAGCGCGGTGAGGAAGGCGCTCACCGACAACGCCACCTGCTTGTAGCGCGCGATGTTCACGCCGATGCTGCGCGCCGCGTCCGGCTCGTCCTTGATGGCACGGAAGTAATAGCCCAGCCAGCTGCGCTCGATCCATGCGTTCACGCACAGCGTGATCACGAGCAGCCCCAGCGCGAGCCAGTAGTACGGCAGCTTCGTCGCGAAGTTCATCCAGGCCCAGCCGGTCTTCTGCATCGGCACGTACAGGCCCACCGCCGCGCCGCCGTATTCCCATTCGGTGAAGACGATCTGCACCAGTTCCGCGACGGCGATGGTGGCCATCGCGAAGTAGTGGCCCTTGAGGCGGAAGCACGACCAGCCGAAGGCCAGGCTCACGGCGACGGCGACCGCGCCGCCGGCGAAGATGCCGATCCACGGGTTGACGCCGAACTTCACGAGCAACAGCGTCGAGGTGTACGCACCCAGGCCGAAGAACGCGGCGTGGCCCAGCGAGACCTGGCCGGCGTAGCCGCCGACGATGTTCCACGCCACGCCCAGCTGCGCGGCCATCAGCACGAGGATCGCGAGGTTGAGGTGCGAGGCATCGACGAACGCCGGGACGGCGAGCGCGGCCGCGAAGAAAAGCGTCGGGAGGATGAAGCGCTTCATGCTTTCCCCAGCAGGCCTTGCGGCCGGAACATCAGCACACCGAGGAACAGCAGCAGCACCACGGCCATCTTGTACTGCGGGCCCACGAGCAGCCCGCCCATCACTTCGATCACGCCGACCAGGATGCCGGCGATGAAGGCACCGGTCACACTGCCAAAGCCACCGAGGTTGACGACCACGAACGCGAGCAGGATGAACGTGGCACCCACGTCCGGGAAGATCGGGAAGAAGGTCGCCAGCAAGCCGCCCGCGGCGCCCGCGCAACCGGCGGCGATGCCCCAGGCCAGCGCGAACATCTTGTGCGAGTCGATGCCCATGAGGCGCGCCGCGTCCTTGTCCGATGCGGTGGCTTCGAGCGCGGCACCCAGCCGTGTGTGGTTCAGGAAGTACCAGATGACACCCGTCACCAGCACCGCACCCAGCCCCGCGACCAGTTGCGGCTCGCCCAGCTGCAGGCCCAGGAAGTTCACGCTGCCGGAGACCGATGAATTCGGGATCGTGCGGTAGTCGGGCTTCCACAGGAACTGCGCCACGCCGCGCAGCAGGTACATGATCCCGAAGGTCGTGAAGATCTGCGACAGCATCGGCGCATTGGTGATGCGCGAGATCACGGCCTTGTACAGGATCACCCCGAACGCGAAGAGCATCAGCACCGTGAGCGGCAGCGTCAGCATCGGGTCCAGCGAGTACAGCGCGAAGAGCCAGAACGCCGAGTACATGCCGAGCATCAGGAACTCGCCGTGCGCGAAGTTCACGATGTCCATCACCCCGAAGATCATGGTGAGGCCGATCGCGACGAGTGCGTAGATCAGCCCGATCAGCACGCCCGAGGCGAGGGTTTGCAGGAGGATGTCGGCGTTCATGCTGGACTGCCTTGGGTGATTACTTGCGCTGGTCCCACTTGGGCATCGGCCACACCACCTCGCGCGAGGCCATGTTGAACGGCCACACGGTGTTGTACTTGCCGTCCACCACCTGCACCAGGATGCCGCGGCCCAGCGTGTTCTGGCCGGCGTTGTCGAACTTCACGCCGTCCCACGGCATGATCAGCGCCTTGCCCGGGATGTCGGTCGCTGCCAGCGCCTTGCGGATGGCTTCCGGGTCGGTCGAGCCGGCGCGGTTGATCGCATCGGCCATCACCATCAGCCCGGTGAAGGTGCGCGACGAGTTGCCGGTGAAGTTGATCTTGTACTTCGCCTGGAACAGGTCGTTCACCTGCTTGATCAGCGGCTTGCTGCGGGCCAGGTCCAGCGCCCACACCTCGCGCGTGATGATGAACTCGGCGTCCTTGCCCAGCGTCTTGATGAACTCGGTGTCGGTGAAGCCGGCGTTGTTGGCCAGGATCATGTCCGGCGAGAAGCCCAGCTCCTTGTACGTCTTCATCGACAGGATGGCGTCGGGCGTGTAGGAGGACTGCAGCACCAGGTTCGGGCTGGCGGCCTTGAGCGACTGCACTTCCGACGTGAGCTGCGTCGTCTTCGACGCGTACGACACCTGCTTGACGATGGTGTACTTGAAGTCGGGCGCGAGCTTGGCTTGCAGCTTGCCCGTCTCCGTGCCCCACAGGCCGTTCTCGTTCAGCGTCGCGATGTTGCCGGGCTTGATGCCCTTCTTGGCCTGCAGCTCCGCGAGGAAGTCGAACGCGTTGTGCACGAACAGGTCGTCGTGGGGGGTGGTGCGGAAGAACCACTTGAAGTTGCGCTGCGTCAGCGTGGCCGACGACGACTCGGGGTTCAGGAAGGGAATGCCCGCGCGCTCGGCCACCTGGCTGGCCGTGGCCGTCACGGCGCTGTTGTACGCGCCGACGATCGCGACCACCTTCTCCTGCGTGATCAGGCGCTCCGCCTCGGTCGCTCCGACCTGCGGGTTGGCCTGGTGGTCGGCGAAGACCAGCTTGATCTTCGCGCCTTTCAGGTTCGGCAGGCCCTTGCCCTGCGAGAGGGGCAGGTCGGCCACGCCGGGCGCGCCGTTGTTGATGATGTCGGCCGCGAGCTCCAGCGCATTGCGCAGCTCGCCGCCCACGGAGGCGGACGGGCCCGTGAGCGGGTAGATCACGCCGATGCGCACTTCCTGCTGCGCGTGCGTGGCAGCAGCACAGAAGGCGAGACCGGAGGCCAGGGCGGCCGCGCGGGCCGGCAGGTACCACTTCATCGTTTCAGCTCCTCGAAACCCGTGATGGGATGGGGGCGGATTCTGGTCGGCGGCGGCCGGCCCTTCAAACGAATAATCTTTCGCTTACGTCATCGATTTTTTCGATGCTGCCACGGGACGTGCGCGTTTTCCCTGAGCCGAGTCGATGTAGCGGAAGACTTCCTGCACCACCGTTTCCACCGCGTGCGACGTGGGGTCGGCGCGGAAGGTGGCGAACACCGGCAGCGGTTGCAAGGCCGTGTCGCACTTGAGCAATTTCAGGTCGCGGTGCTCGACCAGGCGCTGCGCGGCGGCCAGCGGCAGCGTCGCCACGCCGAACCCCCCTTCCACCAGCTGCGTCATGGCCGAGATCGACGAGATCGTGTGAACGCGCCGCGGCTCGAGCTTCTTCTGCCGGAACAGGTCCACCAGCGCCACGTGCGGCTGCGAGCCGCGCTGGAAGGTGAGGATGTCCACGTCGGCAAGATCGGAGAGGCGGTACATGCGCCGGCGCATCTTCTGCGCATTGCCCACGAACACCATCTCCATCGGCGGCAGCGCGCGGCTGCGCAGGCCTTCCATCGACGCCGGCAGCGCCGCGAAGATCAGGTCGAGCGCGCCGCGGCGGATCTGGTCCAGCAGCACGGGCGTGGTTTCCACCGTCATCTCCAGCTCCAGGCCCTCGTGGTCGTCCTGCAGCTTCTCCACCATGGGGATCAGCCAGGAGTGCAGCACCGACTCGATCGCGCCCAGGCGCAGCGTCATGGCCTGCGGCGTGCCGGCGCCCATCTCGGCCTTGATCTCGCGCTGCATCTCCAGCAGGCGCTGGGCATACGTGAAGAAGCGCAGGCCCGCGACCGTCAGGCGGAACTGCTTGTCGCGCCGGTCCAGCAGCAGCACGCCCAGCTCCTCCTCCAGCGCGGCGATGCGGCTGGACATGGCCGACTGCGTGAGGAACAGCTTCTCGGCGGCGCGGGTCACGCTCTTGAGCGAGGCGACCCAGTAGAAGGCTTCGACGAAGCGCAGGTTCATCGCGGGTCAAACCCCGATGGCGCGGATCTTGCGATTGCCTTTATCCTGTACGCATCCATTCGTCGATTGTCACGGAGCGACCATGAAATTCAAATACGCCCTTCCCGCACTCGCCGCATCGTTGTCCCTCGGCGCGTTCGCGCAGACCAAGTGGGACCTGCCCGCCGCCTACCCGGCCGGCAACTTCCACTCCGAAAACCTCGTGGCCTTCGCCAACGACGTCGACAAGGCCACCAACGGCAAGCTCAAGATCCAGGTGCACGCCAACGCGTCGCTGTTCAAGGCCAACGAGATCAAGCGCGCGGTGCAAAGCGGCCAGGCCCCCATCGGCGAGCTGCTGCTGGTCAACGCCGAGAACGAGAACCCGATGTACGGCGCCGACGGCATCCCCTTCCTCGCGTCCAGCTATGCGCAGGCCCGCAAGCTCGCGCGCGTGCAGAAACCCTTCCTCGACAAATTGCTCGCCGCGCAAGGCATGAAGCTGCTCTACACCGTGGCGTGGCCGCCGCAGGGCATCTACGTGAACAAGGAAATCGCGTCGGTGGCCGACATGCGCGGCCTGAAGTGGCGCGCGTACAGCCCGGCCACCGCCAAGATCGCCGAGCTGATCGGCGCGCAACCCGTCACCATCCAGGCCGCGGAACTCACGCAGGCCCTGGCCACCGGCGTCGTCAACAGCTACATGAGCTCCGGCTCCACCGGCTTCGACTCCAAGACCTACGAGAGCATCAAGTACTTCTACGACACGCAGGCCTGGCTGCCGAAGAACGCGGTCATCGTGAACCAGAAAGCCTTCGACGCGCTGGACAAGCCCACGCAGGAGGCGCTGCTCAAGGCCGCGGCCGCTGCGGAAGACCGCGGCTGGAAGGTGAGCGAGGAGAAGAACGACTTCTACAAGAAGGCGCTCACCGAAAAGGGCATGAAGATCATGGTGCCCCCGCCGAAGCTCGTGGCCGACATGAAGCAGGTGGGCGCGATCATGCTGGCCGACTGGGAGAAGAAGGCGGGGCCGGACGGCACGGCGCTGATCAAGGCCTTCCAGGCGGCGAAATAACTTGCGGCGATTCCTCGACCGCCTCTACCTCGCATCCGGCGCCCTCGGCGCCGTTTTCGTGCTGCTGATCTGCGTGCTGATGATCGGGCAGAGCATCCTGCGCGAGTTCCAGGTGCGCACCGGCGCGGTCAACGACGTCGTCTCGTGGTTCTGCGCCGCGGCCTCGTTCTTCGCGATGGCGCATGCGTTCAAGCACGGCGACTTCGTGCGGGTGAACCTCCTGCTGGAAAACGTGTCGCCACGCGTTCGCCGCGTGCTGGAGATCGTGTGCCTGTCCATCGGCGCGGTGGCCGTGGGCTACCTCGCCTGGTGGGCCAACAAGTTCACCTACGACAGCTGGGCCTTCGGCGAGGTGGCGCAGGGCCTGCTGCCGATCCCCATCTGGATCCCGCAGGCCAGTTTCGCGCTGGGTTCCATCCTGCTGTTCATCGCGCTCGTCGATGAACTCGTGATCGTGCTGCGCGGCGGCCGTCCCAGCTTCGTCGTGGCCGTCGAAGAACGGCACGCGCAAGGCGACTTCTCGTCCGACGTCTGATGGACACGCACATGCTCTTCGTCGGCGGGCTGCTGCTCGCCATCATGCTGGTGCTATTGGCCGGCGGCGTGTGGATCGCGATGACGCTGGCCATCTGCGGCTGGGTCGGCCAGGCCTTCTTCACCACCACCTCGCCGGGCAACAACCTCTTCTCGTCGTTCTGGGAATCGAACGCCAGCTGGGAGCTGGCCGCGCTGCCGCTTTTCATCTGGATGGGCGAGATCCTCTTTCGCAGCAAGCTGTCGGAGGAGATGTTCGAGGGCCTGCGGCCCTGGCTCAATCGCGTGCCGGGCCGCCTGATGCACACCACCATCCTCGGCTGCGGCATCTTCGGCTCCGTGTCGGGATCTTCCGCGGCCACCTGCGCGACGATCTCCAAGGTGGCACTGCCCGAGCTGCTCAAGCGCGGCTACAGCGAGAAGATGGCGCTGGGATCGCTCGCCACGGCCGGCACGCTCGGCATCCTCATCCCGCCGTCGATCACGATGGTTGTGTACGCCGTCGCGGCGGATGCATCGATCATCCGCATCTTCCTCGCCGGCTTCCTGCCGGGTTTCCTGCTGATGGCGCTCTTCTCCGGCTACATCGTGTGGTGGAGCCTGCGCCACCCGGACCAGGTGCCGCCGCCCGATGCGCCGACCACATTCGCCGAGAAGATCCGCAAGTCGGGCAGCCTCATCCCCTGCGCGGCGCTCATCGTGTTCATCGTGTGGGTGCTGATCGCGGGCTACGCCACGGCCACCGAGTGCGCGGCCTACGGCGTGCTCGGCTCGCTCGGCCTGGCGTGGTGGAGCAAGTCGCTCACATGGAAGACCTTCTGGGAAGGCCTCATGGGCACCACGCGCACCAGCTGCATGATCATGTTCATCCTGGCCGGCGCGTCCTTCCTCACCAAGACGATGGCGTTCACCGGCATCCCGCGCGAACTGGCGCTGTGGGTCGAGTCCATGCACCTGTCGCCCTACGCGCTGATCTCGGTGCTGACCGTCGTCTACCTGATCCTCGGCACCGCGCTCGACGGCATCAGCATGATCGTGCTGACCAGCGCGGTGGTGCTGCCCATGATCCAGAAGGCCGGCTTCGACCTGATCTGGTTCGGCATCTTCATCGTGCTGCTGGTGGAGATCGCGGAGGTGACGCCGCCCGTCGGCTTCAACCTCTTCGTGCTGCAGAACATGACGGGCAAGGACAGCAACACCATCGCGCGCGCGGCGATCCCCTTCTTCGCGTGCCTGGTCATCGCGATCGTGCTGATCACGGCGTTCCCGCAGATCGTCACGGTCCTGCCAGACCTCGTGATGGGCAAGGAAAAGTGAAAGCGACCTAGCGCGCGTTGATCTGCGCCATCTCGTGGAGCAGGTCGGCGGAGTCCTTCTTGTGCGCCTTGCGCAGGACCTTCTCGTTCTGGCGGCGCAGCCACTGGTGGCGGTCGATGAAGTGGCGGCGGAAGTACGCCTCGGAATACACCGCTTCCATCGAGCGATCTTCCAGGGGTTCGATCACGACGCGCCTTTGCCCATCCTCGCAGGGCACGACGGCGGAGATGATCCAGTGGCGATCGGGGAAGGCGCGCTCGGTCCAGACCGCTTCGCGCCGCAGGCCTCCCCGTCGCCGGTACGTAGACATATGGACGACAGACATTCCCAACTTTCCAAACTTGCTTTTCCCACGAATCTACCGTGTTGCAGCCCTGCCTTTTGTCAGCACTTCTAAAAGACCCACCGGCTCTTTTGGATGTCCCGGATGGTGGGATAAAAAGGGAAGGCAGAGTATGAGGAATGGGGGCGATATGCGAAATCTCAATGGGAGAGGCCTCCTGAGCCATACTTGCGCTGGTTGACCGGCACAAACATGCATGCGATAGACATAGTCACCAGCGCCGCCCTGTTCCTGGCCGCCCTGCTTTACTCATCCGTCGGCCACGGCGGCGCTTCGGGTTACCTGGCTGTCATGGCCCTGACGGGCATCGCTCCCGCCGAGATGCGCTTTGCGGCGCTCACGCTCAACGTGGTCGTTGCGGCGATCGCGACATTCCGCTTTTATCGCGCGGGTTCGTTTTCACACGCGCTGTTCTGGCCGGTGGCGCTCACGTCGATCCCGATGGCGTTCGTCGGCGGCGCCATCGTGCTGCCGATGCATCTGTTCAAGCCCTTGCTCGGCATCGTGCTCCTGTATGCGGGCTGGCGCTCGTTCAGCACCGCGCCGGCGGCAGGCTCGGTGGCGTTGCGTCCCGTGAAGTGGACGGTGCTCGCGCCCCTGGGTGCCGTGCTGGGATTGCTGTCGGGGCTCACCGGCGTGGGCGGCGGCATCTTCCTCAGCCCCATCCTGATCTTCTTCCGCTGGGCGCCGACCAAGACGGTGTCGGGCGTCGCTGCCGCGTTCATCCTCGTCAACTCGATCGCGGGCCTCGCAGGCCAACTGACGACGAAGTATGCGATCCCGTCGTCGTTGCCGGTGTGGATCGCAGTCGTGGTGGTAGGCGGCTACATCGGCGCGACGCTCGGCAGCAAGCGGCTCGGCAACCCGATGATCCAGCGCCTGCTCGCGCTCGTGCTCGTGATCGCGGGGTTCAAGATGCTCTTCACCTGACCGCGTCAGGGAAGAACAGCTGCTCGCCATGGACGCGGTAGGACGCGATGGCGCCCTGCCCCGCGGGGGAAGTCACCCAGTCCACGAACTTCTGCGCCGCGGCCGCCTTCACGTGCGGGTGCTTGCGCGGGTTCACGACCATCACGCCGTACTGGTTGAACATGCGCCTGTCGCCTTCGACCAGCACCGCGAGGTCGCCGCGGTTGGCGAACGTGAGCCACGTGGCGCGGTCGCTCAGCGCATAGGCCCCCGTGGAGCTGGCGATGTTCAGCGCCGGCCCCATGCCGCAGCCGCACTCCTTGTAGCCCGTGCCCTTGTTCGAGACACCTGCCTGCTGCCAGAAGCGCAGCTCCGCCGCGTGCGTGCCGCTCTTGTCGCCGCGGGAGATGAAGGGCGCGCTGGCCGCGGAGATCTTCTTCAACGCCGCGACGATGTCCTTGCCTTTCGCCGCCGCCGGGTCGGCCTTGGGCCCCACCACCACGAAGTCGTTGTACATGACGGGGTAACGCTTGGCGGCACCCCCTTCGGCGACGAACTTCTCCTCGGCCGCCGTGTCGTGCACGAAAAGCACGTCGGCATCGCCGCGCCGCGCGATGTCGATCGCCTGGCCCGTTCCCACCGCGACGACCTTGACGTCAATGCCCGTCGCCTTCCGGAACTGCGGCAGCAGGTGCGTGAACAGTCCGGATTGCTCCGTCGACGTCGTCGACGCCATGGTGATCGTTTCCGCGTGCACGCCGAAAGCCAGCAACACGGCGAGCAGCCCACCCCACTTCACGCCGATTCACCTTTCACAAAAAGCTGCGCATCCGGCGACGTGCGCCCCAGCACCTCATGGTCGAAGAACTGCTGCACGGGAAGGTCGGCCAGCAGCCGCCCCTGCTCGAGGTAGATCACGCGCGTCGCGAGCCGCTTCACCTGCCCGAGGTTGTGGCTGGCGAAGACCAGCGTCATGCCGCCGTCCGCGAACTCGGCCATCAGCGACTCGACCTCGCGCTTGCCGTGCGGGTCGAGGTTGGACGTCGGCTCGTCGAGGAACAGCACGTCGGGTTTCGTGGCCCATGCGCGCGCGAGCGCCAGCCGCTGTTGCTGGCCGGCCGAAAGCGCACGCGCGTTGCGCGTCGATTGCGCGCTCAGGCCGACCCGGCCCAGCGCCAGCAAGGCGCGCTCGTGCGCCTCGCGCCGGCTCCACCCGCCGCGGATTCGCAGCGCCAGCGCTATGTTGTCGAGCGCGCTCGTGCGCAGCAGGTACGGTCGCTGGAACACCATGGCTTCGCGCGAGCGCGCGTCGCGCTTCACCGAGCCGGACTGCGGAACGAGCAGCCCGTGCAGTGCGCGCAGCAGCGTGCTCTTGCCGCTGCCGTTGCCGCCGATGACGGCGACGCGCTCGCCACCGGCGATGGCGAGGTCGACGCTTTCCAGCGCCGTCACCGGACCGTAGCGCACGCTGGCGCCGCGCAGCTCGACGAGCCGGCTCACGGCGCCGACCCCGCGAGCAGCGGCCGGTCCGTGCGGCCCAGTCGCCAACGGCGCACCCCCGTGATCAGCGCGTTGAGCAGCAGCACGACCGACAGCAGCACGATGCCCAGCGCCAGCGCCAGCGGCAGGTCGCCCTTGCTCGTCTCCAGCGCGATGGCCGTCGTCATCACGCGCGTGAAGCCTTCCATGTTGCCGCCGACGATCATCACGGCGCCCACTTCCGACACCGCGCGGCCGAAGCACGCGATCACCACCGTGAGCAGCGCGTAGCGCTCGTCCCAGCCGATGAGCGTCGCGCGGACCCAGGGCCCGGCGCCCAGCGAACGCAGCTGCTCGCCGTTGGCGGCCTCCACGTCCTCGACAACCTGGCGCGACAGCGCCGCGGCGACAGGCACCACGAGGATGGCCTGCGCCACCACCATCGCCTTGAACGAGAACAGCCAGCCCAGGAAGCCCAGGGGCCCCGAGCGGGACAGCAGCAGGTAGACCACCAGGCCGACGACGACCGAAGGCAGGGCCAGCAGCGTGTTCAACACCGTGAGCACGGCGCTGCGCCCGCGAAAGCGCGCGACGCCGAGCCACGCGCCCGCGGCCAGTCCCAGGGCGCACCCGATGGCGCAAGCGATGGCGCTGACCGCCAGCGAGCGCAGCACGATCTCGACCAGGCCCGCGTCACCACGCAGCAGCAGTTCCCATGCCTTGCCGAGGCTCCCGCCGAACGTTTCCATGTGGCGGGATGCTAACCCGCGTTCAGAACGAACAAGTCCTGAAGCCGACGAAGGCGTCGTCGCGGTGCGGCAGCGCGAAGCGGCGCATCCTCGCATCGTGCAGGCGCGGCGGCGTGGCGAACGACGCGCCGCGCTGCACGCGCGCCACGCCGAAATTTGGCTCGGCCTCGAAGTCCGTGTGGCGCGTCCACGCATCGGCAGCGAAGCCCGGCCACGGCCGCAACGTGCCGGCCGTCCACTCGCGCACCTCGCCCCAGCGGAAGCCCTGGCGGTGCGCGGCGTGCGCGGCCATCTCCCACTCCACCTCCGTCGGCAGCCTGCGCTGCGACCAGCGCGCGTAGGCGTCGGCCTCCCACCAGCTCACGTGCATCGCGCACTGGCTGCCCGACATGCGCGTGGGCTTGCCGAACAGCATCTGCCGCACCGCACCGCCCGCGGTGCCGATCTGCTCCACGTGCCTCGGCCCGCGCCGGCCTTCAGCGGCGGCCTGCTTCTGCAGCCACGACCAGCCTTCGGGCTGCCAGAACTCCTGGCGGTCGTAGCCACCTTCGTCGACGAACTCGATGTACTGCGACCAGTTCACCGGCTGCGCGTCGATCTCGAACTCGGGCACCTGCACCTCGTGGGCCCACTTCTCCACGTCGAACACGAAGCCGCTGGGCTCCGCGCCCAGCACCCATGCAGCGGCCGGCACGAGGATGGCGTCTCGCGCCTGCATGCCCATCGGCAAGTCGATGGGCAGCGCGACACCGACCGTCTGCGCCAGCACCATCAACTGTTCGCGCCGCAATTCCTCGTGGAACAGCGCCATGCGGAAGAAGTGCAGCGCCGTGTCCTCGTCCGGCGTCTTGTCCAGCAGTTCGAGCGTGCTCTCCAGCGTTTCCAGCAGGAACGCGCGCACGTTGTCCACGGCCGGCAGCTCCAGCTGCCAGCGCACGTCGTGCGCGACGAGCGCGGGGTTGAACCACGCATCCGCATTCGGCTCGATCGACGCGAGCCGCACCGCCTCGCCCGGGCAGGCTGCGCCCAGCATGCGCTGCGGGTTGCGGCCGATCCAGTATTCGGCGAGCCACGCGATGTGGCCCGCAACCCACAGCGGCAGCTCCGTGTCTTCGGCGCAAGGCACCTGCGCACCCTCGAAGAGCGGCAGCAGCTGCAGCGTGTGGTTGCGCGCATCCATCAGGGCGAGCGATAGGCGCTCCCGCCCCGCGCGGCGCATATCATTCGCGCCCAGGGAAGTCGCTTCGGCTGTTGGCATGGGGTCGAAGAATTCTCGGGGTAAACCCGAAAATCGCTAGTCAGGCTTTTTTCAGCGGCAGCGGCGTAGTATTTACGGTTACGCCCCTAAAGGGCCTACCGCATTCTCATTAAACAACATCGTACGGAGAAGATAGCCGTGAGAGCCCTCCTCAAGATCTCCCTGGCCGTGGACTGGATCAGCGAGCGCCTCGGCTACATCGCGTCGGTTGCCGTGCTGCTCACCGCGCTCATCTCCGCCGGCAACGCGTTCGTGCGCTACGTGCTCGACATCAGCTCCAACGGCTGGCTCGAGATCCAGTGGTACCTGTTCGCCGGCATCGTGATGCTCGGCGCGCCCATCGTGCTCAAGCTCAATGAGCACGTGCGCGTCGACCTGATCTACGGCCGCCTGAAGGGCAACGCGCCGGTGTACGTCGACCTGTTCGGCCTCATCTTCTTCCTGCTGCCGGTCATGGCGCTGCTCGCGTACCTGTCCTGGCCGCTGCTGGTGAAGATGTACGTCACGCACGAGATGTCCAACAACGCCGGCGGCCTGATCCGCTGGCCCGCGATGGCGATGCTGCCCATCGGCTTCGGCCTGATGGTGCTGCAGGGCCTGTCGGAGATCGTCAAGCGCTTCGCCTACCTGATGCACATCTACGAGATGGACACGCACTACGAGCGCCCGCTGCAGTAAGGCGGCACCGAAGAACAACACAACAAAGATCCGCGGGACTCAATCATGCAAATGCAATCCTTTGCACCGGTGATGTTCGCCGGCCTGGTGTTCATCATGCTCATCGGGTTCCCGGTGGCGTTCTCGCTGGCGGCGCTGGGCCTGGTGAGCGGCCTCTTCGCCATCGAGCAGGGCTGGTTCCCGGCGGCGTTCATGGAGAACCTGCCGCTCAACATCTTCGGCATCCTCTCCAACGACCTGCTGCTCGCCATCCCGTTCTTCACGTTCATGGGGGCCATCCTCGAGAAGTGCGGCCTGGCCGAGGACATGCTCGACTCCATGGGCCAGCTGTTCGGCACGGTGCGCGGCGGCCTCGGCTACTCGGTGATCATCGTCGGCTTCATCCTCGGCGCCGTGACGGGCACGGTGGCCGGCCAGGTGATCGCCATGGCGCTCATCTCGATGCCGGTGATGATCCGCTACGGCTACAACATGCGCTACACCACGGGCGTGCTGGCCGCCTCGGGCACCATCACGCAGCTGGTGCCGCCGTCGCTGGTGCTGGTGGTGATGGCCGACCAGCTCGGTCGTTCCGTCGGCGACATGTACAAGGGCGCATGGGGCCCGTCAATCCTGCAGGTGCTGATCTTCGCGGCCTACACCTTCGCGCTGGGCATGATCAAGCCGGACCACGTGCCGGGCATCCCCAGGGAAGCGCGCACGATGACGGGCTTCCAGCTGTGGATGAAGTGCCTGCGCGGCATCATCCCGTCGGCCATCCTGATCTTCGCGGTGCTGGGCTCCATGGGCGGCCTGCCCTTCCAGTCGACCGCCATCGCCACGCCGACCGAAGCCGGCGCGATGGGTTGCGTGGGCGCGCTGATCCTCGCGGCCATCCACCGCCGCCTGACGTGGGACCTGTGCTGGCAGGCCATGCTGGGCACCATGCGCCTCACCGCGATGGTGGTGTTCATCCTGTTCGGCTCGCGCGTGTTCTCGATGGTGTTCCAGGGCGTGGACGGCGCGCGCTGGGTGGAGCACCTGCTGACGAACCTGCCCGGCGGCCAGGTGGGTTTCCTCATCGTCGTCAACATCTTCATCTTCTTCCTGGCGTTCTTCCTCGACTTCTTCGAGATCGCCTTCATCATCCTGCCCATGCTCGGCCCCGTGGCCGACAAGATGGGCATCGACCTGGTGTGGTTCGGCGTGCTGTTGTGCGTGAACATGCAGACGTCCTTCATGCACCCGCCGTTCGGCTTCGCGCTGTTCTACCTGCGCGGCATCGCCGACACGCTGTTCAAGGAAAAGCGCATCGAAAAGCCGGTGCAGTCCACCGACATCTACATGGGCTCGATCCCGTGGGTGCTGATGCAGGTGATCCTGGTGTTCATCGTCATCTTCTTCCCGCAGACGGTCACGGTGTTCCTCGACAAGGAGCAGAAGATCGACATCGACAAGGTGAAGATCGAGATGCCGGCCGAGTCGCAGCCCGCGGTGCCGGCGCTGCCGGGCGCGAGCGGCGCCGAAGCCATGCCCAACCCTGCCGCCGACCAGAAGGCCGCCGACGACGAGCAGAAGAAGCTCGACGAGCTCTTCGCCCCGAAGAAGTAGTGCTCGAGCCGTTCCAGTTCACGCCTTCCGCGGGGCCCTCGATCGAGGGCCCTGCTTTCTCCCGCACCTTCAAGGCCGTCACGACGGTGATGGTCTTCGGCGTCGGCTTCTGGCTGGCGCTGGTGTGGCTGGGCGAGAAGGCCAAGGGCGGCAGCAACAGCCTGCTGGCGTACTTCTTCGCCGCGCTGGTGATGCTCGTGTTCTTCTGGTGGTGGATCCTGCGCAGCCGCACGCGCATCGATACGGCCGGGCTGCACCAGACCTGGTTCGCCGACAAGCACATGGCCATGGGCGAGCTCGCCATCGTCAACGTCATCCGTATCCGCGGGCTCGAGTGGCTGGTGGCCCCGCGCGTGCAGGCCCGCACGCTCAACGGAAAGTACACGGTTTTCCAGGCGGCCGACCCCGCGCTGCTCGACGAGTTCTCGCGACTGTCGAGCGAACTGCAAGCGTTCCGTCAGCGTTAGCGCAAGGGGCCATATTGGTCTAGTGGTAAGACCTGATCCGCCCTGGCGCGGTGGCCGCGACACTGCATCCGCTCATGGCCAGTGTCACCATCCATTCCGTCCGCAAGAGCTTCGGCGAGACGCCGATCCTCCATGGCGTCGACATCGAAATTCCCGACGGGTCCTTCACCGTGCTGGTCGGCCCTTCGGGGTGCGGCAAGTCGACGCTGCTGCGCATGATCGCGGGGCTCGAGCACATCACGGGCGGCGAGATCAAGATCGGCGGCAAGGTCGTCAACGACGTGCCGCCGAAAGCGCGCGACATCGCGATGGTGTTCCAGAACTACGCGCTGTACCCGCACATGACCGTGCGCGACAACATGGCGTTCTCGCTGCAGCTGGCCAAGATGGACAAGGCCGGCATCGAGGACCGCGTGAACCGCGCGGCCGAGATCCTGGGCCTGCAGGCGCTGCTCGACCGCTTCCCGCGCCAGCTCTCGGGCGGCCAGCGCCAGCGCGTGGCGATGGGCCGCGCGATCGTGCGCGACCCCGAGGTGTTCCTCTTCGATGAACCGCTGTCGAACCTGGACGCCAAGCTGCGCGTCGCGATGCGCAGCGAACTGAAGGAACTGCACCAGCGCCTGAAGACGACGAGCATCTACGTCACGCACGACCAGATCGAGGCCATGACCATGGGCGACCAGATCGTGGTGATGCGCGACGGCCGCATCGAGCAGACCGGCTCGCCCCTGCAGCTGTACGACCAGCCCGCCAACCAGTTCGTCGCGGGCTTCATCGGCTCGCCGGCGATGAACTTCCTGCCCGGCACCATCCGCCGCGCCAACGGCGTGGCGCAAGTGGAACTGAAGGACGGCACGAAATTCCAGGCCCCGCCCTCGAACGCGCAGGACGGCCAGCCCGTCGTCTTCGGCACGCGGCCCGAGCACCTGGCGCTGGCGCAGCAAGGCGGCATCCCCGCGCAGGTGGTGGTGATGGAGCCCACGGGCATGGACACCTTCATCGCCTGCCGCCACGAAGGCATCGACATCAGCGCCGTCTTCCGCGAGCGCTACGACTTCGCGCCCGGCAGCAACATCCACCTCGTGCCCGACTTGTCGCGCGCGCACCTCTTCGACGCCCAGACCGGTCAACGCATTCCCGCCTGAGCACTTTTCCCGCAACCAAGGAGACAAGCATGAGTGATTTCAACCGCCGCAAGTTCCTGGAGGGCTCCGCCAGCGTCGCCGCTGCGGCGTCGCTCGGCGCCGGCGCCGTGTTCGCGCCTGCCGTGCATGCGCAAACCATCAAGCTCACGCCGGAAAAGGGCGCCAAGCTGCGCGTGCTGCGCTGGAGCCGCTTCGTGCAGGGCGACATCGACCAGTACATGAAGAACGTCGCGGCCTTCACGGCCAAGACCGGCATCGAAGTGCGCGTGGACAACGAGGGCTGGGAAGACGTGCGCCCGAAGGCCGCGGTGGCCGCCAACACCGGCGCGGGCCCGGACATCATCCTGTCGACCAACGACGACGCCAACCTGTACCCCGAGAAGCTGCTCGACGTGACGGACCTTGCCGAGTACCTGGGCAAGAAGTACGGTGGCTGGTACCCCGCCGTGCAGTCCTACCTGCGCCCCGACGGCAAGAAGTGGCTGGGCCTGGGCCTGGGCGCCGCCGGCTCGATGATGGTGTACCGCACCAGCATGCTGAAGGCCGCGGGCTACGAGACCTTCCCGAAGAACACCGACGACTTCCTGAAGATGTGCCAGGCGCTGCACGCCAAGGGCACGCCCCCCGGCTTCGCGCTGGGCAACGCCACCGGTGACGGCCTGTGGTGCAACTGGCTGATGTGGTCGCACGGCGGCAAGCTGGTCGACCAGAACAACAAGGTCGTGATCGACAGCCCCGAGACGCAGAAGGCGCTGGAGTACGGCAAGCAGCTGTACGCCACGTTCATCCCCGGCACGCTGTCGTGGCTGGACCCGAACAACAACAAGGCTTTCCTGGACGGCCAGATCAGCGTGACCAACAACGGCATCTCGATCTACTACGCCGCGAAGAACGCGACCGACCCGAAGGTCAAGGAACTGCAGTCGGACATCAACCACGCCAGCTTCCCCGTGGGCCCCGTCGGCTCGCCCACCGAGTCGCACCTGTTCTTCAACCAGATGGTCATGAAGTACACGAAGTACCCGCAGGCCGCCAAGGAGTTCCTGCGCTTCATGATGGAGCAGGAGCAGTTCACGCCGTGGCTTACCGCCGCGGGCGGCTACATCGCCCCGCCGCTGGACTTCTACGCGAAGATCCCGGTGTGGACGGACGACCCGAAGAACACGCCGTACCGCGACGCCGTGAAGAACATGCGCCCCACCGGCTATGCCGGCAAGCTGGGCTACGCATCGGCCGGCGCCGGCGCCGACTTCATCGTGGTGAACATGGTGGCCGAGGCGATCAGCGGCAGCAAGACGCCCAAGGAAGCGATGGAGCGGGCCCAGAAGCGTGCCGAGCGTTACTACAAGGTCTGACGCCCTCACCCGCGGCGAGGTGAAAACCTCGCTGCTGGAGCGCTTCCAGAACAGCCGCAACGCGCTCGGGCTGGCATTCATGCTGCCCGCCGCGTTGCTGCTGCTCATCTTCCTGACGTATCCCCTTGGCCTGGGCGTGTGGCTCGGGTTCACCGACGCCAAGGTGGGCCGCGAAGGCCACTGGATCGGCCTGGAGAACTACGAGTTCCTCTGGGGCGACTCGGTCACGCGCCTGGCCCTGTTCAACACGCTGTTCTATACCTTCGTCGCGAGCGTGCTCAAGTTCGTCCTGGGCCTGTGGCTGGCGATGATCCTGAACCGCAACATCGCGATGAAGACGTTCTTCCGCGCGGTGATCCTGCTGCCGTACATCGTGCCGACCGCGCTGTCGGCCATCGCCTTCTGGTGGATCTACGACTCGCAGTTCTCCATCATCAGCTGGGTGCTGCTCAAGCTCGGCCTGATCGACCGCTACATCGACTTCCTGGGGGTGCCGTGGAACGCGCGCATCTCCACCATCGTCGCCAACGTGTGGCGCGGCGTGCCCTTCGTGGCCATCACGCTGCTGGCCGGCCTGCAGACGATCAGCCCGAGCTACTACGAAGCCAGCGCCATCGACGGCGCCACGCCCTGGCAGCAGTTCCGCTACGTGACGCTGCCGCTGCTGACGCCCATCATCGCGGTGGTGATGACCTTCTCGGTGCTCTTCACGTTCACCGACTTCCAGCTGATCTACGTGCTGACGCGCGGCGGCCCGCTGAACGCCACGCACCTGATGGCCACGCTGTCGTTCCAGCGCGCGATCTCCGGCGGCGCATTGGGCGAAGGCGCCGCGATCTCGATCGCGATGGTGCCTTTCCTGCTGGCCGCGATCATGTTCAGTTACTTCGGTTTGCAGCGCCGCGCCTGGCAACAGGGCGGCAAGGACTGATGGCCACACCCGCCCCGCCCCCCAGCCAGGACATCTCGCACATCGAGGGCATGAGCTACCTGGAATCGCCGCTGCGCAAGACGCTGGCGACCTACCTGCCGCTCATCGCGTTCGTCTTCGTGCTGCTGTTCCCGTTCTACTGGATGGGGATCACGGCGTTCAAGCCGAACAACGAGCTGCTCTCGCGCGACGGCAACCCCTTCTGGGTGGTGAACCCGACGCTGGCGCACTTCCACAAGCTGCTGTTCGAAACGAGCTACCCGCAGTGGATGTGGAACACGCTGCTGATCTCGGTGGTGTCTACCTTCTTCAGCCTGGCTGCGTCGGTGTTCGCGGCCTACGCCATCGAGCGCCTGCGCTTCAGCGGCGCCAAGCACGTGGGCCTGGCGATCTTCCTGGCGTACCTGGTCCCGCCGTCGATCCTGTTCATCCCGCTGGCCTCCGTGGTGTTCCAGCTGGGCATGTTCGACACGCGCCTGGCGCTGATCCTGACCTACCCCACCTTCCTGATCCCCTTCTGCACGTGGCTGCTGATGGGGTATTTCCGCAGCATCCCGCACGAGCTGGAAGAGTGCGCGCTGATCGACGGCGCGAGCCGCTGGCAGATCCTGACCAAGATCATCCTGCCGCTGGCCGTGCCGGGCCTGATCAGCGCGGGCATCTTCGCCTTCACCCTGAGCTGGAACGAGTTCATCTACGCGCTGACCTTCGTGAGCTCCAGCGAGATCAAGACCATCCCCGTAGGCGTGGTCACCGAGCTGGTGGAAGGCGACGTGTACCACTGGGGCAGCCTGATGGCGGGCGCCCTGCTCGGTTCCGTCCCCGTGGCCATCATCTACTCGTTCTTCGTCGAGTACTACGTGGCGGGCATGACGGGCTCGGTGAAGGAATAGCCGGGCTGGGCGTATAAACGGGGCCTCCGGTGGAGGTTCCCATGCCCGACGCAGTCTCTCCCCTGGCGGTGGCCACCGCCTTGCGCGAACTCTGGTCCCCGCGCGTCGTCGCCGAAGTCGACGACTCCTACGTGAAGGTCGCCAAGGTGAAGGGCACGCTCACCTGGCACAGCCACGACGAGGAGGACGAACTGTTCTTCATCCTGAAGGGCAAGCTGCGCATCGAGATGGAAGCCGGCGCCGTGGACCTGAAGGAAGGCGAAGCGTTCGTGGTGCCCAAGGGCGTGCGCCACAACCCGGTGGCCGAAGAGGAATGCCTGGTGATGCTGATCGAGCGCAAGACCACGCAGCACACGGGCAGCGAAGTGACCGACAAGACCCGCAGCATCGCGGACCAGCTGCGCCCCGTCTGAAAAATCAAAATCACGAGGAGAAACCCATGTTCGGCCTGACCCCGCTCGGCGTCGTGCACACCATCACAGGCATGACGGCCCTCGTCGCTGGCTTCTGGGCGCTGGCGCGCTACAAGGAGATCACGCTGCAGAACACGCTGGGCCGCGTGTACCTGGCCAGCACGTTCGTTGCCGCGGCGACGGCGCTGGGCATCTTCCAGCACGGCGGCTTCAACCCCGCGCATGGCCTGGCGATCTTCACGCTGCTGGCGATGGCGCTGGGGTATGTCGCCAACCTCACGGGCGTGCTGGGCCGGCGCTCACGCTACCTGCAGGCGATCTGCTATTCGGCCACCTTCGTCTTCCACCTGATCCCGGGCGTGACGGAGACGCTGACGCGCCTGCCGGTGGGTGCGCCGGTGTTCCCGAATGCGGAGGCGCCGGGACTGAAGCCGGTCTATGCCGCGCTGCTGGTCGCGTATGCAATCGGGTTGTTCTTCCAGATCCGCTGGTTGAAGGCCGAAGTGGACAAGCCAATGCTCGGCCAGGTGCCGGCGTAAGCGCGCAGGAGAGCCCATGGCCCGCCAGATCGTCTTCACCCCCAACGCCGCCAAGCCGCCGCCGACCTACAGCCAAGCCGTCAAGGCGGGCGGCTTGATCTTCGTGTCCGGCACCGCGCCGCACGACCCCGCCACCGGCGCCATCAAGGGCACGACGATCCAGGAGCAGACGCGCCAGTGCCTGGCGAACATCCAGGCCATCCTGGAGGCGGCGGGCAGCAGCATGGACAAGCTGGCCAGCGTGACCGTCGTGCTGGCGGACGAAGACGATTTCGCGGGCATGAACGAGGAGTGGCTGCGGTGGTTTCCGTCGAACCCGCCGGCGAGGCAGGGAGCGAAGTTGCCGGTGCGGGTGCCGGGGTTGAAGGTTTCGATCGCGGCGGTGGCGGAGGCTTGAGGCGGAACAGCGGACCGCATCTCGTTCATTCAGAGGGCGGATTGCGGGTTTTGTCGGCTGTTTAGGAGGCTCAATCCCGCGAAATGCAAATGCCTTCAACAACTTAAGCGAAGTGTTAGACGACTGCGGCCCAGGTTATGCCGCACTGGAGTCGGCTTCGCCGGCAATTTCGTGACTCGCGCTGTTCGGTGTTCGCGAAGAACGCTGATATAAATCCAGCACTTAGAAGAGAAAGCGGAGGCTTGGCTATGCGCGTGCGGGTTTGTTATTCGGCTGCTTTGCGGGCTATATCACGTTAGGCCTCGGGAAACTCCCGCTCGTCATCACCCAAGGACGCAGAACCAAATGACCAGACGCCCTCCATTTCAATTTTTCATGTGGCTCGCCTTCTCGGGTACGCTTCTTTGGGCATTCCTTGAGCACGGCCGAATGCTCGGCGGCATTCAATACTTCTCCCATATGGGTCGGGGTGGCGCAGCGGCAGCACAAGTAGTCCTCATTGTTGGCTCGCTCGCACTCTCAGGGTTGGTCTGGGTACGATCATCGATGGTCAAACCCGTAGGCATCACCGTCGCGCTTGTTGGTCTAGCGTTCGCACTAAGCTTTGTCTTGCCATTGCCCGGCATCGCCATACTCAATCCATACGTTTTTCCGCTTGGTACCGCAGGAATGGTTCTTCCCTTCGTTGTTGCAGTCGCAGCCTTCGCCACCTCGTCTATGACCTTTGATGCCGAGGCCTAACCCTTCCATCGAGGGGACGTCCACAAGCAAGCTTCGCTTGCTTGCGGCCGCCCCTCATGTCAAACGTTAGGCCGCAGTACGGATGCCGACTACTTTGCCCGAGCCCACCCCCGACACCGTACGTCTTCGCGATCCCCTCTCCGACGTTACTCGAAAGGAGAGGCGGTCCTTGTTGGGGGTGTCCATGCTAGGCATTTCCATCGCGCAAGGCGGGCTGCTTCCAACCCAGATCACAGCACTTGGAATATCGCTCAACGCGCAAGAACAGCGCATCATCCTTGTACTCCTCGGATTGGTATGCCTCTACTACCTGGCTGCATTCTTGGTTTACGCGCTGTCGGACTTCACTTCGTGGCAGGTCGCAATCCGCGATTCAATTGTCGCGGCGTGGCAAGCACCAGGAGGTGATGAAGTGGAGGACGACGATGCGGGGAACCGAGCGATGCACATGGAGTCCTTCTTCGAGAAGCATCATCCCTTCCTGCACGTGTCCGGCATCTTTGTGCGCCCCGTTTCGAAGGTTCGCGCGCTGTTCGAGTTTCTGGTTCCTCCGATTGTCGGAATCTATGCCGTCATCGTCCTATTCTCCACGCGCGCTGCGGCCTAACAGGTCGGTCGACGCGGACACGCAGCGGCATTGCGCCGCGAGCCGTGCGCGAGAGCATACGTCTCGCGACGCAATGCCGCTGCGTGCCGGTCAACTCCGACGTTAGAGCGCAATGCGAGACCGGTTGGTGCGCATGCATTCGGAAGCCATCGATCGGCTTGCGGACGCCGATATTCTGGCAAGTTCACTCTCGGCCAAATCTGACTCGCAAGCGATTATCAGAATTTTGTCGTTCGAAGTGCTCCTGAAGGCGGCCTGTCTCGCCTCCGGAGTTGAGCCACCACGTACGCACGACTACAACAAAATTTGGGGCGAGCTGCCGCAGCTAGCGCAAGATGAAGTTCTCACGTTCGCACGCGACCGAATACCTGGTCATACGGACTTCACAGAACGGTATTTTGCGCGACTACAAGTTTGTGTTCGAACGCGCGAGGTACTACTACGAACTTTACGAGGACGTCTCTCTCGAGCACCAGAGGAAAGCAGGTGAAGAATGGATTGCGCGCGGTGCACCGGAGCAGGAGGCTGCGGTTCGGTACCATCCACTTGAACTCCAGTGTCTGACCGAGGGACTAATTGCCTATGTTGACCGTGCGCTCTAACCAGGCAGTCGAGACGGACACCCACGGGCGTCCGCGCACTGCGTGCGCTCCGTTCCGTGGGGGCTGCTCACTTCTACGTTAGACCGCAGTGAATCCGTCCCCTGTCTACGTATGTCCGAACTGCGGCGGCGCGTTGAGCGCCCAAGCAACGTTGTGCTCGCACTGCGGCGCCTCGTTCTCTAGTTCAGACGGTTGGAAGCCGGTACCAAGTTCAGATGTTCAAGCGAACGGTTCTGGTTCGAGCAATTTTTGGAGTCGCAGGGTTCCGGTGATCGCCTTTCTCTGGTTCCTCGGCGCGCTAATTGGCGGCGCAGTCATAGCCTCAGGTCTAGGTGCAGGTGAACTCAGTGGCTGGTTTATGCTGACAGTCGCAGCACCCCTCGCAGTTGTGGGCCTTGTTGTCCACGTACTAGTGCTAGTTCTCAGGAGACGCAAGACAGATGCGGTCTAACAAGGCAGTCGACACGGACGCTCAGGGGCGTCCGCGCCTGCGGCGCTCCGAAGTCCTTGGTTGCCGGTCACTTCTACGTTATGCCGCACAACAACACCGTTGAGATTCAACGATGGAGTTGGTGGCGCGTGATGGCCGCCTACTTGGTCTTCGGTCCGTTGATTGGCGGGGTCCTATTCAGCGTTGCCGTGGCGCTTACCGATGTCCGTCGGCCAGAAGCAACGTTCGGTGCTATGGTCGCTGGCGCGTACTTCTTCTTCATCTTTGTAGGGTTGCTGGTGGCCTATGCCGGGGGTGTAGCTGCCGCCCTTGTAAGCGGCGTTGTCCATGTATTCACCGCACGCGCAGGGTTGCATGGGTGGAAGGCCACGGTCTGCCTCGCCGCGAGCGCCGCGCTAGCCCAGTTCTTGTTCCTGGTGGCACTCAGTACCTCTCGCGGCTTTGTCGATGGGGTAGTGCTCTTTGTGTCAATGGCCGCTGTGGCCGGCGCAGTGCTAAATATCCTCATTCAGTGGCGGGAGAAACTGCGGCATAACAGGTCGCTCGACACGGGCGCCCAAGGACATCCTCTACGCTCCTATTCCTCGGTCGCCGGTCAACTCCGACGTTAGGCATCACAATCGCCATCTCTGCTCTTCACAGGAGAACATCATGTTTGACAAGGCTCAAGTTGATTTGGCCAAGACTCTGTGGGAGCAATCCCGCACGGCGGCGCTACAAGCGCATCAGGCCTGGGACCTGGTCATGAAGTCGCAGAAGTCGCTCATGGACTCGATGCGAAGTGCCGGGGTTCCGTTCGCCATGGCAGCGGACCAATACGACAAACTCATGGAGTTCCACTCCAAGCAGTACAAGGCCGCGCTGGAGTTCATGGACAAGATGTCAGAGGACTACCGCAAGCTTCTCGACCAGCAGAAGAAGAAGTGACGCCTAGCGGGTTGTTCGACACGGACGCCCAAGTGCGTCCGCGCATGCGATCGACGTTTCTCTCTGCCTGCATCCAAAGAACCATCGCGGCGCTCTTGCTGCCCATCTTGCTGCTGGCCGGCTGCGATCAGGACGCGATGTTCGAAAAGCTGGTGCCGGCCGAGGAGGCAGCTGCCGCGAAGGACGTGGTCGCCAAGCTCGCTGCACGGGACTTCGCCTCGATCGAGCCGCGCCTCGGGCCCAACCTTCGCAACGCCGACGCCCGCGCAAAGCTGGAGCAGATGGCGGGCCTCATTCCGGCCGAGAAACCGAAGTCCGTGCGGACCGTGGGCGCCAACACCATGCGGGCCAATTCGGTCACCACCTACAACCTCACGTTCGAATACGAGTATCAAGGGGGTTGGCTCCTGGTGGCCACCTTGCTGGAGCGCAGGGACGGCAAGTTGACGCTCGAGGGCCTCCATCTCGTGCCGAACCGGCAATCACTCGCGGTGGCCAATGCGTTCACGTTCGAAGGCAAGGGGCCTCTTCACTACGTCGTTTTCGCTTTGGCCATCGCGATTCCCCTGTTCGTGATCTACGCCCTCGTCGCCTGCGCCAGGGCGAAGATTCCGAGGCGCAAATGGCTATGGCTGCTGTTCGTTGCCATCGGATTCGTCCAGTTCACCTTCAACTGGACGACGGGCGCGTGGGATGTCCACCCCGTAGCGTTCGCACTGCTCGGTGCCGCATTCGCCAAGGCGGGGCCCGTCGCGCCGTGGATATTCACGCTGGCGTTTCCCTTGGGCGCGGTCCTGTTCTTCCTCATTCGCCCTGGCTTCCAGGGTGAGCAGCCGGCACCTGCCAAGGCAGCCGGGACGGAAGGCGAATCCCTCCGCTAGGATTTCGCGATGCCCATCACCATCACCGCCTTCGACCGCTCCCCCGACGGAGGCAAGGGCCTGGCGCGTGACACGCGCGTGCGTTGGGCGCTCGAGGAGGTGGGCCAGCCGTACCAGGTGCGCCTGGTCTCGTTCCAGGCGATGAAGGAACCCGCGCACCTGGCGATTCATCCTTTCGGGCAGATCCCCACCTTCGAGGAAGGCGATCTTGCGCTGTTCGAAACCGGCGCCATCGTCTTCCACCTCGCGCAGCGCCACGCGGGCTTGCTACCGACGGACGCCAACGCACGGGCGCGCGCGATCACGTGGATGTTCGCCGCGCTCAACACGGTGGAGCCGCCGATCCTCGAATTCGCCAACGCCA
Organism: Ramlibacter sp. PS4R-6; assembly: GCF_037572775.1. NCBI lineage: Bacteria > Pseudomonadati > Pseudomonadota > Betaproteobacteria > Burkholderiales > Comamonadaceae > Ramlibacter > Ramlibacter sp. PS4R-6. Next base: position 2,007,906 of record NZ_JBBHKA010000001.1, on the reverse strand, counting down.
AGCTGCTGGAGCGCGACAAGCCTTGGGCCGCGCAGCGCCTGCCCCTCGTCCAGGACCGCATGCGCAGCCGCCTGCGCCAGCTGGCGGACCGCCTGGGCAATGCCGACTGGCTCGATGGCGCGTTCAGCGCGGGGGACCTCTTGATGGTGTCGGTGCTGCTGCGGGTCAAGCCGTCGGGCGTGCTGGAAGAGTTTCCAAACTTGGCCGCGTATGTCGCGCGCGGCGAGGCGCGGCCGGCCTACCAGCGCGCTTTCGCCGCGCAGCTGGCCGTCAACACCCGCCCGCCGGCTGAGTAGCCATGCCCCAACCCAACGCCGGCGGCTGGAAGACCTGCTCCCGCGGCCACAAGTACCGCGGGCCCGACCCCTGCCCCATTTGCTATCCAGGGTCACGCCGGCGCACTTCTGCAGGCGCCCAGCTTCTCGGCTATGGTTTCGCCAGCCTCCCAGGAGCCGCCCATGATCATCTCCGTCACCACGTTCACCCTGCCCAAGGCCATCACGCTGGACGAAGCCAAGGCCATCTTCAAGACCACGGCGCCGAAGTACCGCGACGTGCCGGGCCTGGCCAAGAAGCACTACGTGCTGTCTGAAGACGGCCGCACGGCAGGCGGCATCTATCTCTGGAATTCGCGCAAGGACGCCGAGGCGCTCTACACGCCGGCGTGGCGCGACTTCGTGAAGCAGAAGTACGGCACCGAGCCGAGCATCACCTACTTCGACAGCCCGCTCGTCGTCGACAACATCGCCGGCAAGATCGTCATCGACGAATAGGACCGGCCGCGCCCGGCGCCTGACATGCTCCCGCGCCTTGCCGCGGACGCCACGCTCGTCCTGCACCTGGCCTTCATCGCCTTCGCGCTGCTGGGCGCCCTGCTCGCGCTGCGCTGGCGCTGGGTGCCGTGGCTGCAGCTGCCGGCCGCGGCGTGGGGCGTGTACATCGAGCTGTCGGGCGGCATCTGCCCGCTGACGCACGTGGAGAACGCCTTCCGGCAGTCGGCCGGCCAGGCCGGCTACCGCGAAAGCTTTGTCGAGCGCTACCTCTTGCCTATGATCTACCCATCGGGCCTCACGAGCGACGTCCAGGTCGTCCTCGCTGCGGTCGTCCTCGGGGTCAATGCCGCGATCTATGGCTTCCTTCTCTGGCGCCGCACGCAACACCAGCCGTAGGGCCGTGTTGGCTGCGCTTGCCGCGGGCGTTGCGGGCAAGGCGCTGGCCCAGTCGCCGCAGCGCCGTTTCTACGAAGCCGCGGACGCGATGAAGCGATTGGCCGAATCGCGCGGCGACCAGTCCTACGGCGCGGTGCTGGTGCTCGATGGCGCCATCGTCGGTGAAGGCCCCAGCCGTGTGGTCACCAACAACGACATCAGCGCGCATGCCGAGCGCGAAGCCATTCGCGACGCGCGCCGCAGGCTGGGCCGCCAGCAGCTGGCCGGCGCGGTCCTCTATTCCACGTCGCGCCCCTGCCCGCTGTGCGAAGCCGCGGCGGCCGAAGCCGGCGTGAGCCGCATGTACTTCGGGCCGTCGCTCATCGACGCGGGCCCGCCCCGCATAGGAGGCTGACCGCATGCCCACGCTCGACGAACAGATCGCCCAGCACCTCGCCGAGGCCTTGAAGTCGGGCGAGCTCAAGGCCGCGCCCAGCTTCGGCAAGCCGCTCGCCGAGCGCGAAGGCTGGGACGAAACGCCCGAGGAGTTGCGGCAGGCCTTCAAGATCCTCAAGGACGCCGGCTTCGCCCCACCGGAGATCGCGCTCTTCCACGAACGGGCGCAGCTGCGCGCGCAAGTCGATGGCGCTGCGACGCCATCCGAACGCCAGGCGTTGCAGCGCATGCTGAGCGAGCTGGAGCAGAAGATCGCGCTGCGCCTGGAGAGCCTGCGCGCCAGGCGCAGCTTGTAGCCATGGCCGGCTACTCGGGCACGCCGCTGGCGAAGAAACTCGGGATCAAGGAGAGCAGCCGCGTCGCGCTGCTGCACGCGCCATCGGGCTACGCGCGCCTGCTGGAGCCCTTGCCCGAGGGCGTGACGATCACGGACGAAGCCGACGCGCAGGCCGACATCGTGCAGGTGTTCGCCATGCAGCGCTCGATGCTCGCGAAGTACCTGCCGGCGCTGCGCAAGGCCCTCGCGCCCGATGCGGCCGTGTGGGTGTCGTGGCCCAAGAAGGCATCGAAGGTGCCGACGGACATCACCGAGGACACGGTGCGCGAAGTCGCGTTGCCGCTCGGTTTCGTGGACATCAAGGTCTGCGCGGTGGACGACACCTGGTCGGGCCTGAAGCTGGTCGTGCGTAAGGAATTGCGGGCCCCCGCGACTGTGCCTTCATGAAACGCCTGCTGCTCGTCGCTTCGCACCTGGCCGCATTGGCCATCGGTTTCGCGCTGGGCGTGTATGCGCTGCCCATCCTCATCGCGCCGCCCGAGCCTTCGGCCGCGGAAGCGCAAGCGCACGTCGCGGCCGGCCCTTCGTTCCAGGGGCGCTTTCGGCGCGACCTGAAGGACAGCGACCTGTTGCACTGGGGCGAAGGCACGGTGACGGTCGGCGCGCGCAGCATCGGCCTGGCCGGCGAAGTCGCGCCCGGCCCCGACTACAAGCTGTACCTCTCGCCGGCCTTCGTCGAGACGGAAGCCGATTTCAAGCGCCTCAAGCCGCAGATGGTGCGCGTGGGCGACGTGAAGACCTTCAAGAACTTCATCGTGCCGGTGCCCACGGGCATCGACGTCAACCGCTACACCACGGTGGTGATCTGGTGCGAGACCTTCAGCCAGTTCATCACCGCCGCGCAATACCGCTGAATGCTTGACGGGCGAGCGCCCGGATGGGATAACCGCGCGCGGAGGGCTCAACCCATGGACAAGAGATTCTTCATTGCCTGGCTGGTGGTGTTCATCGCCTGGTTCCTTGGCAGCTTCGTCGTGCACGGCGTGCTGCTGCACGGCGACTATGCCCGGCTGCCCAATTTGTTCCGGCCCGAGGCCGACGCGCAGAAGTACTTCCCGCTGATGCTGCTGGCGCACGTGTTCCTCGCGGGCGCGCTCACGTGGATCTACTCGCGCGGCGCGGAGGCCAAGCCGTGGGTGGCGCAAGGCGTGCGCTTCGGCATCGCGGTGGCTTTCCTCACGACGATTCCCACCTACACGATCTATTACGTGGTGCAGCCGATGCCGGCCGACACGGTCGTCAAGCAGATCATCTTCGACAGCGCGGTGATGGTGTTCGTGAGCCTCGTGGCGGCGTTCATGTACCGCACGAAACCGGCCGCCGCATGAAAGTCCGCGTCGCCGCCTTCGGGCTCACGCTGGACGGCTACGGCGCCGGCCCCAACCAGTCGCTGGAGAACCCGCTGGGCGTGCGCGGGCCCGAGATGATGGAGTGGTTCTTCCCCACGCGCACATGGCGTGCGATGCAGGGGCAGGAAGGCGGCGAGACGGGTGTGGACGACCGCATGGCCGCCGCGAGCTTCGAGAACGTCGGGGCGTGGATCCTCGGGCGCAACATGTTCGGCCCGGTGCGTGGGCCGTGGCCCGACGAGAGCTGGAAAGGCTGGTGGGGCGAGGAGCCGCCCTACCACGTGCCCGCCTTCGTGCTCACGCACCACGCGCGCCGGCCGCTGGTGATGAAGGGCGGCACCACGTTCCACTTCGTCAGCGGCAGCGTCGCGGAGGTGCTGGCGCGCGCCAAGTCGGCAGCGGCCGGCAAGGACGTGCGCATCGGCGGCGGCACGTCGACGGTGCGCCAGTTCCTCGAAGCGCGCCTCGTCGACGAGATGCACCTGGCGGTGCGCCCCGTGCTGTTCGGCAAGGGCGAGAACCTCTTCGCCGGGCTCGACCTCGATGCGCTCGGCTATGCGGTCGCCGAGACGGTGCCGGGCGAGCGCGCCACGCACATGATCGTGCGAAGGAAGTAGCCGCCCGAGCGCGGCTAGATGTCGCGGTTCTTCTGCACGTTGCCGAAGATGTCGCGCTCCTCTTCGGGCAGCGGGCCGGGGCGCGTGTAGCGGCTTTCGGAATCGCGCTCGTAGACGGTCTGCGACGGGTGCAGGCTGTCCAGCTGGCTGTTCATGGAGTCTTCCCAGGCGCTCCACGCCTCCTGCGAATTGCCTTCGTCGACGACGACCGGCATCAGGGGCATGGGTTCGGTGCGGGCGTTGAAGTCCTTGCGCGCGTGCCGCCTGGCACGCCGGGCGGCGCGGGCGCGTGCCTCTTCTTCGGCTTCGGCCGTGCCTTTGGCTCGAAAAAATGCCTTGAACCAATCCAGCATCTACTGCAACTGCTCCGCGGGGACTTCCGGACAACGGGGATTGTCAGGGAGGCCCCGGGGGCAGCGCAATCTTGCAGCGCAGCGAACGGCGCGGCGTTACAGCTTCTGCGACTGCATGAACCGGTCGAAGCTCATTTCCGTGAAACGGAACCACAGGTTGGCGTCGGCGCGAAACTTCGCCATGTCGGCGTAGATTTTCGCGAAGGCCGGGTTCTTCTGAGACGTTTCGTCGTAGATGCCCTGCGAGATCTTGAAGGCCTCGTTCATCATGTCGTTCGGGAAAGCCCGCAGCTTGGCGCCGCCCGCCACCAGTTGCTTGAGCGCCACGGGATTGCGCGCGTCGTACTTGGCCTGGATGTCGATGTGCGCCATGGCGGCCGCCGCTTCCAGGATCGCCTTGTTCTCGGCGGAGAGCGCGTCGAACGCCTTCTGGTTGATGAAGAACTCCAGCTGCGCCGAGCCTTCCCAGAAACCGGGGTAGTAGTAGTACGGCGCCACCTTCACCAAGCCCAGCTTCTGGTCGTCGTAGGGGCCCACCCACTCGGCGGCGTCGATCGTGCCCTTCTCCAGCGCCGGGTAGATGTCGCCGCCGGGGAGGTTCTGCGGCACCACGCCCATGCGCTCGAAGATCTTGCCGGCGAAACCCGCGATGCGGAACTTCAGGCCCTTCATGTCCTTCAGGCCCTTGATCTCTTTGCGGAACCAGCCGCCCATCTGCGCGCCGGTGTTGCCGCCGGGGAAGTTGATCATGTTGTAGCCGGCGTAGAACTCGCGCATCAGCTTCAGGCCGTTGCCCTCGAACATCCACGCCGTCATCTGGCGGCTGTTCAGCGCGAAAGGCACCGCGGTGCCCAGCGCGAAGGCTTCGTTCTTGCCGAAGAAGTAGTACGGCGCGGTCTGCGCGCATTCGATCGAGCCCTGCTGCACGCCGTCGACGACGCCGAAGGCGGGCATCAGCTCGCCGGCGGCGTGCGTGGAGATCTCGAACCTGCCGCCCGAGAGCTTCTTCACGTTCTCGGCGAAGACGACGGCGCCGCCGAACAGCGTGTCGAGCGACTTCGGGAAGCTGGAGGCCAGGCGCCAGCGGATGGCGGCCTGGGCATGCACGGCCGGCGCAACGCCGGCCGCGAGGACACCGGCGATGCCGGCGTGCTTGATGAGGGATCTGCGGTCCATGGGGTCCTGCTCTCTTTGGGGTTTACAGTTTCTGCGACTGCATGAAGCGGTCGAAGGTGGCTTCGGTGAAGCGGAACCACAGGTTCTGGTCGGCGCGGAACTTCGAGAACTCGGCGTAGACCTTCTTCCAATTCTCGTTCTTCGCGTTGAGTTCCTCGTACACGATGTTGGACTGCTTGTACGCCTCGGCCATCACGTCGGCCGGGAAGGGTCGCAGCTTCGCGCCGTTGGCCACCAGCTGCTTCAGCGCGGTGGGGTTCTTCACGTCGTACTTGGCCTGCGTCTCCACGTGCGCGAAGGCCGTGGCCGCCTCGACGATGGCCTTGTTCTCGGCCGACAGCGCGTCGTACGCCTTCTGGTTGACGTACAGGTCCAGCTGCAGGCCGCCTTCCCACCAGCCCGGGTAGTAGTAGAACGGCGCCACCTTGTTCAGGCCGAGCTTCTGGTCGTCGTAGGGGCCGATCCACTCGGCCGCGTCGATGGTGCCCTTCTCCAGCGCGGGGTAGATGTCGCCGCCGGGGATGTTCTGGGGCACGCCGCCCATGCGCTCGAGGATGCGGCCGGCGAAGCCGCCGATGCGCATCTTCATGCCCTTGATGTCCTTCACGGACTTGATTTCCTTGCGGTACCAGCCGCCCATCTGCGCGCCGGTGTTGCCGCACGCGAAGTTAACGATGTTGTACTTGGCGTAGAACTCGCGCATCAGCTTCAGGCCGTTGCCCTCGAACGTCCACGCGCTCATCTGGCGGCTGTTCAGGCCGAAAGGGATCGCGCCGCCGATGGCGAAGGTCTCGTCCTTGCCGAAGAAGTAATACGGCGCGGTGTGAGCGGCTTCCAGCGAGCCCTGCTGCACGGCGTCGACCACGCCGAACGCGGGCGCGAGTTCGCCGGCGGCATGCACGGAGATGTCGAACCGGCCCGACGACAGCTGCTTGACCTTCTGCGCGAACACTTCGGCGGCGCCGTAGATGGTGTCGAGCGACTTCGGGAAGCTGGAGGCGAGGCGCCAGCGCACGGCGGCTTGCGCGTGCACGGCCGGCGCGACACCGGCGGCCAGCACGCCGGCAATGCCCGCGTGCTTGATGAGGGAACGGCGATCCATGGGTATCTCCTTCGTCGTAATGGTTGTGAAAGCGCGGGCATGATCGGATGGCCGATCACACGATCGCTTTCAGCGCACTGACGAAGGGCCCTGTTGCGTCAGCAAAAAGAAAGGCCGCCCGGAGGCGGCCTTTTCTCGTAGCGCGAGAGGTTTACAGCTTCTGGCTTTGCATGAAGCGGTCGAAGCCCATCTCGGTGAAGCGGAACCAGAGGTTCTGGTCGGCGCGGAACTTGTTGAAGTCGGCGTAGATCTTCTTCCAGTTCTCGTTGGTGCTGTTGAGCTCTTCGTACAGGCCCATCGCGGCCTTGAAGGACTCGGACATCATGTCGGCCGGGAAGGGACGCAGCTTCGTGCCGGCGCCCACCAGCTGCTTCAGCGCCACGGGGTTCACCGCGTCGTAGCGAGCCTGCATGAAGATGTGCGCATGCGAGGCGGCGGCCTCGACGATGGCCTTGTTCTCGGGCGAGAGGCCGTCGTACGCCTTCTGGTTCACGAAGACGTCCAGCTGCGGGCCGCCTTCCCACCAGCCGGGGTAGTAGTAGAACGGCGCGACCTTGTTGAAGCCGAGCTTCTGGTCGTCGTACGGGCCCACCCACTCGGCCGCGTCGATCGTGCCCTTTTCCAGCGCCGGGTAGATTTCGCCGCCCGGGATGCTCTGGGGCACGCCGCCGATGCGCTCGAACACCTTGCCGCCGAAGCCGCCGATGCGGAACTTCAGGCCCTTCACGTCCTTGACCGACTTGATCTCCTTGCGGAACCAGCCGCCCATCTGCGCGCCCGTGTTGCCGGCCGGGAAGTTGACGATGCTGTACTTGGCGTAGAACTCGCGCATCAGCTTCAGGCCGTTGCCCTCGTACATCCACGCGGTCATCTGGCGGCTGTTCAGGCCGAAGGGGATGGCGCAGCCCAGCGCGAAGCACGGGTCCTTGCCGAAGAAGTAATAGGGCGCCGTGTGCGCGCACTCGACGGAGCCCTGCTGCACGCCGTCGACCACGCCGAAGGGAGGCATCAGTTCACCGGCGGCGTGCACCGAGATCTCGAACTTGCCGCCCGACATCTTCTTGACGGAGTCCGCGAAGACTTCCGCGGCCTTGAAGATCGTGTCCAGCGACTTCGGGAAACTGGAGGCCAGGCGCCAGCGAATGGCGGCCTGCGCGTGCACGGCAGGTGCCACGCCGGCGGCCAGGATGCCCGCGATGCCTGCGTTCTTGATGAGTGATCGACGATCCATGAAGGCGCTCCTGTAGGGAAGTGATGCGGACTTGAACTGCCTGCGGCGCAAGCAACCTGCCAGCATTCTAGGAACGCGCCCACTTAGGTTCTCAGGGGTTTTCCCTTGCGAAACTTTCGCGTGAGTCGCCTCGTCAGCAAATTTTCAGGAAACGAAAGGCTGCGGCTTAGCCGACAACTTTCAATGTTGGTGCACGTCCCGCGAGGTCGCCATAGCGTTCGCGGATGGATGCTTCGATGCCGGCGGCATCGAGTCCTTGCAGCGCTAGCAGGCGCGCCGGGTCGCCGTGCGGGATGAATTCGTCGCGCAGGCCCAGTTGCAGCACGGGCTTGAGCACGCCCGCCGCATGCAGCGCTTCGATGACCGCGCTGCCCGCGCCGCCCATCACGGCGCCCTCTTCCACCGTCACCAGCGCTTCGTGGCGCGCGGCGACGTCCAGCAGCAACGCGGTGTCCACCGGCTTGGCCCAGCGCATGTCCACCACCGTCGCGCCGATGCGCTCCGCCGCGGCCAGCGCCGGATGCAGCAAGGTGCCGAACGCGAGGATCGCGATGCGCTGGCCTTCGCGGCGGACGTTGCCCTTGCCGTACGGCAGCGGCTCGAGCGTGGGCTCCACCGCCACGCCCGGCCCTGCGCCGCGCGGGTAACGCACGGCCACGGGATGGTCCCGGCCGAACGCGGTGGTGAGCAGCTTGCGGCACTCGTTCTCGTCGGACGGGCACGCGACGGCCATGTTGGGGATCGCGCGCAGGTAAGGGATGTCGTAGGCGCCGTTGTGCGTGGGGCCGTCGGCGCCGACGATGCCCGCGCGGTCCAGCGCGAACACCACCGGCAGGTTCTGCAGCGCCACGTCGTGGATCAACTGGTCGTAGGCGCGCTGCAGGAAGGTGGAATAGATCGCCACCACCGGCTTCACGCCCTCGCACGCCATGCCCGCGGCGAACGTCACCGCGTGCTGTTCGGCGATGCCGACGTCGTAGTAGCGCTGCGGGAAGCGCTTTTCGAACTCCACCATGCCCGAGCCTTCGCGCATCGCCGGCGTGATGCCGACCAGGCGCGAATCCTTCGCCGCCATGTCGCACAGCCACTGGCCGAAGACCTGCGTGAACGTGAGCTTGCCGCTGGCGCTGGGCGTGAGGCCCACCTTGGGGTCGAACTTGCCGGGGCCGTGGTAGGCCACCGGGTCGGCCTCGGCCAGCTTGTAGCCCTGGCCCTTCTTCGTCACCACGTGCAGGAACTGTGGGCCCTTCAGGTGCTTGATGTTCTCGAGCGTGGGCACCAGCGAGTCGAGGTCGTGGCCGTCGATCGGACCGATGTAGTTGAAGCCGAACTTCTCGAACAGCGTGGCGGGCACCACCATGCCCTTGGCGTGTTCCTCGAAGCGCTTGGCCAGCTCGAACAGCGGCGGCGCGGCCTTGAGCACCGTCTTGGCGACGTTCTTGCCCGCGGCGTAGAACTGGCCCGACATCAATTGCGCAAGGTAGCGGTTGAGCGCGCCCACCGGCGGGCTGATCGACATGTCGTTGTCGTTCAGGATCACGAGCAGGTCGGCGTCGGCCACGCCGGCGTTGTTCAGCGCCTCGAAAGCCATGCCGGCGGTCATCGCGCCGTCGCCGATCACGGCGATGGCCTTGCGGTTCTCGCCCTTGCGCTGGGCCGCCAGCGCCATGCCGAGCGCCGCGGAGATGCTGGTGGACGAATGCGCGGTGCCGAACGCGTCGTACTCGCTCTCGGCGCGCGCCGGGAAGCCCGCGAGCCCGCCCAGCTGGCGCAGCGTGGGCATGCGCTCGCGCCGGCCCGTGAGGATCTTGTGCGGGTAGGTCTGGTGGCCCACGTCCCACACGATGCGGTCGTAGGGCGTGTTGAAGACGTAGTGCAGCGCGATGGACAGTTCCACCGTGCCGAGGTTGGAGCTGAGGTGCCCGCCGGTCTTCGACACGCTGTCCAGGAGGAACTCGCGCAGCTCGTCGGCCAGCGGCTTGAGTTGCGTGCGCGGCAGCTTGCGCAGCTCGGCGGGGTCGTGGATGGTTTCGAGCAGGGACATCGCGTTCAAGGGCTCAATTGTCGCGGGCGACGACCATGGTGGCGAGGGCTTCGAGCGCGCGGGTGTCGGCAAGACGACTCGCGGCCAGCGCCGCGCGCGCTTCCTCGAGCAGCTCGCGTGCATAGGCGCGCGAGCGCTCCAGCCCCAGCACGGACACATAGGTCGGCTTGTTCTGGTCGGCGTCCTTGCCCGCCGTCTTGCCGAGCGTGGCGGAATCGGCCGTGACGTCGAGGATGTCGTCCACCACCTGGAAGGCCAGGCCGATGGCGGCGCCGTAGGCCTGCAGCGCGCGCAGCGCCTCGGGCGGCGGGCTGCCGCAAGCGGCGCCCATCATCACGCTGCCTTCGAGCAGCGCGCCGGTCTTGCGGCGGTGCATCTCGCGCAGCTGGTGTTCGTCGAGGGCGAGGCCGACGCTCGCAAGGTCGATGGCCTGCCCGCCCGCCATGCCGAAGTGGCCGGCGGCGCGTGCGAGCAGGCGGCACAGCGCGGCCTGCACGCGATCGGGCACGCCGGCTTCGGGCACCAGCAATTCGAACGCGAGGGCCTGCAACGCATCGCCGGCGAGCAGCGCCTGCGCCTGGCCGAACTTCACGTGCACCGTGGGCTTGCCCCGGCGCAGCACGTCGTCGTCCATGCAAGGCATGTCGTCGTGCACCAGCGAGTAGGCGTGGATCAGTTCGACGGCGCAGCCCGCGCGCAAGGCGGCTTCGTCATGGCCGCCGACCGCTTCGCTCGCCGCCAGCACGAGCAGGGGCCGCAGGCGCTTGCCGCCATCGAGCACCGCGTAACGCATCGCTTCGCCCAGGCCGGCGGGCGCATCGGCCACGACCCAGTCGGACAGCGCCCGCTCGATGCGCGCGAGCCGCTCGCCGCTCCACGCGCCCAGGTCGAAGGGGGCCGGCACTCGCGCGTTCACTCCTGCGTCCACGGCTTGAGCACCCCGGCGTCGAGCACCTTCACCTGGTTCTCGACGGCCTGCAGCTGGTCACGGCAGTACTGCAGGAGCTGTGCGCCACGCTGGTAGCCGGTCAGGAGTTGTTCCAGCGGCAATTGCCCCGACTCGATGCGGCCCACGAGCTGGTCGAGTTCGGCCAGGGCCGCTTCGTAGCTGGCGGGGGGCTGTTGGGGAGTGGAGGACATGCGGTTGCCGGGGGAAAACGCCCGATTTTAGGCTTCGAGTTGCAACACGGCTCTGGAATTCCGCCGATGGGGCGCCAAGTGGACCCCGGGGGTACAATCGCCTTCCCTTTTTCCGGGCTCGTGGAGACCCGGTTTCCCCCCGTTCATCACCCAGTTCGCGCCCGTCTCCTCGGAACGCCAGCGCAAGCCCTGCCCCTTCATAGGGGGAGTCTCTAGGTCAGGTTCATGTCTGATTTAAGTCTTCAGCTACAGCAGGCCGCAAGCCAACTTTCGGTTTCCAGCTATTTCGACGAGGCGCTCTTCAAGCGCGAGATGGAGGTCCTCTTCCAGGGGGGGCCCCGCTACGTCGGCCATGCCCTGGCCGTCCCCGAACACGGGGACTACTACGCACTGCCCCAGGAAGGCGAAGGGCGCGCGTTGCTGCGCACGCCCAACGGCGTGGAGCTCATCTCCAACGTGTGCCGCCACCGGCAGGCCGTCATGCTCAAGGGGCGCGGCTCGGTCGCGTCCAACCGCGTGGGCGGAGGCAACATCGTGTGCCCCTTGCACCGCTGGACCTACAGCGCGGGCGCCGGCGCCCCCGCGGGCCGGCTGCTGGGCGCCCCGCATTTCGCGCAGGACCCGTGCTTGAACCTCAACAACTACCCGCTGCAGGAATGGAACGGGATGCTGTTCGAGAAGAACGGCGTCGACGTGGCGGGGCAGCTCGCGAACATGGGCCCGCGGGCCGAGCTGGACTTCACCGGCATGGTGCTGGACCACGTGGAGCTGCACTACTGCAACTACAACTGGAAGACCTTCATCGAGGTCTACCTTGAGGACTACCACGTGGGCCCGTTCCATCCGGGCCTGGGCAACTTCGTCGCGTGCGACGACCTGCGCTGGGAGTTCAAGGAAAACTACTCGGTGCAGACGGTCGGCGTGGCCAACCGCCTGGGCAAGCCGGGCAGCGACGTCTACAAGCGCTGGCACAAGGCGCTGATGAACTACCGCAACGGCGAGCCGCCGAAGTACGGCGCCATCTGGCTCACCTACTACCCGCACATCATGGTGGAGTGGTACCCGCACGTGCTCACCGTCTCCACGCTCCACCCCCTGGGGCCGGGCAAGACGCTGAACATGGTGGAGTTCTACTACCCCGAGGAGATCGCGGCGTTCGAGCGCGAGTTCGTCGAGTCCCAGCGCGCGGCGTACATGGAGACCTGCGTGGAGGACGACGAGATCGCCGAGCGCATGGACGCCGGCCGCAAGGCGCTGATGCTGCGCGGCGACGACGAGATGGGCCCTTACCAGAGCCCCATGGAAGACGGCATGCAGCACTTCCATGAGTGGTACCGCAAGAAGATGGCGTAGCCCAGGGCGTGCAAGCGCTCTGGATGATCGCCGGGTCGTTCCTCTTCTCCACCATGGCGGTGTGCGTGAAGTACGCATCCGCATGGTTCACCGCTTCGGAGCTGGTGTTCTGGCGCGGCCTGATCGGCATGGCCTTCATCTGGGCCATCGCGCGCAACCAGGGCATCCCGCTCGCCACCCACTACCCCCTGATGCACGGCTGGCGCAGCCTGATCGGCGTGGTCTCGCTGGGCGCGTGGTTCTATTCGATCGCGGCCCTGCCCATCGCCACGGCGATGACGCTCAACTACATGAGCAGCGTGTGGGTCGCGGCCTTCCTCGTCGGCGGTGCGCTGATCGCGTGGAACCCGCGCAGCGGCGAGCCCTGGCCCGCGCGCCAGGGCATGCTGGCGGTGGCGGTGATCGCGGGCTTCGCGGGCGTCGTGATGATGCTGCGCCCTTCCATCGAGCAGAACCAGGTGTTCGGCGCGATCATGGGATTGCTGTCGGGCATCACGGCCGCCTTCGCGTACATGCAGGTGATGGCGCTGGGCAAGGTGGGCGAGCCCGACACGCGCACGGTCTTCTACTTCGGGGCCGGCTCGGCGGTGGGCGGTGGCATCGGCATGCTGGCCGGCGACTTCTCGCCGTGGGAATGGGATCACGCGTGGTGGCTGCTGCCGATCGGCGTGCTGGCCGCGCTGGGCCAGCTGTGCATCACGCGCGCCTACAGCCGCGGCGCGACGCTGGTGGTGGCCTGCCTGCAGTACTTCGGCATCGTCTTCGGCGCGATCTACAGCATTGCGCTGTTCGGCGACCGCATCCCGCCGATCGGCTGGGCCGGCATGGCGCTGATCGTGGCCAGCGGCGTCGGCGCGACCATCCTGCGGGCCCGCGCCGCACCGGATGCGCCTGCGGAAGAACACTGACCGGCCGATAATTGGCGTCATGTACACGACGCTGATCTCCGCGGAAGAGCTGAAGTCACTGCACGCGAGCGGCGCGCGCCACATGGTGTTCGACTGCAGCTTCGACCTCACGAACCCCGCCGCCGGCGAAGAGGCTTATCGCAAGGCGCACATCCCGGGCGCCGTGTATGCGCACCTGGATTCGGCACTGAGCGACAAGGGCGTGGTCGAGCCCGATGGCACGCACCACCCGCATCCCGACGCGGCCTCGGGCGGCCGCCACCCGCTGCCCAGCCGCGAGAAGTTCGCGATGTGGCTGTCGAGCGTGGGCTTCGCCAACGACATGCAGGCCGTCGTCTACGACCGCAACAACAGCAACTACTGCGGGCGCCTGTGGTGGATGCTCAAGTGGGTGGGCCACGACGCGGTGGCCGTACTCGATGGCGGGCTCAAGGCCTGGCAGGCCTCGGGCGGCGAAGTGACGGACCGCGTCGAGCCTTCGCACTTCCAGAGCAACTTCGAGTTGGGGCCCGAACTGCGCAAGCTGGTGACGACAAAGGACGTGCTCGCGCACCTGCCGAAGAAGGACCAGACGATCGTCGACGCGCGCTCCGGCCCGCGTTACCGCGGCGAGACGGAGCCCTTCGATCCCGTCGCGGGGCACATCCCGGGCGCGCTGAACCGGCCCGGCACCGAGAACGTCGACGCGGATGGGAAATTCAAACCGGCGCAGCAACTGCGCGCGGATTTCGAGAAGGTGCTCGCGGGCCGCAACCCTTCGAGCGTGGTGCACCACTGCGGCAGCGGCGTGAGCGCGCTGCCCAACCTCATTGCGATGGAACTCGCAGGCTTCGGCCCCACCGCGCTGTACGCGGGGAGCTGGAGCGAGTGGTGCAGCGACCCGGCGCGGCCGGTCGCCACGGGCGCCTGATCAGCGGTTGCCGACCGATTTCTTCGGGGTCGAGTTCGTCGAGCCTTCCGACACGCCAGTCGCTTGCCCCGGCGCGGGATTCATCCCGCCCGTGAGGCCCGTTCCCGGGCCACCCATGGCGTTGGTTCCGCTGCCGCCGCCGCTCGTGCCCACCGGCGTATCCGGTGATGCCGTGGCGGACTTGTCGGCAACGCGGTGGCACGCAGCCAGCCCCAGCGACGCTGCCGCCGCCAGGACCAGGGTCCATTGACGCAAGCCCATCAGCGGCTCGTCGTGGAACTGCCCGTCGTGCCCGTCGCGCCCGTCGCGCCGGTGGCGCCGGAGTTCGGGTTGTTCGACGGCGTCGTGGACGGTGCGGTCGACGGCGTGGTGGACGATGTGCTCGAGCTCGTGCTGGGCGTCGTCGTCGACAGCGTGGCGCTGCCGCTCGTCGTGCCCGTGGCGCCCATCGACGACGTGGACGAGCCCGGCGTGGTGCTGCCGGTCGTCGTGTCGGTGGTGGTGCTGCTCGTGCTGGTGCTGGGCGTCGTGCTGCCCGAGCCGGTCGTCGTCGTGGCCGGCGTGGTGCTGCTCGAGGACGTGGCGCCGGTGCCGCTCGTGCCCGTCGTGGACGACGTATCGGCGTTGCGGTGGCAGGCGCTCAGCGAAAGGGCGGCGGCGATGGCCAGCGCGACGGCGGTGTATTGGGTCTTCATCAGAACTCCTTGTTCGGTGTGTCTTGAAAGTGGCAAGGGCAGTCGCGACTGCCCTGGGGTGACTCTAGGCCGCGTGGGTGCCGCGTTTGTCGGCTCGGGCAGCAAACGCGTGTAGGACTCAGCGGCGCTCGGGCTTGCCGCTGCCTTCCGCCGAGGTCTTGCTCGTCTGTTTCATGGCGCCTTCGGCCGCGTTGCCGCGCCCGCCCATGCCGCTGTTGCCGCTGGCCGGCGTGCCGGCGTCTTCCATCTGCACTTCGGGGCTGGGCGTCACCTTGTGCTTGGTGTCGTTCTCGTGCTGGCTGGGCTTCAGGTCGCGCCCGCCGGTGGAGGCCTGCTTGGGCTTCATGCTCATCTCCTGTGACAATGGCGATGCCGCAGTGTGGCCGCGCACCCGTGTGCACGCTGTCGGCCAACGCCTCTTTGTGAAGGACCCGCCCATGGCCTACCACTTCGGCAAGTTCGCCTGGTTCGAGCACGTGTCCAACGACGCCCCGAAAGCGCGGCAGTTCTACGAGGAACTGCTCGGCTGGAAAGTGAAGGCGATGGCGCCGGGCAGCTACGAAGTCATCCACAACGGCGCCGACTTCATCGGCGGCGTGGTTGCGGGCACGCCCCACCACTGGCGCTCGTGGCTGTCGGTCGCCGACGTGGACGACCGCTACCGCGCCGCCCTTGCCGCCGGTGCGAAGCCCGCAATGGAGCCCGTCGACTATCCCGGCATCGGCCGCGGTGCGACGGTGCTCGACCCGACGGGCGCGCGTGTGTCGATCTGGAAGGGCCTGCAGGGCGACCGCCCCGACGCCGAACACGTGGCCAGCGGCGACTTCGACTGGAACGAACTTGCCACGCCGGACCCGCAGAAGGCGCTGGCCTTCTACGAGAGCGTGTTCGGCTACACGCACATGGACTGGGACATGGGACCCATCGGCATGTACCGCGTCCTGCAGGACGCCGCCGGCAAGGCGCGCGGCGGGATCATGAAGACCGAGAAGGACGGCGACCCCGCGCAGTGGGTGCCTTACGTGAAGGTGGAGAACGCCGACGCGATCGCCGCGCGCGTGGCGCCGCTGGGCGGCACGCTCGCGCAAAAGGTCCTGGAGGTCCCGGAGGTGGGCCGCGTCGGGATCCTCGTCGACCCCGTCGGCGCGGCCCTGGGCTTCATCCAGCCCGTCGTGAAAGCCTGATCAGAGCGCGCCGAGCGCACCGGCCAGCGTCGTGCGGTAGCTGGGGTGCTTGTGCACGTCGCCGTGGCCCGCGCCTTCGAGCAGGTGCAGCGCCGCATCGGGCATCACGCCCTTCAGCGCGTGGCTGTGGTGGATGCCGATCAGGTCGTCCTGGTCGCCGTGGATCAGCATGACCGGGCCCTTCAGGCGGCTCGCGTGCTCCACGGTGTGCAGCGGGTAGCGCAGCACGCCCTTGGGCACCCACGGATAGAGTTCGTCGGCCAGCGCGCGCATGCTGCTGTACGGCGACACGAGCAGCGTCAGGTCGGGTTCGCGGCCTTCGGCGCACAGCTCGGCGCCCAGGCCCGCGGCCAGGCCCGTGCCCAGCGACTGGCCGGCGATCACGATGCGCTTGCCCTCGTATTGCGGGCCGTAGTGGTCCCAGACGTGGCGCACGTCGCGGCGCAGCTGCTGTTCGCTTTCGATGCGGCCCGAGCTCTTGCCGTAGCCGCGGTAGTCGAACATCACGACGTCGAAATTCAGTTCGCGGAAGGCGTCCAGGTCCACCAGGCAGTCGCGCAGGTTGCCCGAGTTGCCGTGCAGGAAGAACATCACGCCGCGCGGGTTGGGCAGCTTCAGCTGCGCGCACGACAGCCGGGCGCCCGGCACGTCGATCCAGCGTTCGTGGACGTCCTCGTCGTCGACGAGTTTTTCGTTCGGGTCGAGCGGCACCGGTTCGAACAGCAGGCGTTCCTGCCGCACCCACAGGTAGCCGATCGCGGCCGAATACACCGCGGCTGCCGCCGCGAGCACACCCAGAGAGAACAGCGCGTAGACCAAGTTGCCCTCCCGTTTCGGTTTCATGGTCAGCCCCGGTTGGAGCGGTCGCTGGGTCCGTTGTTGTTGGACAAGCCGGCGCCTGGCGGTCCGAGCGGTGCGCTGTCGCCGCCCTCCGCCTCCCAGGTGCCCCCGTTGGCGGTCGTCTTCCCGCGCGGGTGCTCCATGGTTTCGTCGTCGAGGTTCACCGAGCCCCCGCCCATGGGCTTGTCGTCCGCGGCGCCGTGGTCGCGCTCGTTCACGCCGCTGGGTGCGACCAGGTCGGGCTGCTCCTCGCTGAGGATCCCGACCTTCTTGTCGCTGGGTGCTTGGGGTTTCGACATGGGGCAATCGTGCGCCCCCGCCGAAGCTCATCGATGTAGGAACCGGACGGTGCGCGCGGTAGGAACCCCTTGGGACAGCGCGCAGGATGCCTGCTTGGGCGCGCTAGCCCGCTGCCAGGTACAAGTCGCGCAAACGTTGCCTTTCGCCTTCACCCAGGCCCAGGCCCACGCGCAGGTAGCCGTCCATGCCGCCCCAATGGGCGTCGATCTCGGCGAGCGCCGCCTCGAGGAACGCGGGCTGCACGCCATAGAGCACTTTCGCCGCATGTTCGGGCAGGGCCCAGTCGCCGCGGATGCGCTCGGGCTTGAGCAGCTCGTTCGTGAGCAGGTAGTCGCGCATCACCTCGTCGTCGCGCGCACCCAGCGCCCGCAGCACCAGCACCGCGGCGAACCCCGTGCGGTCCTTGCCGGCGGTGCAATGGAACACCGTGGGCTCGCTCGATTCGAGCAGGTGCGCGAAGAACTCGGCGAAGCGGTGGGTGCTCGTGCGCACGAAGCCGCGGTAGGTGTCCTGCATGTGCGCGACGACGTCGGACTCGGTGAGCGAGTGGCCGGCGTTCATCAGGTCCGACAGCACCTGCACGATGGTCGGCTCGATGGCCAGCGAATGCACCTGCACCCCGGGCAGGCGGCAGGCGGCGGCCGTGCGCTCGTGCACGCCGCGGAAGTCGAGCACGCGCTTCACGCCCAGCGACTGGATCGCCTGCGCGTCTTCCGCGTCGAGGGCGCCCAGGTGGTCCGAGCGGTACAGCACGCCGCGCCTGAGCGGCGCGCTCACGTTGGCCGCGAGGTCGCGGAAATTGGTCGCGTTCTTGAGAGCCACATCGCATTGTCGCAGGCGCGTGTGGCGGGGCCGTGTCGCCGCCGTCAACCCGAAAGGGACGCCAGCGCGCCCTGCGCCATCTGCAGGTGCATGCGCATGGTGGCCAGCGAGCGGTCGACGAACTCGCGCAGTTCGCGGTCCTTCACCTGCCCGCGCGCCTTCTCCAGCATGGCGATGGCGTTGCGGTGGTCTTCAACGCCGACGACGCGGATGTAGCCGTTGTCGAAGGCGTCGCTGCGCGGCAAGGCCGCCAGGCGGTGCAGCTTGGTGGCTTTGTCGGCGGCCAGCCCCCTAGGCGGCGCGACGCCGCGCGCGGCCATCAGCGCGATGACCTCGTTGTTCATCTGCGTGTGGTGCGTGACCATGGCTCGGGCGAAGTCGCGGATCGCCGGGCTCATGGCCTTGTCGGCGGCGAGCTTCGACACCTCCACCTCGTACATGCCCTTGGCGGCGATCTTCGTGACCAGCTCGCGCTCCACCGGCGTGAACGGCGTGGCGGCGACGACCGCCGTGGGCGCGGCGCCCATGCGCATGTCCGGCATCTGCAGGTTGCCGCAGGCCGCCAACGCGCATGCGCACAGGGCCATGAAGACGCTCCGTGTGAATCGTTCTTGCATTGCATGTCTCCCAACAAATCGATGAGCCGATTGGAACGCGCGGGCACGCTGCTGTGCCATCGCTGTTGGAAAATGTTGGATGTGTTTCAGCGCCAGGCGGCGCGCGCGCGGGCGCGCACCTGCAGCACCGGCGCCTGTGGTTGGGCTGCCGCGCCGCTTGGCGCCTCGACCTGCGGCCACGTCACTTGCTCGAACTTGTCGAGCATGGGCTCGGCGATGAAGCGCGTGCGCGCCGCATACATGTGACGGTCGCCGGATTGCTGCGTGACATAGAACCGGTGCGGCACGATGAGCTGCAGGTGTTCCTTGGCGCGCGTCATCGCCACATAGAGCAGGCGCCGCTCTTCCTCGATTTCTTCCGTCGTGCCCGTGGCCATGTCGCTGGGGATGCAGCCGTCCACGCAATTGAGCACGTAGACGCACTTCCATTCCATGCCCTTGGCGCTGTGGATGGTGGAGAGGATGAGGTAGTCCTCGTCCAGGTGCGGCACGCCGGACTGGTCGCTGGTGGACTGCGGCGGGTCGAGCGTGAGCTCGGTCAGGAAGCGCTCGCGGCTCGCATAGCCCGCGGCGAGGCGCGCGAGCTGGTCGACGTCGAGCTTGCGCACCACCGCGTCGTCGTGCAGGCGTTCGAGCTGCGGCAGGTACCAGTCCTTGGCGCGCTCCATGTCGGCGGGCCAGGCCAGGCCGGGCTCGCGCAGCTGTTCATACAGGCGCGCGAACTGCACCCACTCTTCGCGCGCGGCGGCCGGCGCTTCGAAGGTGCGCAGCGTCTCGATGGGGTCGGCGGCATCGCCCATCGCGTCAAGCAGGCGCGTGGCCGTGGCCTGCCCGATGCCCGGGATCAGGTTCAGCACGCGGAAGCCCGCCATGCGCCCGCGCGGGTTCTCGGCGAAGCGCAGGATGGCCAGCACGTCCTTCACGTGCGCGGCCTCCAGGAATTTCAGGCCGCCGAATTTCACGAAGGGGATGTTGCGGCGGGCCAGCTCCAGCTCCAGCGTGGCGCTGTGCGTGCTGGTGCGGAACAGCACCGACTGCGATTTCAATTTCGTGCCGGATTCGCGGTGGCGCAGCACTTCATCGGCCACCCAGCGCGCCTGCTGCGCCTCGTCGGGCACCAGCAGCAGTTGTGCGCGGTGGCTGGAGGCCTTGTCGGTCCACAGGTTCTTGGCATGGCGCTCGCGCGCCGCGCCGATCACGGCGTTGCTCGCCTCCAGCACCGGCTGCGTGCTGCGGTAGTTGCGCTCCAGCGTGACGATGCGCGCGGGCTGCGCGAACTGGTGCGGGAAGTCGAGGATGTTGCGCACGGTGGCGCCGCGGAAGGAGTAGATGCTCTGCGCGTCGTCGCCGACGACGGTGACGCCCTGCCCCGTGGGCTTCATCGCCAGCAGGATCTCGGCCTGCAGCATGTTGGTGTCCTGGTACTCGTCGACCAGCACGTGGTCGAAGCGTGCGCCGATCTCCTGCGCCAGCGCAGGCTCGGCCATCGTCTCGGCCCAGAAGGACAGCAGGTCGTCGTAATCCAGCACGTTCTGCTGCTGCTTGGCCTCGACGTAGGCACCGAACAGCTTCTTGAGCTCCGCTTCCCACTGCGCGCACCACGGGTAGATGTCGGCGAGCACCTTCTCGAGCGGGTCGCGGGTGTTGAGCACGCGCGAGTAGATGCCCAGGCACGTGCCCTTGAGCGGGAAGCGGTTCTTCGTCTCGGACAGGCCGATCTCGTGGCGCACCATGCCCATCAGGTCCTCGGCGTCGCCGCGGTCGTGGATGGTGAACGATTCGTCCAGGCCGATGCGCAGCGCGTACTCGCGCAGCAGGCGCGCGCCGATCGAGTGGAAGGTGCCCGACCACGGCAGGTTGGGCAGAGGCTGCGTGGGGTTCAGGCCCAGCGCCTTCTGCAGCACCGAGCCGACGCGCCGCTCCATCTCCTGCGCGGCCCGGCGGCTGAACGTGAGCAGCATGACGCGCTGCGGGTCCGCGCCGTGGCGGACGAGGTTGGCGACCCGGTGCGCGAGGGTGTTGGTCTTGCCTGAACCCGCCCCGGCAATGACGAGCAGCGGGCGGGCGTCGCCGTCGGCTACGCCGTGCTGAACGGCCGCCAACTGCTCGGGGTTCAATTCGGTCATGGAAGCTGTATATTAATCCAGTGGGTTCGATTCTCATAGGTTCGGCCTCCTGGACGGACAAGACCCTGATCGACTGCGGCCGCTTCTACCCGAAGGACTGCAAGTCGGCGGAGGCGCGGCTGCGCTTCTACGCCACGCAGTTCCCCATCGTCGAAGTCGATTCGAGCTACTACGGCATGCCCACGCCGCAGAACTCGCTGCTGTGGGCCGAGCGCACGCCGCCGGACTTCACGTTCAACGTCAAGGCCTTTCGCCTCTTCACCGGCCACCAGACGCAGCCGATGGTGATGGGCAAGGACATCGCGCAGGCCTTCGGCCCCGATGCGCCGCGGCAGGTGTATTGGCGCGACACGCCGCGGGAGATCCAGGACGAGCTGTGGCGGCGCTTCGTGCTGGCGCTTGCGCCGCTGAAGGACGCCGGCAAATTGGGCGCCGTGCATTTCCAGTTCGCGCCCTGGCTCATTCGCAACCGCGACGGCATGGCGCACGTGCGGCATTGCGTGGAACGGATGGAGGGGCACACGGTCGCCGTGGAGTTTCGCAACAAGAGCTGGTTCGAGGGCGACAACCTGGAGAAGACGATCGATTTCGAGCGCGACCTGGGCGTGGTGCACACCATGGTCGACGGCCCGCAGGGCTTCACGAACAGCGTGCCGCTGGTGTCGGAGGCCACGCACCCGAAGATCGCGCTGCTGCGCCTGCACGGCCGCAACAAGGACACCTGGAACATCAAGGCCGAGGCGTCGTCCAGCCGCTTCAACTACTGGTACTCGCCCGAAGAGCTGTCGGCGATGGTTCCCGAGATCCGCGACGTCGCGTCGCGGGTCGATGCGATGCACATCCTCTTCAACACCAACTACGAGGACCAGGGCCAGGCCAACGCGAGGCTCATGCGCCAGCTCCTCGGCTAGACTGCCCGCATGCGATTCATCACCGCGGCCCTCGCCGCCTCACTTTTCATCGCCGCGCCCGTCTTCGCGCAGACCGCGCCCGCGGCGCCGGCCTCCGACCCCGCCATCGCCCAGAAGGAAGCCGACGCACGCCTGGCCGCGCAAGGCTGGCTGGTGCTGCTGGACCGCCGCGACTGGGGCCGCTCGTGGGAGACGACGAGCTCGGTCTTCCGCGGCATGGTCCCGCTGGGCACGTGGATGGATGCGGTCCCGAAGGTGCGCGAGCCGCTCGGCGCGTTCGTCGAACGCAAGATCGTCGAGAGCGCCTACAAGACCACGCTCGCGGGCCAGCCCAACGGCGAGTACGTCACCGTGATCTTCCAGAGCAAGTTCGAGAAGCGCGAGGGCATCGAAGCCGTCACCACGGTGCTGGACCGCGACGGCAAGTGGCGCGTCACCGGATATTCGCCACCGGCTCAGTGACCTTCACGGCGACCGGGCGCACGGGGCCCAGCAACATGTTGCCCTCGCCCAGGTCGCCCGCCGTGTTCGACAGCGTCGCCGGCGGCGCACCCATGTAGCGCGTGGCGGCTTCGGGCGCCTTGATCACGGCTTGCGGCGACGGCGCGATGCGCGCGTACCTAGTGCCTCCGTTCACGATGCGCTCCGCCGCCTGCAACTGCCAGCGCAGCGTGGGCAGCACCTGCTCCACCCACGAGCGCAGCGCGGGGTCGCGCGCGGCTTGCGCGGCCCGCTCGTAAGCGACCACGCCTTCCTGCTGCGACCGCAGGCCCACCGCATCCATCCACTCGCGGTCGAATTTCGCGCCCTGCAGCTTGCCCAGGCGGTTGAGCGCCTTGCGCTGGTCGTTGGAGAGCATCGGCGGCGCCATGCTGCGCGCGCTGAGCATCTGCTGCAGGCGCGGCTGCGTGCCGCTGTGGTGGTTGACGAGCGTGGCGGCGAGCGAACGCACGCGCGCGTCGCTCGAGCGTGACAGCGCCAGTTTCGACGCGTCGAGTTCGAAGCGCCCGCCGGCCGCGGCGTCCTTCAGGAAGCGCCACTCGTCGCGCTGCTCGGGCGACAGGCGCTTGACGAAGGGGGCGGAAGCGGCGGCGAACATGCCGGGGCGCGCGATGGGCGCGCTGGCCGCCGGTGCGGCGGGCATGAGGGCGCGCGGCGCCTGCAGGGCCTGGGATTCGCTTTCGACGGCGGCGCAGGCGATTCCCGCGCACAAGGTGCCGACCAGGCCCAGACTCCAGCGCTTCATGTGAAATTCCCCCGCGGGTGGCGCACGCTACAGCTTGCGCGCGCGAGCCTCATCTTTTCACCGTGCGCCTGAGTCACGCTGTCGGACGGCGCCTCACGGCGGCGTCGGACCGCGTGCGGGCGTGCTCAGCCTCCGGTCTTTTTCCCCGTGGCTGTGTGCCCCATCGCCGCTCCGTCGGCCTTCGCACCGCCCTGGATCTTCTGCGCCATCGCGAGGTGTTCTCGCAGGTGCGGCAGCGTCTTGTCGATCCAGGCCTTCAGCTGGGCATCCTTCACGTCCTTCGAGGCCTTCTCGAACTTCGCGATGTCCTTCTCGTGGTCCTTGATGCCCACGTCCGCGATGAAGGCCTTGTCGAACGCGGCGCCGCTCTTCTTGCCCAGCTTCACGATGGCGCTGCGCTTGGCGCGCGGCGGCGCGGCGGGGAGCTCCACCTTCTTCGCGTTGGCCATTTGCACCAGCTCGTTGTTGGCCTGCTGGTGGTCGTCGGCGAGCTTGCTCGCGAAGGTCTTGACGTCGGGACTCGACGCCTTCGATGCCGCGAGTTGCGCCGCCTGCACCTCGAACATGCCGCCGCCCGCGACGTCCTGGATGAACTTGCGGTCGCCGCGCGCGAGCTGGTCGTCCTTGCGCGTTTCGGCGTTGCGCGTGCCGGCGCCCGGCTGGGCCGCCGGCGCGGCGCGCCCGCCGGTCATCGAAGAGCCCGTGCCGGTGGCGGCCGCCTGGCCGAAGGCCCAGCCGGATGAGAGTGCGAGCGCCGCCACCAGGGGCAGCGCGCGAAGGGTTGTCGTCTTCATGGGGCTACTTCGTGCGGTTGGTCGTCGAGCCGCCGGAGCCCTGCGTGCCACCGGTGTCGCTGGTGCCGCCAGAGGTGCCGGAGCCCGTCGTGGAAGCCGTCGTGTTCTGGCCCTGGCCGCCGCTGCGCGACTCGCGCCAGGTGTTGAACTCCTCGGCGAACTTGCGGTACCGGTCCTGGCGCCACGAGTGGTAGTCGTTGTCCAGCTTGCGCATCTGCTCGTCGCGCCACTGCCGGTAGTCGTGGTCGTGGTGGTCGCCCATGTGCTGGCCGCTGCCGTGCCCTTGCTGGCCGTAGCTGCCCTGCTGGCCGTAGCCGCCCTGGCCGCCGTAGTGCTGGCTGCTGCCGTAGCCGCCGCCTTGCTGGCCGTAGCCCTGCGAGCCGTATCCGCCCTGCCCGTAGCTGGCCTGCCCGTACGTGCCCTGCGCATGCTGGCCCTGCCCGCTGAAGCTGCCTTGCGAGCCGTAGCCGTAACCGCCGCCGCGCTGGCCGTAGTTGGCCTGTTCGTAGGTACCCCAGTCGCCGCCGCCGGCCTGGCCGCCCCATGAACCCTGGCCGCCGCCATAGCCCTGCCCGCCGTAACCCTGCCCGCCGAAGCCGGACGACTGCATGCCGCCCGCGTTGCGGCCATAGCCGCCCTGGCCGCCGAACTCGCCGCCGTAGCCGCCGTACTCGCTGCCGCGCGACGGGTTCTGGCCCTGTCCCCAGTCCGAACCGCCGGTGCCGCGCCCGTAGCCGTGGCTGTCGTGTTGCGTGGAATAGCCGCGGTGGCTGCCGTACGGGTCCTGCGCGCCCTGCGTGCCCTGCGACTGCTGCGAGCCCGGCGATTGCTGCGAGCCCTGCGTGCCGCCCCAGCTGCCGCGCGTCTCGCCGCCCCAGCCTTGCCCGCGTTCCTGTTGCGCACCGCTGCCCGACGAGGCCGGTTGCCCGGGGTTGCGGTTGCTGTCCTCGAAGTCACGTGATGCCATGCGTCTGCTCCTTTGAGATGGGGCCATCACGTTATGCCTGCGCCACCGACACCCCTGTCGGACGAATTTGATGGGCGTGTAGGACTGCTGTTCCGTGGCGCCGCGTGCATCGCGATACCAACTTCACCTGCGGTTCGCAAACCTTCGACGATCGGTTCACGCGCGCGGCTCAACCTTGGGGCGTCGAACGATGGAGGTTCACATGGGAATGAAGAGCATCACCTTCGCTGCCGCCGCTATCGCCGCGGCTGCATTCGCCGGCACCGCCGCGGCGCGCACCACCGTGGATGTGCAGATCGGCATGCCGGTCTACGCGGTGCCCGCGCCGGTGGTGGTGTACCAACCGGTGCGTGCCGAGCGCACCTGGGTGCAAGGCCATTGGGAATGGCAGGGCAACGGCCACGTGTGGGTGCCGGGCCACTGGCGTCCCGCGCACGGCCACTACGCGTACCGCGACCGCGACCGCGATGGCGTGCCGGACCGCTTCGACCGCTCGCCCTACAACCCGTACCGCTATTGATGCGCGATTTGGCTCGCGAGGGTGACCATCGCGATGCCCACCAGCAGCCAGGCGACCTGCACGATCGTCTCGCGTGAGGACAGGCGCCGCTGCAGCTGCGGGATCAGGTCCGCCAGCGCGACGTAGATGAAGCTGCTGCTGGCGACCACCAGGAAGTAAGGCAGCGCGCCGCGCACGTGGTCCAGCACCAGGTAGCCGGCCACGCCGCCGAGCACCGTCACGGCGCCCGCGAGCGACACCTTCACCAGCGCGACGCGGCGGCTCGCGCTGGTCATGCGCACCACCGCCAGGTCGCCGATGTGGTGCGGCACTTCGTGCGCCAGCACCGCGAGCGCCGCCGCCCACCCCAGCCGCGGATGCGCGACGAAAGCCGACGCGATCATCACGCCGTCGCCGAAGCAGTGCAGGCTGTCGCCCGTGAGCACGGCCCATGCCCCCGAACGCGGCTCGTCGTGGTCATGGTGGTGGTGATGGTCGTGTTCGCCATGCTCGTGGTGGTGCTCATGGCCGTGGTGCCACAGCTCCGCCTTGTCCAGCAGGAAGAAGAAGACGAGGCCCACCAGCAGCGTGGTGAACAGCGCGTGCGCGCGGGCATTGCTTTCGAAGGCCTCGGGCAGCAACTGCATGAACGCGGTGGCGAGCAGCGCGCCCGCCGCGAGGCTGAGGAGGTGGTGAGGCCCGACGTAGGTGGCGCGCCCGTCATCGGCGGCCATCATGCCGATGCGCGCGAGGCCCGCGGCCAGCCACACGCTGCCGATCCCCGCCGCGAGGGTCGCGATCACGATCCAGATGAATGTCATGCCAGGCGGGCACTCCCCCGCAGCCTCCTGGCGGCGATCTTAGCAACCGCGCCCCGACGGGCGCGCGGGGTCAGCGTTGCGCCGAGGTTTCGATGGCCGGCGCCTGCGACTCGGTCACGGCCCAGGTGGCCAGCGCGGCCAGGCCCAGCGTGGCGGCGACGACGAGGTTCTTGACCAGCGTGCGGGTGATGGCGTTCATGGCGACTCCTCTGGTGTGCTTGTGTGTTGCAGTGATTCTGGGCGGGGGGCGCACGGGCGCGGTAGGTGAAATGCTTAACGGCCGCCAAGGCAATTCCCCAAGCGCGGCACAATGGCGCCGATGAAATTCGCCTGCCTGGCCCCCGCCGCCCTCGCCCTCGTTGCCGGCTGCACCGTGCCACCGCCGGACGTGCCCGAAGCACCGCCGCCACCGGTGTTCGCACCCGGCGAATGCGACGCCCAGGCCGCGCAATTCGCCGTCGGGCAGCCGTACAACAACCCGCTGGGCGAGCAGGCGCGCAGCCGCGCCCGTGCCGAGCGCGTGCGCCCGCTGCACCCGGGGCAAGTCGTCACGATGGAGTTCGATGCGCGGCGGCTGTCGATCGACGTCGATGCGTCCGGAAAGGTCGTGGCCGTCCGCTGCGGATAGGCATCGTCCTACGCCGCAAGGCGGTGATCGCCCGGTTCCGCCGCTTTCACATGCGACGCACACTCGCGCCATGTTCACCGAGAACCGCCACGACCCGCGCCAGAGCGTCGAGCTGCCGATCCGCCTGGGCGACGGCTCGGAAGGCGTCGCCCGCAACGTGAGCCCGTCCGGGCTCTACCTGGAGATCCGCGGCCAGCCCCCCGAGGAGCCGATGATCTTCCTGGAGATGGACGTGCCCGGCGAGGGTTTCACGTTCCGCTCGCACGGCAAGGTCGTGCGCATGGACCACCGCGACGGCGTGACCGGCATCGCGGTGCGGCTGGAAGAGCCGCACCTCGAGCGCTGCTGACCCCGCGCGCGCTAGTGCGCCTCTTCCCAGTTGGCGCCGACGCCGATCTCGGCGAGCAGCGGCACGCGCATCTCGGCCACGCCCGCCATCAGCTTCGGGATCTCGGCCTTCACCCAGTCGACCTCGGCTTCGGGCACCTCGAACACCAGTTCGTCATGCACCTGCATGATCATCCGCGTGCCGCGCTTTTCGGCGTCGAGCACGTCCTGGATCTTCACCATCGACAGCTTGATCAGGTCGGCCGCCGTGCCCTGCATGGGCGCGTTGATCGCCTGGCGCTCGGCGCCGCCGCGGCGCGGGCCGTTGGGTGAGTTGATCTCGGGCAGGTACAGGCGCCGGCCGAACACCGTCTCCACGTAGCCCTTGCTCTTGGCGGACATGCGCGTCTCGTCCATGTAGGTCTTCACGCCCGGGTAGCGCTCGAAGTAGCGCTGGATGTAATTCGCCGCCGCGCCCTTCTCGATGCCCAGGTTGCGTGCGAGGCCGAAGCTCGACATGCCGTAGATCAGCCCGAAGTTGATCACCTTGGCGTAGCGGCGCTGCTCGCTCGTCACGTCGCCGGGCGCCACGCCGAACACCTCCGCCGCCGTGGCGCGGTGCACGTCCATGCCTTCGACGAATGCGCGTGTCAGCGCGGCGTCCTCGGAGAGGTGCGCCATGATGCGCAGCTCGATCTGGCTGTAATCGGCGCTGGCGATGCGGTGCCCCGGCGCGGCGACGAAGGCTTCGCGGATGCGGCGGCCTTCCGCCGTCTTCACCGGGATGTTCTGCAGGTTGGGGTCGTTCGACGACAGGCGCCCCGTGATCGCCACCGCTTGCGCGTAGTGCGTGTGCACGCGGCCCGTCTTCGGGTGGACCATCAGCGGCAGCTTGTCGGTGTACGTGCCTTTCAGCTTCGACAGCCCGCGGTGTTCGAGCAGCTTGGCCGGCAGCGGGTAGTCCTGCGCGAGTTCCTCGAGCACCTCTTCGTCGGTGCTGGGCGCGCCGCTGGCCGTCTTCTTCTTCACGGGCAGCCCGAGCTTGACGAACAGGATCTCGCCGATCTGCTTGGGCGAGCCCAGGTTGAAGGGCTGCCCCGCGAGCTCGTGCGCCTCGCGCTCCAGCTGCATCATGCGCTGGCCCAGCTCCGTGCTTTGCTTCGCGAGCATGGCCGAATCGATCAGCACGCCGTTGCGCTCGATGCGGAACAGCGACTCGCTGCTTTGCATCTCCAGGCCGTAGATGAAGGCGAGCTTGCTGTCGGCCTGCAGCTTCGGCCACAGCGCCAGGTGCACGTCCAGCGTCTGGTCGCTGTCCTCGCACGAATACTCCGCCGCCTTGTCGACCGACACCTGCGCGAACGGGATCTGGTGCGCGCCCTTGCCGGTGATGGTCTCGTAGTCGATGCCGCTGCGGCCCAGGTGCCTTTCGGCCAGGCTCGCCAGCGAATGCGGCTTGTGCACCTCCAGCACGTAGCTTTGCAGCATGGTGTC
Source organism: Ramlibacter sp. PS4R-6 (assembly GCF_037572775.1). Classification (NCBI taxonomy): domain Bacteria; kingdom Pseudomonadati; phylum Pseudomonadota; class Betaproteobacteria; order Burkholderiales; family Comamonadaceae; genus Ramlibacter; species Ramlibacter sp. PS4R-6. Next base: position 1,979,511 of record NZ_JBBHKA010000001.1, on the reverse strand, counting down.
GTGCTCGTAGCCGCGGATGTCGATGCCGTGGTTGGCGAACACGTGGCGGTCGTACTTGATGTGCTGGCCGAGCTTCTTCTTCTGCGGGTTCTCCAGCCAGGGCTTGAGCTTGGCCAGCACCTCGTCGCGCGGCAACTGCTCCGGGGCGTCCTGGTAGTTGTGCGCGAGCGGCACGTACGCCGCCTCGCCGGGCTTCACCGAGAACGAAATGCCCACGATCTCCGCCACCATCTCGTCGAGCGAGGTCGTTTCGGTGTCGACGGCCGCGAGTTCCGCCTCGTCGAGCCGCTTCAGCCAGTCTTCCAGCTGCGCCCAGGTGAAGACCGTGTCGTAGCGCAGCGTCGTCACCTGCGACAGGCCCGACAGGTCCGGCTCCTCGAACTGCGCGCCCGGGCCGGGGCCCAGCTTCTTCTTGCTGCGTTGTTCCTCGATCAGCTCGGGCGGCACCTCGTGCGTCTCGAGCTGCCGCACCAGGCCCTTGAAGCCATAGCGCTCGTAGAAGACCTTCAGCTCCTCGACGTGCTGGCCTTCGACCACCGCGATGTCCTCCAGCTCCGGCAGGCCGGGGATGTGGTCCTTCAGGTCGCAGTCCTTCTTGATCGTGAGGATCTCGCGGCCCGTGGGCAGCCAGGGCAGCGCCTTGCGCAGGTTCTCGCCGACGGCGCCCTTGATCTTGTCGGCATTGGCCACGAGGTTGTCGAGCGAGCCCCATTCCTGCAGCAGCTTCACCGCCGTCTTCGGGCCGACCTTGTCGACGCCGGGCACGTTGTCCACGGAGTCGCCCACGAGCGTCTGGTAATCCACCATCAGCGAGGGGGGCACGCCGAACTCGGTGGTGACGCCGGCGACGTCGCGCTTGCGGTCGTTCATCGTGTCGATGACGGTGACGTGCTCGTTCACGAGCTGCGACAGGTCCTTGTCGCCCGAGGAGATGATCGTGCGGAAGCCGCGCTCCGTCGCCATGCACGACAGCGTGCCGATCACGTCGTCGGCCTCGACGCCGGGCACGTTCAGCACCTTCCACCCGAGCAGCCGCACCACCTCGTGGATCGGCTCGATCTGCGCGCGCAGGTCGTCCGGCATCGGGTTGCGCGTGGCCTTGTACTGCGGGTAGATTTCGTCGCGGAAGGTCTTGCCCGGCGCGTCGAAAATGCAGGCGCAGTAGTCGGCGCGCACGTCCTTGCGCAGCTTCTGCAGCATGTTGATCATGCCGCGGATGGCGCCGGTGGCGGGGCTGGTGGGGTCGCCGGGCACCGCGCGCAGGTCCGGCATGGCGTGGAAGGCGCGGTACAGGTAGCTCGATCCGTCCACCAGCAGCACCACCTTGGGCTCGCCGGTTTCGGCCAGGATGGGCATCGTTTCCGCTTGCGTTTCGCTCATGAAAAGGATTGTGCCTGCCCCGCCAACCCGGGCTTGGCAGCACCCTACAATCCGCCCATGCGCCTCATCGTTCCCGTCCTCGCCCTCGCCGCCTTCGCCGCGCAAGCGCAGACCGCGCCCCTGGTGCAGGAGCCGCAGCCGCTGCAGCCGCGCAAGAACCAGAAGGTCGAGCGCATCCACGTCGAGGACAGCGCCGTCGCGATCGACGAGGTGCGCTACGCGGGCCAGACGCAGAGCATCACCGTGCAGCCCAAGGGCGACATGCCCGCCTACGAGATCCTTCCCGCCAACCCCGCGCGCAGCGGGGACAGCCGCCCCGGCAACAAGGGCGGCGAGCGGGTCTGGAACGTCTTCAGCTTCTGATGGCCGTCTTCACGGAAGTCCCGGAGGAAGCGGCCGGCGCGCTGCTACGCCGCCTCGACCTGGGCGAACTCGCGTCGCTGCGCGGCATCCAGGGCGGCATCGAGAACACCAACTACTTCCTCACGGCGGAAAAGGAAGGCGTCAAGCACGAGTTCGTGCTGACGCTGTTCGAGCGCCTGTCGCACGAGCAGCTGCCGTTCTACCTGTACCTGATGAAGCACCTGGCGCGCCACGGCATCCCGGTGCCGGAGCCGCAGTGCCAGCCGGGCACCGCGTCGGCCGCGCACCCCGAGGGCGAGCTGCTCTTCACGCTCGAAGGCAAGCCCGCCGCCGTGGTGGAGAAGTTGCGCGGCCACAGCGAGCTGCAGCCCACACCCGCGCATTGCGCCGCGGTGGGCGCCACGCTGGCGCGCATGCACCTGCAAGGGCGCGACTTCACGATGGTGCAGCCCAACCTGCGCGGGCTCGCCTGGTGGAACGAGACGGTGCCGGTGGTGCTGCCCTATGTCGACCCCGACCAGGCGGCGCTGCTGCGCAGCGAGCTCGCCTTCCAGAACCACGTCGCCGCGAGTTCGGCCTATGCGGCCCTGCCGCGCGGACCGGTCCACGCCGACCTGTTCCGCGACAACGTGATGTTCGAGGACGGCAAGCTCACGGGCTTCTTCGACTTCTACTTCGCGGGCGTGGACACGTGGCTGTTCGACGTGGCGGTGTGCCTGAACGACTGGTGCATCGCGCTGGAGACCGGCGCGCACGACGAGGAGCGCGCCCGCGCCTTCCTCGACGCCTACGGCCGCGTGCGCCCCTTCTCGACGGCCGAGCGCCACCTGCTGCCGGCGATGCTGCGGGCCGGCGCCTTGCGCTTCTGGATCTCGCGCCTGTGGGATTTCCACCTGCCGCGCGAGGCCGCCCTGCTCAAGCCGCACGACCCCACGCATTTCGAGCGGGTGCTGCGGCAGCGTGTCGCTTTCGCCCCGCAAACCCTGCGTTAAATTTGTCACGCTCCCCCTGGCGCCTTGCACCCGTGGTGCAATGAAGCCGCATCCAGCCCCGACTTCCCTGCGTATCGATGAAGCTCAACATCGTCCCTGCCGCCAGAGGCTTCCAATGGGTCCAGCTCGGGTTCCGCACCTTCCTCAAGCAGCCGCTCGCGCTGGCGGCGTTGGTGTTCCTGTACGCCACGCTCGGCCTGGCGATGCTGGTGGTGCCGCTGCTGGGGCCGTTCCTGGCCTGCGCCCTGGTGCCGGTGGCCACGCTGGGGCTGATGGCGGCCACGCGCGTGGCGCAGGAAAGCGCCTTCCCGATGCCCACGGTGCTGTTCACGGGCCTGCGCGCCAGCCGCGAGCGCGTGCGGGCCATGCTGGCCCTGGGGGCGTTCTACGCGGCCGCGATCCTGGTGCTGGCCATCGTCGTCGCGCTGCTCGTGCCGGTGCCGGCGGAGGGCAAGACCGCGATGGAGATCGCGCAATCCGACGAGTTCCGGCTGCGCGTGACGCTCACGGCGGTCTTCTACATCCCGTTCTCGCTGGCCTTCTGGCACGCGCCGGCGCTGGTCCACTGGCACGGCGTGCCCGCCGTCAAGAGCCTGTTCTTCAGTTTCGTGGCATGCATCCGCAACCTGCGCGCCTTTGCCATGTACGCGCTGGCCTGGGTGGGCATAGCCATCGCCGTGCTGGCGGCCAGCGGCGTCGCGGCAGCGGTCTCGCAGGTGCTGGCGGCGGTGGTTTTCGGCGCCACCAGCACCATCGCCACCATCGCGTTCTACATCTCCCTGTATTTCACCTTTCGTGATAGCTTTCTCGACGACCCAGAGGAAACCCCCGGAGGACCCTAGATGACAAGGCACATCCTGCAAGGCCGCACCGATCAAGAAGTTCTCTGGTGGCAGCGCCGCAGCTTTTTGAAGGCCGCCGCCGCATGGACGGCCATGGGCGGCTTCGCCGCCGCATACGCGCAGCAGCGCAGCAACATCGTGGAGTACACAGGCGACGCGATGATCAACGGCGAACGCCTGCTGCGCGAGCGGTCGATCCAGACCGGCGACAGCATCGAGACAGGGCCCAACTCCAACCTGGTCTTCGTGATGGGCAATTCGTCGTTCCAGGTGCGGCAGAACTCGCGCTTCACGGTGGAGCGCGGGGCCACGCTGTTCACGGTGAGCGTGCTGCGGCTGCTGACGGGCGGCGTGGCCGCCGTGTTCGGCAAGGGCTCCAACCGCCAGGTGGTCACGCCCACGCTCACGGCCGGCATCCGCGGCACCGGCATCTACACCGAGGTGTTCGCGGAGCAAAGCTTCCGCAGCTACTTCTGCAACTGCTACGGCACCATCGACATGGGCGCCGGCCCCGACCGCGCGGTGTCGCAGTCGTCCTACCACCAGTCGTTCTGGGGCGAGGTGGAAGCCAAGAACGGCAAGTTCCTCACGCCCGCCAACGCGATCAACCACACCGACGAGGAGCTCGAGAACCTCGCCAAACTGGTGGGCCAGCGCACGGCGTGGGAGATCGAAGGCAAGCGGGGCGTGAAGGACGGGCGCGGCTACATGATGGAGCAGCCGCCCTCGATGCACCCCGCCGCGCCCGACCGGCCGGCGGTACTGCCGCCGACGTCCAACTCGCCCACATCGTCCTACCGATAGCGAGAAGTGTCGGGCCAGCACGCGCACGACGGCCACGGCCATCACCACGGGCACGGGCACGATCACGGCGGGCACGGCGGGCACGGCGGCCACGCGCATTCGCTGCCGCCCGACCCCGGCAAGGCACTCGCGATCGGCATCGCGATCAACCTGGTGTTCGTCGCCGTCGAATGGGGCTTCGGGCTGTGGTCGCATTCGCTGTCGCTGCTGGCGGATGCGACGCACAACCTCGGCGATTGCCTCGGCCTCGTGCTCGCCTGGGTCGCGGCGCGCCTGTCGCGGCGCGAGCCAACGGAGCGCTTCACCTACGGCTGGGGCGCCAGCTCCATCCTCGCCGCGCTCGCCAATGGCCTCCTGCTCATGCTGGTGACCGGCGGCCTGCTGTGGGAGGCGGTGCATCGGTGGCAAAACCCGCAGCCGATCGAAAGCACCGCCGTCATCTGGGTTGCCGCCGCCGGCATCTTCGTCAACGGCATCACGGCGTGGCTGCTCCACGCGGGGCACAAGCACGACCTGAACATGAAGGGCGCGTACCTGCACATGCTCGGCGACGCGGGGGTGTCGCTCGCCGTCGCCGTGTCGGGCGCGGCGATCCTCGCGACGGGCTGGCTATGGCTGGACCCCGCGATGACGATCGCTGTCGGCCTCGTGATCGTGTGGAGCTCGATCGGGCTGCTGCGCGATTCCACCCGCATGGCGCTGCACGCCGTGCCGGCGGACGTCGACAGCGCGCAGGTGCGCGGCTACCTCGAGTCGCTGCCAGGCGTGGCCAGCGTGCACGACCTGCACATCTGGGCCATGAGCACCACCGGCACGGCGCTCACGGCGCACCTCGTCGTGCCCGGCACGGCCCCGGGCGACGGCTTCCTGGAGATGGCGGCGAAGGAGATCGGCGAGCGCTTTCGCATCGCCCACGTCACGCTCCAGGTCGAAGCGGGCAACTGCGGCAAGGGCTGCTAGTCAGTTCGCCGGCTTCGCCTTGTAGTCGGCGATGGCCTTGAACAGCTCCTGGTACTCCGGGCAGGTCTTGTTGCCGCACACCTGCTCCAGCCGCACCAATTGCTTCTCCGCTTCGGCGGGCCGCTTGTCCATCAGGTAGGCCTCGCCCAGGTACTCCAGCGTGGCCTTGTGGTCCGGGTTGAGCTTGAGCGCCGTCTCGTAGTGCTGGAAGGACTTCTTCAGGTCGGGCTCGGGGCGTACGCGGTAGGTGTAGCCCAGGAGGTTGTGCACTTCGGGGTTCTTGGGCTCGTCGCGCAGCGCGGCGTTCAGCTCGCGCATCGCTGCTCGCCACTCCTTTGCCGCGATGGCCTTGTGAGCGTTGGCGAGACGCTCGCTGACAGGGGTGTCGTCGCTGCCGACTGCCAGCGCGAGGATGGGTGCCGCGGCGAGCACGGCGGCGATGACGGTGTGTTTCATGCCTTCATTGAAGCACCCCAAACGGGGTATCCAATCAGGAAAAACGACAACGAAAGTGATGGAATAACTAGATCGGCGTCAGTTTCGCGACAGCGAGGGCGAGCCATTTGATCCCGTGCCGCGGGAAATCCACCTGCGCCCGCGCGTCGTCGCCCTGCCCCTCGATGGCTTTCACGGTGCCTTCGCCGAACTTGGTGTGGAACACCTTCGTGCCTGCCTTCAGGCCATGCGAGGACGCCGCCTTCTGCTGGGGCACCGGCGGGCTGGCGAAGCGTTCGTGCGCCGGCGGGGAGTAGCCGCCGCGCGTGGTCGCATAGCCCTGCCCGAAACCGAAGGCGGAGCCGCCGAAGCGCTGGTCCTTCGGGGTGAGCCACTTGAGGGAAACGTCGGGCAATTCGTCGAAGAAGCGGCTGCGCACGTTGTAGCGCGTCTGCCCGTGCAGCAGGCGCGTCTGCGCGTGCGTGAGGTACAGGCGCTTGCGCGCGCGCGTGATCGCCACGTACATCAGCCGGCGCTCTTCCTCCAGGCCGTCGATGTCCTGCATCGAGCGCTCGCTGGGGAACAGGCCCTCTTCCAGGCCGCTGATGAAGACGCAGTCGAACTCCAGGCCCTTGGCCGAGTGCACCGTCATCAATTGCACGGCGTCCTGCCCGGCCTGCGCCTGGTTGTCGCCGGACTCCAGCGCGGCATGCGTGAGGAAGGCGGCCAGCGGCGACAGCGTCTCGCCCGTTTCCGCATCGGGCGGGACGTAATCGGGCGCGGGCTCGTTCACCTCCGGCAGGCTGGGGTCCAGCCCCTGGCTCGCGGGCGACTGGCGCAGCACCGCGCCGCCGAGCTCGTCGATGGGCAATGCCACGGCATCGCGGCCGAAGCCTTCCTGCGTGACGAAGCTTTCGGCGGCGTTGACCAGTTCCTCCAGGTTCGAGATGCGGTCGGCGCCTTCGCGCTCGGTGCGGTAGTGGTCGATCAGGCCCGACTCGTGCACCACGTGCTCGATGATCTCGCGCAGCGTGAGGTTCTGCGTGGCCGCTCGCATCGCGTCGATCTTCGCCGCGAAGGTGGCGAGCTTCGCGCCGGCCGCGCCCGTCGTGGCGGCCACCGAATCGTGCAGCGATGCGCCACGCGCCTTGGCGGCGTCCTGCAGCTGTTCCACCGTGCGCGCACCGATGCCGCGCGGCGGGAAGTTCACCACGCGCAGGAAGCTGGTGTCGTCCTGCGGGTTCTCCAAGAGCCGCAGGTACGCCAGCGCATGCTTGATTTCGGCCCGCTCGAAGAAGCGCAGCCCGCCGTAGACGCGATAAGGCACGGCGGCGTTGAACAGCGCCGTCTCGATCACCCGGCTTTGCGCGTTGCTGCGGTACAGGATGGCGATCTCGTGGCGCGGCACGTCGTCCCGCGCGAGCTGCCGCGTTTCCTCCACGATCCATTGCGCCTCGGCCATGTCGGTGGGGGCCTCGTACACGCGCACCGGCTCGCCCGGGCCCGCATCGGTGCGCAGGTTCTTGCCCAGCCGGGTCTTGTTGTGCGCGATCAGCGCATTGGCTGAATCGAGGATGTTGGAGTGGCTGCGGTAGTTCTGCTCCAGCTTGATCTGGTGCTTGACCGAGAACTCGCGCACGAAGTCGGCCATGTTGCCCACGCGCGCGCCGCGGAAGGCGTAGATGCTCTGGTCGTCGTCGCCCACCGCGAAGATCGCGTTGTGCTGGCCGGCGAACATCTTCAGCCACAGGTACTGCAGCTTGTTCGTGTCCTGGAACTCGTCGACCAGGATGTGGGCGAAGCGGCGCTGGTAGTGCTCGCGCAGCGGGTCGTTGTCGCGCAGCAGCTCGTAGCTGCGCAGCATCAGCTCGCCGAAGTCAACCACGCCTTCGCGCTGGCACTGGTCCTCGTACAGCTGGTAGATCTCGACCTTGCGGCGGTCGTCCTCGCCGCGCACCTCCACCATGTTGGGGCGCAGGCCTTCCTCCTTGGCGCCCGAGATGAACCACTGCATGTCGCGGGGCGGGTAGCGCTCCTCGTCGACGTTGTTGGCCTTCATCACGCGCTTGACGGCCGACAGCTGGTCCTGCGTGTCGAGGATCTGGAAGCTTTGCGGCAGGTTGGCCACGCGCCAGTGCGCGCGCAGGAAGCGGTTGCACAGGCCGTGGAAGGTGCCTATCCACATGCCGCGGGTGTTGATCGGCAGCATCGCCTGGATGCGCGTCATCATCTCCTTGGCGGCCTTGTTGGTGAACGTCACGGCCATCACGCCGCCGGGGCCGGCCTGGCGCGTGGAGATCAGCCAGGCGATGCGCGTGGTGAGCACTCGGGTCTTGCCGGAGCCCGCACCCGCGAGGATGAGGGCATGCTCGGGCGGCAGCGTGACGGCCGCGCGCTGCTCGGGATTGAGGTTGGCAAGGAAAGGCGAGTCGGCCGCAACTTCTGGGAACATCGGGCCATTGTAGGAACGCCGTGAAGAACCGACTCGTTTTGCTCATCCTGCCTCTTGCCATGACGGTGCAGGCACAGCCCTCCTCGTGCTCGAGCGACGGCGTGGCGCAGCCTGCCGCGCTGCTGGAGCGCTTCGTCAACGCCGACTGCGACAGCTGCTGGGGCAGCCCGCAGGCGCCCGAGGCCGCGGCCGGCTCGCTGGCGATCGATTGGGTCGTACCGGGCTCGCGCGGCGACGACGCCCCGCTCTCGGCCGTGGCGGTGCGGGACGCGCAGGAGCGGCTGGACAGCCTGCGGCGCAAGGTTCCGCCCGATGCGGCGACGCAGTTCACCGCGCGCACGGCCAGCCCCTACAAATTGCGCATCGCGCACGGCCTGCCGATCAACGACTACATCGGGGTGGCGATCGAGGTGTCCCCGCCCGCGCAAGGGGCGACGGCCTGGCTGCTGCTGGTCGAGACGCTCCCCAAGGGCACCGAGGGCAGCGCCGTGGAGCGCAACCTGGTCCGCAACACCTTCGTCACCACCGCGCCGGGGCGCTACGAGATCCGTTCGATGCAGATCCCCGAGGGCGCCCAGCCGAGCCGCCTGCGCGTGGTGGGCTGGCTGGAAGATTCAGGGGGGAAGATCAGGGCCATCGCCCAGAGCCGGTGCCGGAAAGGCTAGCGGAGTAGAATCAATCACCGGGCCCAAGCAATTGCGCCCGGTTTCTTTTTGCCGAAGCCGGGCCATTCCAAGCGCTCACCGTTCTTCCCAAGAATCACGGAGCCTGGCCATGGAAATCTTCGACTACGACAACGTCCTGCTGCTGCCGCGCAAGTGCCGCGTGCAGAGCCGATCCGAATGCGACCCCTCGGTCGAACTCGGGCCCCGCAGCTTCCGCATCCCCGTCGTGCCCGCCAACATGAAGACGGTGGTCGACGAGGCCATCTGCCTGAGGCTCGCGAAGGAAGGCTACTTCTACGTGATGCACCGCTTCGACCTGGACAACGTCGCGTTCGTGCGGCGCATGAAGGAAGCCGGCGCCTATGCTTCGATCTCGGTGGGCGTGAAGCAGGCCGACCACGACACCGTCGACAAGCTCGCCGCCGCGAAGCTCGTGCCCGAGTACGTCACCATCGACATCGCCCATGGCCACGCCGACACGGTGAAGGACATGATCACGCACATCAAGGACAAGCTGCCCGGCGCGTTCGTGATCGCCGGCAACGTGGGCACGCCCGAGGCGGTGATCGACCTGGAGAACTGGGGCGCCGACGCGACCAAGGTGGGCATCGGCCCAGGCAAGGTGTGCATCACGCGCATGAAGACGGGCTTCGGCACGGGCGGCTGGCAGCTGTCGGCGCTGAAGTGGTGTGCCCGCGTGGCGACCAAGCCCATCATCGCCGACGGCGGCATCCGCGAGCACGGCGACATCGCCAAGAGCGTGCGCTTCGGCGCGACGATGGTGATGATCGGCTCGATGCTGGCGGGGCACGAGGAATCGCCCGGCAAGACCGTCGAGGAAGACGGCAAGCTTTACAAGGAATACTTCGGCAGCGCCTCGGACTTCAACAAGGGCGAGTACCGCCACGTCGAGGGCAAGCGCATCCTGGAGCCGGTGAAGGGCAAGCTCGCGGACACGCTGCGCGAGATGGAAGAAGACATCCAGAGCTCGATCAGCTACGCGGGCGGGCGCAAGCTGGTGGACCTGCGCAAGGTGAACTACGTGATCCTCGGCGGCGAGAACGCCGGCGAGCACCTGCTGATGTAAGACGCTGGATCCCGGCCTGCGCCGGGACGACGGCTCACTTGTTGAAGAACATCTGCTCCGGCACGCCTTCGCCGAGCACGGCCGGGCGTGTCTTCTTCGTGGCGATCGCGGCGCTTTGCGGCACGCGCGGCGCGGTGCAGCGGCCGGTGCTGATGTAGTCCAGCGCGGTCTTCAGGCGCCCTTCCTGCGTGTCGCCCAGCGCGTGGTCGAAGTCGTCGGGCACGGTGCAGTCCGCCGCGATGCCCGCGGAGAAACCGCCGGCGCCGAGCGCGTTCACGGCCTCGAAGTTCACCGCGTTGTACGTCGTGCCGCAGGTGTTGCGCGGGATGAACCCATAAGGCTTGCCATAGGTCGTGTCGCCGACCAGCACGACCTGCATGTACGGGCGCAGGCCGTTGATCAGGAGCTCGCTGGCCGACGCCGTGCCGCCCGAGGTGATGACGAACACGCGCTTGAGGCCTTCGAGCGGGCGCGCATAGCGCTGCGCCGCGGTCATGAAGGGCACGTCGACGTCCTGGTCGGCGTTCTGCGCGTTGAACTTCAGGCGCGTGTAGACCTTGCCTTCGGCCGTGGCGCCGCTGATGAAGCTGGCGAGGTCGCGCGAGGTGGCCACGGAGCCGCCGCCGTTGTAGCGCAGGTCCAGCACCATCTCGCTGGCCCCGGCCTGCGCCATGCGGTCGATGGCGAAGCCCAGGAGCGTCACGTTGTAGAACACGAACTGGTGGTACGCGAGGTAGCCCACCTTCACGGGCTGGCCGTCGCGCACGCCGTCGAGGATCTTCCACTCGGCCAGCGGCGTCAGCACGAACAGGCGCGAGTGCACTTCGATCGTGCGCTGCGCCCCGGTGGCGTCGATGATGACGAACGTGCGCAGCACGCCTTCGGTGGTGACCACCGGCAGCGCGCCGGCCAGGACCTGCTGCGGCGTGAAGCCGTCGATGGACAGGATGCGGTCGCCGCGCTTCATGCCCAGCGCCGCGACCGGCGACAGCGGCTCGACGAAGCGCACCCGCAGGTCACCCGCCGGGTCCAGCGAGATCGAGTAGCCGTAGCCCACGCGCGTGCCGGAGTTGAACGTGGAATCGAAGCTGGCCGTGGTCTGCGCGAAGCTGTAGCGGTCCAGCGGCCGGTACAGCATCGAGTCGAAGAAACCCGCCATGTCGCGCGCGGCCAGGTCGGCCGGCGCGCGCTGGCCGTTCCACAGGTACAGGTCGTCCATCCACGCCATGAGCGAGGCGCGCTGGTCTTCCGCCGCGCACGAGGCCGATTGCGGGTTGCCGGCGACGGGCTTGGAGTCGCCGCCGCCGCAGGCTTGCAGCAGCAGGCAAAGGAAGGCCAGGGAAAGGTACTTCTTCAAGACGGGCGCCCGAACGGATGAGGTGCGACTTTAACGCCTGACCATGCCGGGGCGCGGCATCTCACCGATTGTTGCCTGCGGGCGTGAGGAAATAGCGGCCGACTGCGCCTGCTGCGCGCATTGCCCGGTGGCGATGTAGCCCAGGGCCACCTTGAAACGCCCTTCGTTCGGGTCGCCCAGCGCGTGGTCCAGGTCGTCGGGCGCCGGGCACGTGGGCGGCAGGCCCGCGGTGTAGCCGCCCACGCCGGCGGCGTTGAAAACCTCGAAGTTCACCGCGTTGTACGTGGTGCCGCAGTAGCTGAAAGGCTCGAACCCGTAGGGCTTGCCGTAAGTGGTCTCGCCAACGGTGACGACGTTGAGGAAAGGCTTGAGCCCGTTGATCACGAGTTCGCTGGCCGACGCCGTGCTGCCCGAGGCGATGACGAACACGCGCGACAGCGACGGGATGCTGGCCGAAGGCGCGATGAAGCGGTAGTCGCTGTTGCTCGCCTGGTTCTTGTCGTTGTAGCGCAGCGCCGCAAAGAGCTGGCCTGCCACACGCGCGCCGGCGACCAGGCTCGCGAGGTCGCGCGAGGTGGCGACGTCGCCGCCGCCGTTGTAGCGCAGGTCCAGCACGAGCTCGGTGGCGCCCTGCTGCGTGAAGGCGGAGATCGCGTTCTGCAGGTCGGCCAGGCTGTAGGTGACGAACTCCGAGTAGCCGAGGTAGCCCACTTTCACCGGCTGGCCGTTGCGCGTGGCGTCGACCACCTTGACGTCCTGCACCGGCGTCAGCGGGAAGGTCTTGGAGACCATCTGCAGCGTCTTCTGGTTGCCCGCCGTGTCGCGCACGACGATCGTGCGCTGCACGCCTTCGGCGGAGACCGGGCCCGCGCCGCCCGCCAGCACCTGCGCCGGCGTCAGGCCGTTGATGCTGACGATGGTGTCGCCGCGGCGCAGCCCCGCGGCATAGGCCGGGCCCTGCGGCTCCACCGTGCGCACGCGCAGGATGGCGTTGTCGGCGTCGACCACGGCCAGCGAGTAGCCGTAGCCGGTGAACGTGCCTTCGTCGAACAGCTGCTCGTACGCGGCCGTGGATTCGGAAAAGCTGAAGCGGTCCGTCGGCTGGTAGAGCATCGAGCGGAAGTACGCGTCGAGCGTGGCCGCGTTGGCATCGGGTGCGGGCATCTGCGAATACCAGTAGTACTCGCTGCGCATGAAGTCGAGCACGTGCTGCCGCTGGTCGGCCACCGTGCACGCCTGTGGGTTCCCACTGTTCGCAACCGGCGTCGTGGACCCGCCGCCACCCCCGCCACCGCACGCCTGCAACGCCGCGGCGAGCAGCAGGATCCAGAGCCTTCGCATGTCTTACCTCAATGGTTCTGGACCAATTCGAGTGCCAGGCTGTGCAGTCGGTTCCCCTGCTGCGTGAATGCCTCCAGCACGCTGAAGTGGTTGCATTCCGCGATCTTTTCGCACACCGGCACACGCTGCTTGCCCCACGCGTCGCGCATCAGTGCCATCTGCCTGTGGAATTCCGCACTCTCCAGCGCGCCGCTCACGCTGTACAGCTGCCCATGATTTGGTGAGGGAAAGTAAGCGGGGCTCGCTTTCAGCGCGTCCTTGGGCGTCAGTTGCAGCGAGTCCTTGAGGAAAGGCACCTCGACGAAGGGCTCCAGGTCGTGCAGGCCGGAGATCGACAGCGCGCCCTTCACCAGGTCGGCCGGCAATGCGCGGTCGTGCACGGGCCACAGGCACGCAGCCATCATCGCCGCGAGGTGGCCGCCGGCGGAATGCCCGGCGACGAAGATGCGGTCTCGGTCGCCGCCATGCTCGCCGATGTGGCGCCAGGTCCATGCCAGCGCGCGCACCATCTGCATCACGATGTCGGGGATGGTGACGGCCGGGCACAGCGCGTAGTTGGGCACCACCACGCACACGCCCTTCTGCGTGAACGGCGGCGCGACGAAGGCGTGGTCCTTCTTGTCCAGCGCGCGCCAGTAGCCGCCGTGGATGAACACCAGCACGGGCGCCTTCTCGCGGTCGGCGCGGAAGATATCCAGGTGCTCGTTGGGCCCCGGGCCGTAGCGCACGTCCAGCGACCGCGCGCCGCCCCGCATCGCATCGGCCGACCACGCCGCCCAGTTGCGCAGGTGCGTGGGGTAGTCGCGCACCAGCTCCCGGTTGTTGTACATGCGGTCCAGCCAGGCGGGGTCGTATCGGTTTTTCATCATGGGATTATTCCCAGCTTGCACCGGGCTGCGGGGAGGCGTATTCTGTATACAGAGTTCAGAGCCACCCATGCCCGCCCAGCTGCTCAAGATCGAAACGGCCCCCGACCTGGTCGACCGCGTCTACACGCGCCTGCTCGACGCGATCAGCGAAGGCTCGCTGGCCCCCGGCCAGCGCATCACGCAGGAGGAGATCGCCGAGCAGCTGGCCGTCTCGCGCCAGCCCGTGCTGCAGGCGCTGCGCTTGCTCAAGAAGGACGGCTTCATCCTGGACGCGCCCGGCCGCGGCGTGCTCGTCGCGCCGCTCGACGTCGCCACCATGCTGCAGGTGTACGAGATCCGCGGCGCGCTCGACGTGCTGGCGGCGCGCCTGGCCGCCGCGCGGCGCACGAAGCTCGATGCGCGCCTGGTCGAGAACGGCCGCAAGGCGGCGCGCGGGCGAAACGTCAAGGCGATGATCGAAGCCGACCTGGCCTTCCACAACGCGATCTACGAAGCGTCCGGCAACCCCCTGCTGGCGCAAAGCGCGCACCAGCACTGGCACCACCTGCGCCGCGTGATGGGCGCCGTGCTGCAGCAAAGCACCCAGCGCAAGGCGGTGTGGGACGAACACGAAGCGATCGCGAAAGCCATCGCCGCGGGCGACGGCGACCGCGCCGCGCGCCTGATCGAACAGCACAGCCAGCATGCCGGCGAGAACCTGGCGCGCGAGCTGACCCATGTCCTGAAGTTGCGAGGAGACAAATCATGAAGCTCACGAAAGAGCAGCTGGACCAGTTCGACCGCGAGGGCTACCTCTTCTTCCCCGGCCTCTTCACGCCCGAGGAGACGAAGCTTCTCACCGACGAAGTCCCGCGCCTGTACGCGTCGCGCGAGGCGTGGAACGTGCGCGAGAAAGGCAGGGACGCCGTGCGCACGAACTTCGCCGCACACATGTACAGCGACCCGTTCGCGCGCCTGGCGCGCCACCCGCGGATGGTCGAGCCGGTGATGGAGCTCTTCGGCGAAGAGGTCTACATGCACCAGTTCAAGATCAACGGCAAGATGGCATTCGAAGGCGACGTGTGGCAGTGGCACCAGGACTACGGCACCTGGCTGAACGACGACATGATGCCCACCGAACGCGCCATGAACGTCGCGATCTTCCTGGACGACGTGAACGAGTACAACGGCCCGCTGATGTTCATCCCGGGCAGCCACAAGAAGGGCGTGGTCGAGGCCAAACACGACCTCACCACCACCAGCTACCCGCTGTGGACGGTGGACGACGACCTGATCCGCAAGCTCGTGGAGCGCGCGGGCGGCAAGAACGGCGGCATCGTGTCGCCCAAGGGCCCGGCCGGCTCGATGATCCTGTTCCACAGCTGCCTGGTGCACGCGTCCAGCAGCAACCTGTCGCCGTGGAACCGCGTCAGCGTGTACCTGTCGCTGTGCGCCGTGTCCAACCACATCCGCCGCCACAAGCGGCCCGAGTTCATCGCCCACCGCGACTTCGCGCCCATCCAGTGCCTGCCGGACGATTGCCTGCTGAAGTCCTACCCCGTGAACCTCCCATGGAAGGACGGCCTGCCCGCGAGCGCGCTGCAGACGTCGCAGGTGCCCATCGCCGAAATGCGGAAGGCGGCGTGACGCGATGAGCCTGTACGCCAAGCTCCAGCAGCGCGCCGCCGACGGCAAGCCGATCCGCATCGGGCTCATCGGTGCCGGCAAGTTCGGCTCGATGTACCTCGCCCAGGTGCCCCGCACGCCCGGCGTGCACCTCGCGGGCATCGCCGACCTCTCGCCCGCCGCGGCGCGCACGAACCTCGCCCGCGTCGGCTGGAAGGACGAACGCACCCGCGCGTCGTCGATCGACGACGCGATCAAGCGCGGCACGACGCACGTCGGCGAGGACTGGCAGGCGCTCGTGCGCCATCCGGGCATCGACGTGATCGTCGAATGCACCGGCCACCCGATCGCCGCCGTCGACCACTGCCTCGAAGCGTTCGCGAACGGCAAGCACGTGGTGAACGTCACGGTGGAGGCCGACGCCTTCTGCGGGCCGCTGCTCGCGCGCCGCGCGCAGGAAGCCGGCGTGATCTATTCGCTCGCTTTCGGCGACCAGCCCGCCCTCATCTGCGACCTGGTGGACTGGGCGCGCACCTGCGGCTTTCCCGTGGTCGCGGCGGGCCGCGGCCACAAGTGGCAACCGCACTTCAGCGAATCGACGCCCGACACCGTGTGGGACAACTGGGGTCTGACTCGCGAGCAGGCCGTGCGCGGCGGCCTCAACCCGAAGATGTTCAACAGCTTCCTCGACGGCTCGAAGCCCTCGATCGAGAGCACCGCCGTCGCGAACGCCTGCGGGCTGCACGCGCCCTCGGACGGTCTGCTGTTCCCCAGCGCGAGCATCGACCGCATCCCCGAGATGACGAAACCGCGCAGCGAAGGCGGCGTGCTCGAGCGCAAGGGGATGGTCGAAGTCGTCAACTCGCTGGACGCGCAGGGGCGCCCCATCGACTACGAGATCCGCATGGGCGTGTGGGTGACGGTGGAGGGCGAGACCGAGTACATCCGCAACTGCTTCGAGGAATACAAGGCGCAGACCGATTCCAGCGGTCGCTACTTCACGCTGTACAAGCGCTGGCACCTGATCGGCCTGGAAGTCGGCATGTCGGTGGCGAGCGTCGCGCTGCGCGGCGAACCGACGGGCGTGGCCACCTGCTGGAACGCCGACGTGGTGGCCACGGCCAAGCGCGACCTGCAGCCGGGCGAGATGCTCGATGGCGAAGGCGGCTACACGGTGTGGGGCAAGCTGCAGCCGGCGGGCAAGTCGATGCAGGTGGGCGGCCTGCCACTGGGCCTGGCGCACGACATCAAGGTGCTGCGCCCGGTGAAAAAAGGCCAGTCGCTCAGCTGGGCCGACGTCGCGGTCGACCAGACGACGCGCGCTTTCCGCATCCGCAAGGAGATGGAAGACCTGTTCGCGCCCCGCGTGCTGAAAGCGGCCTGAAAACCTCTGCTAAAATCCGGCTCTTCCTCGTGGGGGGGTAGCTCAGCTGGGAGAGCGTCGCGTTCGCAATGCGAAGGTCGGGAGTTCGATCCTCCTCCTCTCCACCACGATTCGGTTTCAAAGTGGGTTCTTAGCTCAGTTGGTAGAGCAGCGGACTCTTAATCCGTAGGTCGTAGGTTCGAATCCTACAGGACCCACCACTTTTCCCCCGTCCATCCTTGCTGTCCCGCTACTGAAATCGTAGCGAAGGCCGGCGCGCGTCCACGCATGGCCGCGTCTCCTTGCTCTGACACCGGCATGCGCAGGAGACCGCCGTAGCGCTCGCCCGCGCTTGGTCACGATGGATCGATGGACTCGATGGAAGCAACGACATGCGCAAACTGAGCGGCCCGATCAAGCAAAGCGGCGATGTCCACCCGCCGGAACTGGACGACGGCTTCGATGACGACCTGGAGGTGTCCACGGTGCCGACCGCAGACGCCACCGCACGGCCGGTGACCCGGGCGGCGTCGCGACCCTCCCTGATGCCCTTGCTGGGATGGGCAGCGGCCGCGTTCCTGCTGTACCGGCTGACGCGATGAGGGTCGCGGGATGGGAACGTTGACCCGGCACGGCGACGACCCCGTACTCCGCGATCACCAGGACGGCCCGGCGAACTCGTTGGCCGGGCTCGATCGCGAGGAGCTGAAGATCTTCCGGCAATCGCTGCCCTCCGAAGCCATCACCCGCGACTTCCTGCAGGAACTGCTCGAGGAGCACCGTGGGAACACCCCGCATGGCGGGGGCTCGCACCCCGCCAAGTAACATTGTTCGCGGCCCCTTGCGCGGGCGTGCACGAACCCCATGTCGGTTTTCTCGACCGGAGGACCGTGATGTTCAAGCGATTGGCCGTTCTGTGGACCCTGCTGCGCACGGACGCGCGCGCCATGGTGCGCGCCTGGCGGCACAAGGACACGCCGCGCGCCTTCAAGGCCGGCGCGCTGATGCTGCTGCTCTACGTCCTGTCGCCGATCGACCTCGTGCCCGACTTCATTCCCTTCGTCGGCGCGGTGGACGACATCCTCGTGATCACATTCGGCATCCGCTGGCTGCTTTCGCGGCTGCCCGCGCATGTCGCGGCGGCCGTCCGCTAGACAGCGCATGGCGTGACTGCCACACTGCCCGCTTCTCGACCAGGGGAAGGGGCAGCCCCATGCCGGTGATCCCACTCGATGGTTTGCTCGGCGCGGTACCCAGCGACAGCGCCTTGCGCGAGCTTGCGCATGCGCTCGCCCGCGAAACGCCGGGCCTGGTGATAACGACCGGCCAGGCGCAAAGCGGCAAGGCCACGATGGGCGCCAGTCTCGCGGGCATGCTCGCGCGCGGGTCGGGACGCGTCGTCGCGCTGGCCGCAACGCCCCACGACATCGAGGTCTTCCGTCCGCTGCCGCAAGGATGGCGGGAAGTCATCGTCGGCACGGAAGCCGGCGCCTGGGACGCGGCGTTCGAGGCCATCGACGACGGCGAAGTGGCGTTCGTGCCGACGGTGCTCGACCGCAACGTCGCACCGGCCCTGTGGCGCTCCAGGCCGGGGCGCTGGATGGTCGTGACCATCGACTCGCCCTTGCTGGGGGCGGACATCGCCTATCCGCTCATGGAGATGGGCCTTCCGCCCGAGGACTTCGTCGCGCGAACGCGCTGCGTGTGGTCGCAGTTCCTGGTGCGGCTCCTGTGCAAGTCCTGCGCGCGGCCCGCGCGCCTCGGCGAGGCGGAACTGGAGCACCTGCTGCCAACGGGCAGGATGCCGCGGCAGCTCCTCACGTCGCCGGGATGCCCCGAATGCGGCGGACAGGGCATCAAGGACCGGCTCGCGGCGACCGAGGTGCTGCTCGTGAACGACCGCACGCGCGCGCAGGTGCTGGAAGCCTTCGAGGAAGGCCAGGCACTGCCGCCGGATCCGGCGTGGCACATCACCGTCCATGAGCAGGCGTGGCGCCTGCTGGATGACGGCGCGATCTCCGTCGAGACCTACCGCGACACGGTCCGGCGCAACCCGCTGCTGCGCGCGCAGAACCGCCTCGAGCAGGAACAGGCGCACTCGCACAAGCTCGGGACGGTGTTCGAGAAATTCGTTTCGCCCGAGGTCAAGCGCCGCCTGATGGAAAGCCGCACGCTCGATGCGATCGCCGGCGGCGAGTCGCGCGAGGTGACGTGCCTGTTCTGCGACATCCGCGGCTTCACGGCACGCGCGGAATTCCGCGACCCCGCGGAGCTGTTTGCCGAGCTGAACCTGTATTTCTCGGAGGTCGTCGACTGCGTCCTCGCGTTCGAGGGAACCATCGACAAGTTCATCGGCGACGCCGTCATGGTGGTCTGGGGCGCGCCCACGGACCAGCCGGACCATGCGCACCGCGCGATCGCCTGCGCGCTGGCGCTGCGGGAGCGCATCGCCGCGTTCAACGCGCGGCGCGGCGGCGAGCATCCCATCCTCATCGGAATCGGGATCAACAGCGGCCGCGCCGCCGCGGGATGCGTGGGCACCGACCAGCGCATGGAGTACACGGTGCTGGGCGACGCGGTGAACGTCGCCGCGCGGCTGGAGTCGCGCGCGCGGCCGGGCCAGATCCTCGTCAGCGCCGCGTCGAAAGCGCAGGCCGGCCCGGCGTTCGCCTACGGGCCGGAGCTCGACTTCGAACTGAAGGGCAAGACGGAGGCCGTGCGGGCCTGCGAAGTGCTCGCCCGCGCGTAGCGCTTCAGGCGACGGCCAGCAGTTCGACGTCGAACTTCAGTGTCGCATTTGGCGGGATCACGCCGCCGGCGCCGCGCGCGCCGTAGCCCAGTTGCGGCGGGATGACCAGCGTGCGCTTGCCGCCCACCTTCATGCCAGCCACGCCTTCGTCCCAGCCGCGGATGACCATGCCCGCGCCCAGCGCGAACTCGAAGGGGTCGTTGCGGTCGCGGCTGGAATCGAACTTGGCGCCCTGCACGCCGTTCTCGTAGAGCCAGCCGGTGTAGTGCACGCGCACGTTCTTGCCGGCGGTGGCTTCGGGGCCGCTGCCCAGTTGCTGGTCGTCGTATTGCAGGCCGGAGGGGGTCGTCGTCATCTCATTTCCTTGGTTCTGGAGCGGCCGAGGGTAGCAGGTACCACGCCTGGTTCGTGAAGCGCGCGGCGGTATCGAAGAGCTGCCCGGGTTTCGGCGTCACGACCTGCGCGCCCGCCGCCTTCGCCGCGGCCAGCGTGCGCACGATGGGCTCGTCCCACGCGTGGTACGCGAGGTTGAACGTGGCCCAGTGCACCGGCAGCAAGGTCTTCGCGCCGAGTTCCATGTGCGCACGCACGGCGGACTCCGGCGTCATGTGGATGTCCTTCCACGTCTCGTCGTAGGCGCCGATCTTCAGCATCGACAGGTCCGGCGCGCCCAGCTTCTCGCGGATTTCCTTGAAGTGCCCCGCGTAACCCGTGTCGCCGCTGAAATACACCGAGTTGCGCGGCCCCTTGATCATCCACGACGACCACAGCGTCGAGTTGTCCATGCTCTTGCGGCCCGAGTAATGACGCGCGGGCAGGCAGTGGATCGTGACGCCGCCGATGGTGGCGCTGTCCCACCAGTCCATGTCCTGCACCTGCGCCGCGGGCACGCCCCAGCGCAGCAGGTGCGCGCCTATGCCCAGCCCGACGAAGAAGCGCGTGCCGCCGCGCGCCAGCGCCTGCACGGTGTCCATGTCGAGGTGGTCGAAGTGGTCGTGCGAGATCACCACCGCGTCGACGTTCTGCAAGGCGCCGATCGCCAGCGGCGTGGCATGCAGGCGCGCGGGCCCGATGAACTGGAACGGCGAGACGCGGCGCGAGAGCACGGGGTCGGTCATCACGCGCACGCCGTCGATCTCGAGCAGGACGCTCGCATGCCCCAACCAGCGCGCGCGCAGCCCCGGCGGCACCGGGCGCTTCAGGTCGCTGCCCGCGACGGGCTCGACCGGCACTTCGAAGGGCGGCTCGCGCACCTCCTTGCCGGCATAGGCCTTGATCGTGTCGGCCAACGACAGGTTGCTCACGTAGGGCGGCGTGTTCTGGAAGCGGTCGCCGTGGAACTGCTTCGACGCGCGCATGCGCTCGCGCAGCGCGCTATCGGGCTTGCCGCCGAAGGTGGGCAGCTGGAACGTGGCCCACCCCGCGGCCGCGAGCACAGCCGCGACCGCCAGCAGGACGAGAAGGACCCGCAGCAGGCGCTTCATGGTGCGCGGAGTCGTTGGCGCGCGCGCTACTGGCGCGGCACGTTCGCTCGGGTGATGACGTCCGACCAGCGCTTCGTTTCCGACGCGAGCAGGTCGCGCAGCTGTTCCGGCGTGCCGCCGGCCGGCGACACGTTCAGCTCGGCCAGCTGCCGGCGCAGCTCGGGCGTCTGCAGCGCCTTGTTGACTTCGCGATTGAGCTGCTGGATCACGGCGGCCGGCGTCTTCGCCGGCGCGGCCAGCGCGTTCCACGACGACGCATCGAAGCCGCGCACGCCGCTTTCGGCCACCGTCGGCACGTCGGGCAGGCCCGCTGCGCGCTTGCCGCCCATCACCGCGATCGGGCGCACCGCTTTCGAAGCGATCTGTCCCATCATCGGGCCGAGGATCTCCACGCACGCATCGACCTGGCCGCCGCGCAGCGCGGTGAGCACGGCCGGCGACCCGTTGAAGGGCACCACCTGGAAGTCGACGCCCGCGCTGGTCTTGAGCAGTTCGGCTGCGAGGTGCTGCGTGCTGCCGACGTTGATGGTCGCGACGTTCAATTTGCCGGGGTTCGCCTTGGCGAAAGCCAGCATCTCCTGCATCGACTGGAACTTGCCGTTGGCCGCGGTGAGCACGGCGATGTCGAAGAAGCCCAGGATGGCGATGGGCGCGAAATCCTTCTGCGCGTCGAAAGGCAGCGACTTGAAGAGGCCCGCGCTCACCGCCGTGCCGTTGCTCATGAGGAAAAGCGTGTGGCCGTCGGGCTCCGCCTTCGCCACGGTCTCACCCGCAACCACGCCGCCGGCGCCGGGCTTGTTTTCTATGACGACGCCTTGCTTGAGGCTGTCGGAGAGCGACTTGGCGACGGCGCGCGCCGTCAGGTCCGCGATGCCGCCCGCACCGAAGGGCACGACGATGCGGATCGGCTTGGAGGGAAAGGACTGCGCGGTGGCCAGCACGGGCAGCGCGGCTGCCGCGGCAAACAGGACGTCACGACGGTTCATTCAGCCTCCATGTTCGCGCCGCAGTTGCCCGGCGGCCTCAACCATGGACTGTAGCTTGCCCTGTGCCACCTCGCGCGGCAGGTACTTCATGCCGCAATCGGGGGCCAGGATGACCTGCTCGGGCTTGATGTGCTTCAGCGCCTTGCGGATGCGGCCGGCAATGACTTCCGGCGTTTCCACGTTCATGTCCGACAGGTCGATGCAGCCGACCAGCACCTGCTTGTTGCCCAGTTGCGCCAGCACGCTGGTGTCGAGGTTGGACTGCGCGGTTTCGATCGAGACCTGCTTGCACTTGCAGCCGGACATCTCCGGCAGGAAGGAGTAGCCGCTGGGTCGCGTGTGGATGATGGCCGCGTAGCCGAAGCAGATGTGCACGCAGGTCGTTCCCTGCACGCCTTCGAGCGCGCGGTTCAGCGCGGCCAGCCCGTACTGCCGCGCCTTCTCGGGCCGCGCCTGCATGTAGGGCTCGTCGATCTGCACGACGTCGGCGCCCGCGGCGAAGAGGTCCTTGATCTCGGCGTTGACCGCATCGGCGTAGTCGCCCGCCGCCTCTTCCTCGCTCTTGTAGAAATCGTTCTGCGCCTGCTGCAGCATGGTGAACGGGCCCGGCACCGTGATCTTCGTCTTGCGCGTCGTGTGCTTCTTGAGGAACTTCAGGTCCTCCACCTCCACGGCGTGCTTGCGCCGGATCTTGCCGGTGATGCGCGGCACGGGGTTGGGGTGGCCCGAGCGGTCCAGCGCGGTGCCGGGGTTGTCCAGGTCCACGCCTTCCAGCGCGGTGGCGAAGCGGTTGGAATAGCTCTCGCGCCGGATCTCGCCATCGGAGACGATGTCCAGGCCCGCCTCCTCCTGCAGCTTGATCGCGAGCAGCGTCGCGTCGTCCTGCGCCTGCGCGAGGAAGTTCTCGGGCACGCGCCACAGCTCCTTCGCCCGCACGCGCGGCGGGAAACGGCCCGCGAGCTTGGCGCGGTCGATCAGCCACTCGGGCTGCGGGAAGCTGCCGACGATGGTGGTGGGGAACAGCATCTTCAGACTCCTAGATAGGCTTGGCGGATTTCCGGGCGTTTCATCAATTCGTCGGGCTCGCCTTCGGCCACGATGCGGCCGAGTTCGAGCACGCAGGCGCGGTGCGAGATGCGCATCGCGGTGGCCACGTTCTGCTCGACCAGGATGATCGTGATGCCGCCGGCGCTGATCTTGCGGATGGCCTCGAACATGTCGCGCACGATCAGCGGCGACAGGCCCAGCGACGGCTCGTCCAGCAGCAGCAGGCGCGGGCGCGCCATCAGCGCGCGGCCGATCGCGACCATCTGCTGCTGGCCGCCGGAGAGTTCACCGGCAGGCGCCTCCAGCTTGGCCTCCAACGCGGGGAAGAGTTGCAGCACTTCGCCGAACGTCTGCTTGCGCCGGGCCTTCGCTTCGGGCAGCAGGCTGCCGACGTCGAGGTTCTCCGCCACCGTCATGCCGGTGAAGAGGCGCCGGCCTTCGGGCACCAGCGCGATGCCGGCTTCGCACAACTTGTGCGGCGGCAGGCGCGTGATGTCGCGGCCGTCCATCGTGATGCGGCCCGAGAGCGGCCGCAGGATGCCGGCCAGTGTGTTGACGAGCGTCGTCTTGCCGGCGCCGTTGGGCCCCACGACGCACAGCAGCTCGCCTTGCCGCACGTTCATCGACACGTCCCACAGGGCGCGGGCCTGGCCGTAGGCGACGGTGACCTCGTGCAGGTCAAGCATGGGCCACCCCCAGGTAGGCGCTCATCACCGCTTCGCTTCGCATCACGTCGCGCGGCGCGCCTTCGGCCAGCATCGCGCCCTGGTCGAACACGACGATGCGGTCGGTGAGCGCCATCACCGCGTCCATCACGTGCTCGACGAAGACGATGGTGGTGCCCTGGTCGCGGATGCGGCGGATCAGCGCCACGGCGGACTGGATCTCGGTGGGCGTCAGGCCGCACAGCACTTCGTCGAGCAGCACGAGCTGCGGCTTCGACGCCAGCGCGCGGGCCAGCTCGAGGAACTTGCGCTGGTGAAGGTTCAGGTCGCCCGGCAGCGCGTCGGCCTTGCCGTCCAGGTGCGTGAACTCGAGGTAGCGCATCGCCGCGGCGCGCGCGGCCGCGAGCGTGCGCAGGTTCGTGCCGGCGTACATCGCGGGGATGGCGACGTTGTCGATCACGGTCATCTGCGCGAAGGGGCGCGGGATCTGGTAGGTGCGCGCGATGCCGGCATGCGCGATGGCGTGCGCGGGCAGGCCCGAGATGTCGCGGCCGGCCAGGACGACCTCACCGCCGTTGGAGGGGTAGTGGCCGCTGACGACGTTGATGAAGGTCGACTTGCCGGAGCCGTTGGGGCCCAGCAGGCCGAGGATCTCGCCTTGCTTGACGTCGAGGCTGACGTTGGCCAAGGCCTTTAGTCCGCGGAAGGATTTCGACAGCCCCTTCACCTGCAGCAGCGGCTCGCCCTTGGCCACCCCGGCGAAGGCCGGGGTCCCGTGGCTTTCCGCCGCAAGACGCTGGGCCCCGGCCTGCGCCGGGGCGACACGCCGGATGCGGCCCATGATCCCTTGGGGCATGAACAGGATGCCGACGACGAGGATCAACCCGATCACACCCTTCCCCAGCACGGCGTACTGCCCACCGGTGAACGCATACAGCAAGCACGTGATCGCCACGGCGCCCACCGCGGGCCCTGCCCAATGCCGCGTCCCGCCCAGGATGCTCATGAGCACCACCGTCAGCGGCACCGTGAGGTTGAACGTCTCCGCCGTCGTCACGTACGAGATGAACAGCGCATGGATGCCGCCGACCCAGCCCGCCAGCGCGCACGAGATGCCCAGCGCATAGAGCTTCCAGCGGTAGGTCGGCACGCCCATCACTTCCGCCGCTTCCTCGTCGTCGTGGATGGCGAACAGCCCGGCGCCGAAGCGCGAATGCCGCACCCACCACGAGACGAACAGCGTCACGGTGGCGGCCACCAGCATCATCAGGAACAGGCTGGACGTCGCCGACGGCCCGAGCTTCGGCACCGGCACGGCGTTGAGGTACACGCCCGGCCCGCCGTCGATGGCCGTGTTGCCGATGATGGTGGCCACCACGAAAGTGACGGCCAGCGTGAGCAGCGCGAACAGTTCGCCGCGCACGCCCTTCACGCGGAACGCCACCGCGCCCACGCCGACACCGATTGCCGCCGCGACGAGCGCAGCGACGGGCAGCGTCAAGAGGAACGGCCAGTTGAACTTCACCGCCAGCGTCGCCGACGTGTAGACGCCCGCGCCGAAGAACGCGCCGTGGCCGAACGAGAAATAGCCGGCATAGCCCGAGAGCAGGTTCCACGAGGTCGCCAGCGCGATCCAGAACAGCGCCAGGTACAGGAACGATTCGTAGAACGCCGGCAGCTTCAGGAACGGCAGCAGCGCCAGCAACACACCAGCCACGGCAATGCCGACGGGAGCCGCGCGGCCCTTCATCGCACGCGCCCCGGGCGCACCAGCAGGATCAGGATCAGGAGCGTGAAAGACACCAGCGGCGCCCACGATGGCGACGTCACCGCCATCGTCACGGCTTCACTCACGCCAATGACGAGCCCCGCGATGAGCGGCCCGAGCGCGCTGCCCAGCCCACCCATCATCACCGCCGCGAACACCACGCCGATCCACGCATACATCTGCGACGGGCTGATGCTGCTGGACAGCGCGATGCACACGCCCGCGATGCCCGCCAGCGCGGCGCACGAGCCGGCCAGGATGAAGCCGTTGCGGCGCTGGTTGATGCCGAAGGCGGCGGCCACCGGCGCGTCCTCCGCCGATGCGCGCAGGGCCTTGCCCAGGTCCGTGTAGCGCAGCGTCGCCCACACGCCGAAGCAGATGCCCACCGCGAGGATCAACGTGAGCAGCTCGGGAATCGGCACGAACAGCGGGCCGATGCGGAACTTCAGGTCGCCCCAGTGCGATTCGAGCTTGCGCGGGTCGGCCGTCCACACCGTCTGCATCACCGATTCGGCGATGCCCATGCAGCCGAAGGTGAGCAGCAGCGACGAGAACGGCGTGAGCCGGAACCGGTCGGTCAGCCAGTGCAGGCCCGCCCCCAGCGCGAACATCAGCGGCACGATGACGACCAGCGTGAGGAACGGGTCCCACTTCGCCGACGCCCCGAGCTGGTAGCAGATGTAAGCAGCCAGGAAGGCGAAGGCGAAGTGCGCCAGGTTGATCGTGCGCAGCAGCCCCCAGCTCAGGCCGAGGCCCAGCCCCAGCAAGCCGTAGAGTGCGCCCGCGAACACCCCGGACAGCACGGACTGCGCGAGCAGCGTCCAGCTCGGGAAGGACATCGCGCGCTTAGCGGGCCGTCATCTTCGCGCCGGGCGCGGCGAACTCGGGCGGGTACACCACCTTCCACTGGCCGCCTTGCACCTGCTTGATGCGCATCAGGTCGTCGCCGTAGTTCGACGGCCCGTCGAAGCGCAGCGACCCCTGGATGGTCTCCACGCGGTTCTTCTTCAGGTAGTCGGCGATGGCCTTGTCGTCCAGGCTCTTGGTGGCCGTGACGGCCGCTTCGAGGATCTGCCACGCGGTGAACGACGCGGCGGCCTGCACCTCCACCGACGTGTCGGGGAAGTTGGCGGCCTTGGCGCGCTCATGGTAGGTCTTGATGAAGTCCGCGGCCTTGGGGCGCGAGCTGAAGGGCGGGTGCTCCTCGAAGATCGTGACCGACAGCGCGCCCGCTGCTTCCGGCAGCGTGACCAGCGGCCCCGGCGCCGGGTACAGGTAGAAGTGCTGCGGCGGCACATAGTCGATCTTCTTCATCGCATCGAGCAGCAGGTTGCCGTCCAGGCCGATGGCGCCGACCCACACGAAGTCGGGGTTGGCATCCTTGACGCGGCTGGCGATGGGGCCGAAGTCGCGGTTGCCGAACTCCCATTCGAGGAAGAGGACTTCCTGCAGGCCGCGCTTCTTGATCGTCTCGCGCGCGCCCATGGACATGAAGTGGATGGACGGGAACTTGCTCGTGACCACGGCCACGGTCTTCGGCGGCTTCGGGCCCTTGGCCAGCGCCTCGAACACCGTGTTGGTCGTGGTCACGCCGGGGTCGGAGCCCAGCGACCACGCCGGGAACTGCATCTCGTACTTGGCCATGGCCGGCACGCCCAGCGTGTGGTGCACCAGCACCTTGGTGTAGCGCTGCGCCACGCCCATCGCGGAGAGGATCGCGCCCGTCGCATACGGTCCCATCAGCAGGTCCACCTTGTCGGCGGTGATCAGCTGTTCGTACAGCGTGCGCGCGAGGTCGGGCTTGGACTGGTCGTCCTTCACGATCCATTCCACCTTGCGCCCGAGCAGGCCGCCGCGCTTGTTCAGGTCCTCGACGTAGATGTCGCCGACCAGCTTGTGCACCTGCGCGGTGGCCGAGAGCGGGCCCGTCAGCGCGAGCGTGCTGCCGATGCGCACGGGTTGCGGCTGCGCCCAGCCCACCGCGGGGAGCGCGGCACTCGCGGCCGCCGCGGCCAGGAGCGTGCGGCGCTGGATCTTGGAATTCGTCATGGCTTGTCTCCTCGAATGAACTTGTCGAATGTCGCGAGCACACCGCGCAGGAATTCCTGCGTGTCCGGAACGAGCCGGCCGTCCTCGCCAAAGAGCGTGGAGATGCGGCTCAGGTAAACCTCGGGATGCGGCAGGACCAGCGCGCCCGCGCCGGCCAGCGTCTGCTTCAGCGCGAACGAGCCGGCCAGGCCGCCCAGCGGCCCGTTGCTCTGCGCGACGACGAAGGCTTTCTTGCCGGGCCACAGGTTCTGGCCGTTCGGCTTGGAGGCGACGTCGATGGCGTTCTTCACCGCGCCGGGGATCGAGCGGTTGTACTCGGGCGTGATGAAGATCAAGCCGTCGCTGGAACGCACGCCCTCGCGGAAGCGCGCCCACTCGGCCGGTGCTTCGCCTTCGCGGTCCATGTTGTAGAGCGGCAGGTCGCCGATGGCGAGCTCGTTCCACTCGAACGAGGCCGGCGCGATCTCCTGCAGGCGCTGCGCGAGCTTGCGGCTGTTGCCTTCGCGGCGCAGGCTGCCGACGATGACGCCGACCTTCACGGCAGGATCTCCGCGTTGTGCTCGCCCAGCGTCGGCGGCGGGCGCACCTTCAAGGCCCGCTCGCCGTCGAAGCTGACGGGCGGGCGCACCGTGCGGAACTCGCCCATCGTCGGGTGCGTGGCCTGCACCAGCAGCTGCAGGTGCTGCGCCTGCGGGTCCTGCAATGCTTCGTCCGTGCCGTACATCGGCGCATGCGGCACGTCTTCGGCCAGCAGGCGGTTGCACCACTGCTCGCGCGTGCGCGTCTTGAAGATGCCCGAGAGCAGGTCGATGATCGCCTCCTGGTTGTCGATGCGGGCCTCGCGCGTGGCGAAGCGCGGGTCCTGGAACATGTCGGGCTTCTCGATGGCGCTGGCCAGGCCCTGCCAGAACTTCTCGGGCGAGGACATGTGCAACGCCACCCACTTGCCGTCCTTGCACTCCAGCACGTAGGACTGCGACACGCGCGGGCGGCTGAACGGGCCCATCACCTCGTTGGCCGAGTAGTAGTGGGTGAAGGCGTCCAGGTTCCAGTGCGACATCGCCTCGAGCATCGAGACCTCGACCTTGCGGCCGACGCCCGTGCGCGAGCGTTCGTACAGCGCGCCCAGCACGCCGTAGGCCGCGTAGAAGCCCGTCACCGCGTCGGCGATGGCGGGGCCGACGACGCGCGGGTTCGCGGGATTGACCAGGAGCTTCAGGTAGCCGCTGGCCGCCTGCGCCACCGTGTCGTAACTCGGGCGCGAGGCAGCCGGCCCCGTGGGGCCGAAGCCGCTGATCGAGCAGTAGATCAGGCGCGGGTTCAGGTCGCGCAACTGCTTCTCGCCCACGCCCAGGTCTTCGGCCACGCCGGGCCGGAAGTTCTGGATGTACACGTCGGCCGTCTTGACCAGCTCGTAGAACTTCTCGCGGTCCGCGGCCTGCTTGGTGTTGACCGTGATGCTGCGCTTGTTGCGGTTGTAGGTCTGGAAGTGCGGGCTGTACAGGCCCCCCTTGAACGCGCGGAAGGGGTCGCCCGTGCCGGGCTGTTCCACCTTGATCACGTCGGCGCCCAGGTCGGCCAGCAACATGCCGCAGGCGGGGCCCGTGATGAACGTGCCTTGCTCCAGCACGCGCACGCCTTGCAGGACGGCCGCAGTCACTTCCTGGCCTCCGGTCCTTCGTAGACCAGTTCGCGCGTGGCCTGGTAGGCCAGCGCGAAGCCGCTGGGGCTTTCCGCTTCCTCGACGAGGTGCGCGATCACGCCGGCTGTCCGCGCGAGGATGGGCACGCCGCGCAGGCCGCGCAAGGGGAAGTTCGTGCCGAGCAGCACCGCGGGGATCGCGGCCGACACGTTCAATTTGAGTTCCTTGCCGACGATGGCGGGGATGGCGCTCTCCACCGCTTCGGCGATCTCGATGAAGCGCAGGCTGGTGCCGGCTTCGCGGGCGACTTCGAACAGGCGGTTCACGCGCGGGTCGCGCTCCTTGTGCAGCGAGTGGCCGTAGCCGGGGATCGGCTGCTTGGCTTCGCGCATCCGGCGCACGACCTTCTGCGCGGCGGCTTGCAGGTCGCCGCCCTTCGCTTCGGCATCGACTTCGGCGAAGAGCTTGCCCGCCGTTTCGCTCGCACCCAGGATCACGCTGCCGCAACCGAGGATGCCGGCGGCCACCGCGCCCTGCAGCGCATCGGGCGCCGCCGCATACGTCATGCGCGCCGCCTGCACGCTGGGCACCATGCCGTGGTCGGCGATGGCCACCAGGCACGCGTCCAGCACCATCGCATCGCCCCGCGAGGGCTTCTGCCCCGTCACGAGGAAGCTGAAGTAGTCGGTGAAGGAGATGCGGCCGATCAGGTCGCGGCACAGGTCCTCGCCGCGGATGGTGATGCTGTGCTCGTCGGACGTGCTGATCGCCGTGCGCGGCACCGTGGACTTGCCGATCTTGTTGATCGATGCGTCGCTCATGCCGCTGCACCGGTGGGGATCAGGCGGAAGTCGTAGTGCGCCACGTGGTACGGCTTGTTCATCTTGCGCCCGTCCATCGCCGTGCCGGGCTCGTGCTTCTCGTACTCGACGATCAGGCTTTCGCGCACGCCGAACACGGCGTCGGAATCGAGGTAGGGGCTGCCCTTGACGAACAGGTGCGTCGTCACTTCCTTGTGCCCCGGTGCCGACACCTTCATGTGGATGTGGCCGGGGCGGTTCGGGTGGCGGCCCATCTTGCGCAGCATCACGCCCACGGGGCCGTCGTCCGGAACGGGGTAGTACGTCGGCCGGATCGACCAGAACCAGTAGCGCCCTTCCGCGTCGGTGCGGATGCGCGCACGCGCCCGCATCTCGGAGCCATCGCGCTGCATGTCGTACACGCCGTCGCCGTCGCCGGACCACACGTCGAGCAGCGCGCCCTTGAGCGGCTTGCCTTCGAGGTCGGTGACGCGGCCGCTGTACAGCGCCGGTTCACCCGACACGCCTTCGGCGATGTCGCCGCCCAGAGGCACTTCGGGCGCGCCTTCCCAGAAGAACGGCCCTTGCACCGTCGCATCGGTCGGCGGTGTCGCGCCGCTGCGGCCCTTGAGCGCTCGCGCATGTTCGAGCGCCACCACCAGCATCGACACCCCGAGCGTGTCCGACAGCAGGATGAACTCCTGGCGCTTGTCGTCGCATGTCTTGCCGCAGGCGGTAAGGAAGTCGATGGCCTTGAACCATTCGTCGCCCTTCAGGTCCACGTCGCGCGCGAAGTCGTGCAGGTGGCGGATCAGGGACGTCATCACCTGCTTGAAGCGCGGGTCGTCGCACTCCGCCAGTCGCCCGATCACGGCGTCGGTGATGCTTTTCGTGTCGTATTCCAGTTGCGCCATGGCTTGTCTCCAGCAAGTTCGCGGGACTGTATCGATTGACATTGCACCGGGATAGTGAAGAATTTCGATGCATCGGATCGATGCCATCGATCATTCACCGGTAGAAACCCTAGATGGAGCTGCGGCACCTGCGCTATTTCGTGAGCCTGGCCGAGTGCCTGTCGTTCACCCGCGCGGCCGAGCGCGTGCACGTCACGCAGTCCACGCTGTCGCACCAGATCAAGCAGCTGGAAGATGAGCTGGGCCACACGCTGTTCGAACGCATCGGCAAGCGCGTGGTGCTCACCGAAGCCGGCGAAACCTTCCTGGGCTACGCGTCGAAAGCCCTGCTGGAAGTCGACCACGGCCTGTCGCACCTGAAGCGCGCGGGCGACGAGCTGACGGGGGAGGTGCGCATCGGCGCCACCGGCAGCTTCAACGTGGGTTTCGTGCCCGAGTGCCTGGCGAACTTCCTCGAGCGCAACCCGACGGTGAAGGTGACGGTGGAAGAGCTCAGCGCCGACGCGATCGGCCAGCGCCTGATCGACGGGACGCTGGACGTGGGCGTGGCCTACGAACCCGCCGACCCCACGCACCTGTGGTTCGAGCCGCTCTACACCGAGGAGATGGTGCTGGTGGTGTCGCCGCGCCATCCGCTCGCGCAACGCAAGCGCGTGCGCATGGTGGAACTGCACCGGCAGGCCATGGTGATGCTGCCGCACTCCTTCGCCACGCGCGACCTGCTCGACGAGTGCTTCAAGAGCTGCGGCGCGGAGCCTGTCGTCGTCGCCGAGATGAACACCATCGCGCCGATGATCGGCCTGGTGGCGCGCACGCAGCTGGCGACGATCATCTCGAGCCTCGCGGTCACCGGCGCCGAGGACGTGAAGACCATCCCCCTGGAAAGCCCGACACCGATGCGCACGCCGGGCATCCTGTGGAAGCGCGATGCCGCGCAGACGCCGGCCGTGCGCTCGTTCGCCGCGGCGATGCGCAAGATGGCGCTGGGCCGGAGCCTGCGCGCGGCATGAACACGCCGCGCCGCGTCCTGCCCGTCATCGTGGCCTCGCAGTTCGCGGGCACGTCGCTCTGGTTCGCCGGCAACGCGGTGCTGCCGGACATCCAGGCGCGGTGGGCGCTGCCCGCGACGGCGGTTGCCACGGTCACATCGGCGGTGCAGCTCGGCTTCGTGCTGGGCACGCTCACGTTCGCGATGCTGATGCTGGCCGACCGCTTGCGGCCCACGCGCGTGTTCATGGTGTGCAGCCTGCTGGCAGCGGCGTGCAACGCGGCGATCGCTCTGCTGGACGGCCAGTTCACCGTGCTGGTCGTGCTGCGCTTCGTGGTCGGCTTCCTGCTGGCGGGCATCTACCCCGTGGGCATGAAGATCGCCGCCAGCTGGTACCGCGAAGGCCTGGGCGCCGCCTTGGGCGTGTTGGTCGGCGCATTGGTCCTGGGAACGGCGCTGCCGCATGGGTTACGCGCCCTGGCGGGCAGCGGCAGCGTGCTGCCCTCGTGGCAGGCCGTGCTGGTGGCCGTCTCCATCCTCGCAGCCATCGGCGGCATCGCAACGGCGCTCTTCGTGCCCGAGCGCGAACGTGGGCCGGGCGTGCCCATCGACGTGCGGGCCTTGCGGACGATCGTGACGCAGCCCAACCTGCGCGCGTCCGTCTTCGGCTATTTCGGCCACATGTGGGAGCTGTATGCGCTGTACGCGCTGGTGCCGCTCATCGCGGCGACGCGCTTCACGGGCACCGACATCAGCGCCCTCGCCTTCTGGGCGATCGCCGCGGGCTTCCTCGGCTGCGCGGTGGGCGGAGGGATGTCGCGCCGCTTCGGCAGCGCGCGCATCGCGGCCTGGCAGCTCGCAACCAGCGGCGTTTGCTGCCTCGCGGCCCCGTGGCTGCTCGAGGCGCCGGCGCCGCTGTTCGTCGCGTGGCTGCTCGTGTGGGGCCTGACCGTCGTCGGCGACTCCCCGCAGTTTTCGGCACTTACCGCACGCAACGCGCCGCCCGAGGTGGTGGGCAGCGTGCTGACGCTGACCAACTGCATCGGCTTCGCGATCTCGGTGGTGAGCATCGAGGCGTTCGTGCGCCTGTCGCAGGCGTATCCGCTGGCGGGTGTGCTGCCGTGGCTGGCCGTGGGGCCCGTCCTGGGACTCTTCGCGCTGCGGCCGCTGCTGGCTCGGCCGCGCTGATCAGGCTTCTTCGGCCTCTTCGGCGGCGGTCTTGAGCACCGACCAGCCCGACTCGATGTGCTTGCGCATCGCGAGCATTGCCGCCGACACGTCGCCGGTGGTCAGCGTGTGCAGGATCTCGTCGTGCTCCTTCACAGCTTCGCTGCCGCGGCCCTTCACGGCGTTGATCAGGTCGAAGGGGTAGCGCGCCCACAGGATCTGCACGAAATGCAGCGTCTGCGGCATCTTGGCGACGTCGTACAGGCGCCGGTGGAAGCGGTAGTTGACACCGCGCGCGGTGGCGCGGTCGCCGCTGTCGAAAGCCTTCTCGAACTCGTCGGCCAAGGCGCGCAGCTCCGTGATGTCCTGCGCCGTGACCTTCTCCACCGCGCCGCGGACCAATTGCGATTCCAGCAGCAGGCGAAGCTGCAGGATTTCGGCGGATGAGGATGCGTCGAAGGGCACGACGCGTGCGCCGCGGTAGGAGTCGCCGCTGATGTAGCCCTCGGCCTCGAGCAGCTTGAGCGCCTCGCGCACGGGCGTGATGCTCAGGTGGAGTTGCTCGGCGATCTCGGCCTGCTTCAGGCGCGAGCCGCGCGGGTACACGCCGGAGATGATCCGCTCGCGCAGGTAGTCGGCGACTTGTTCTTCCTTGGTGCGGTAATCCATGGGGCGGCTGGTGTGCCAGCCAATTCTATGCGGCGGTAGCTGCTGCGATGCGCCTGGCGCGCTCCACGACGGGCTTGTCGATCATCTTTCCGTCCACCGCTGTCGCGGCGCCGCCACTGGTCTCGAACGCCGCGAGCACGCGCTGGGCCCATTCGCGCTCGGCCTGCGACGGCATGAAGGCGTTGTTCACGGCAGCAACCTGCCTGGGGTGGATGCAGAGCTTGCCGCCGAAGCCCAGCTGGCGCGAACGCTGGGCGTCCTGCGTCATGCGGGCCGGGTCGTTGAATTCCAGGCTCACGCCGTCGATGGGCGCATGCAGCCCCGCATGGCACGAAGCCAGGACGATGGCCGTGCGCACCGAAGTCAGGGCCTCGCCCTCGTCGACGATGCCCGACTCGCCCGAGAAGTCGACGCTGCCGAAGGCGATACGTTCGACGCCGGGGAAGCCCGCGACTTCGCGCAGCTCCAGGTAGCCGGCCACCGTTTCCACCAACGCGATCAGGCGCCGCCCCGGCAGTGCGGCGACGGTGCGCGCGAGGGACGCAACCTCCGCTTTCGGCAGCATGGTGGTCGCATGCGCGTGGGCTTTCAGCATCGCCACGTCGGCTTCGTACCAGGGGGTGTCGGCGCCATTGATGCGCACGATCGCCTGGCCGCCGCCGGCGAGCCACTGCGCCACGCTGCTTCGTGCCGCATCCTTGGCCGCAGGCGCAACCGCGTCTTCCAGGTCCAGGATGACCTCGTGCGCGCCGCTGGCCGCCGCCTTTTCGAAACGCTCCGGCCGGTCGCCGGGCACGAAGAGCAGCGTGCGCGCGATGCGGGCGTTATTCGAAAGCGACATCGTTCGAGGTCGTGAGCTTGCAGAAGCGCTTGAGGCCGCCGACGGCGTTGTCGTGCTCCTCGGCCGACATGCCGCAGCAGCCGTCCTCGATCACCACGATCTCGTAGTCGCGGTCGTGGCCTTCGCGCACGGTGGCTTGCACCACGGCATTGGTCGAAATGCCCGAGCAGTAGATGCGCTTGACGCCGTTGGCGCGCAGGATCGCTTCGAGGCTCGTGGCGTAGAAGGGGCTGACGCGGTGCTTGACGATGTCGAAGTCGGTGTCTTTCTGGCCGAGGTCCGGATGTGTTTCGGTGCCCCAGGTGCCCAGCTTGAAGATGCCGTTCTTCCTGGCGCCCGAGAAGATGGGCGAGTTCGGCGGGCACTCGCGGTAGTCGGGCGAGAAGCCCACGCGCACGAAGCCCACCGGCACGCCGGCGGCGCGCGCCTTGTCGATCGCGCGGCGCGTGTTCTCGATGACCTTGCGGCCGCGCACCTGTTCGCCGTACGCCGCCTTGCCGTTGGGGCCGTCGGCGTGCACCAGGTCGTTCATCATGTCGAGCACGAGGTAGATGGAGGAGGTCATGTCAGTAGATCACTTCGCGGGTTTCGAGGTCGCTGCGCTGCGCCGAACTCATGCCCAGCAGCTCGCCGAACACATAGTCCTCGTCCTGCCCCAGCGTCGGCGTGAGCCGGTGGATGCCGACCTCGTCGTTGCGCTGGAAGCGCGCGGGCGCGCCGACGGCCAGGCGCTTCGGGATGCCGGGCGCGCTGACTTCGGTGAGCGAGCCGCGCGCGCGCATGTGCGCATCGGCGGCGATGTCTTCCATGTGCCAGGAAACGTGCGCGCACACGCCGGCCTTCTGCAATTCGGCGGCGGCTTCGTCGGCGTTGTGCGTCGAAAGCCAGCGCGTCACGAGTTCGTCGACTTCCGCGCGATGCGCAACGCGCTGCACGGCCGTGGCGAAGCGCGGCTCCGCCGCGCCGTTGCCGATGACGCGCACCAGCGCGCCCCATTCGGCGTCGTTGCGCACGGCCAGCGTGAGCCAGCGATCGGGCTCGGCCGTGTGGTACACGCCCGAGGGCGCCATCTCGAGATCCGCATTGCCCGGGCGCTGCGGCGCCAGGCCGAGGCTCGCAAGCACGAGCGCATCGCCGATCATGGCCGAGGCGACTTCACGCGCGGCCAGGTCGACGTGCTGCGCCTGCCCCGTGCGGCGCCGCTGGTGCAGGGCCGCGAGCGTCGCGGTGGCCGCATGCAGCCCCGCGGAGTGGTCCATCACGTGGCGCATCTCGACGGGCGGCCCGTCGCTGTAGCCGCTCATCCAGCCCAGGCCGCCCCACGCGCCGAACAGCGGCGCGTAGCCGGCGAAGTGCGAATCGGGACCGTTCTGGCCGGAAGATGACAGGGAGAGCATGACGAGGTCGCGCTTGACCTCGCACAGGTCGTCGAAGCCCAGGCCCAGGCGCTTCATCACGCCGGGGCGGAAGCTCTCGGCCGTGACGTCGGACGCCACGACCAGCTTCTTCGCGATTTCCACCGCTTCGGGCTGCTTGAGGTTCAGGCGCACCGAGAGTTTGTTCGCCGACACCTGGTCGAACGTGGCTGCCGTCATGCGGCCGTAAACCGCGTGCGGCTTGCGGAACGCGTCGGGCCGCGTGCGGCTTTCGATCTTGATGCACTCCGCGCCCAGCTGCGACAGCAGGTGCGTGCAGAAAGGGCCGGCGGCGTGGATCGTGAAGTCGGCGATGCGCACGCCGGCCAGCGGCGCGTTGCGGGCGGTCATGCCTTCGCCCCTTCGTTCAGGCGCGGCACGCGGCCGCCGCCCTTCAGTGGCGAGCGGCGGAACTGGAACGGCGCCACCAGCACTTCGGCGGGCTTGCCGCTTTCCAGCGTCGCGGGCGCAAAGAGGCCGCGCGCGCGTTCGTGTTCACCACCCGCCACTTCGGCGGGCGTGCGGTACTTGGCTGCGGGCACGCCGAGCTCCTGCGCGCGGCGCACGATGTCCTCGACGTCGTGGCGCGCCATCCACTCGCGCACG
This sequence comes from Ramlibacter sp. PS4R-6, assembly GCF_037572775.1. Classification (NCBI taxonomy): domain Bacteria; kingdom Pseudomonadati; phylum Pseudomonadota; class Betaproteobacteria; order Burkholderiales; family Comamonadaceae; genus Ramlibacter; species Ramlibacter sp. PS4R-6. The sequence continues at coordinate 1,943,206 of NZ_JBBHKA010000001.1, read as the reverse complement.
TGGCGGTTGATCTCGTCGCCGCGGCGGCTGCGCTCCAGCGGGTCGTTCAGCTTCTCGTCCTGCGCCCACTCGGGGTTCTCGAGCAGCTCGACGAGCCCGCTCCATTGGCGGTCTTCCAGCGTGAGCAACTCGATGAAGCCGCCCTTGGCCTCGAACACGCCGCCGTAGCGGAACTTGCGCGTGGCGCGGTGCTCCAGCGAGCCGTCACCGAGGCGCTGCAAGGCGAACGCACCCACCGACAGGACGGCGTCCTGCACCGACACGTCGACCACCTGGCCGCCACTCGTATCGACAGCCCACCACGCGGAGAGCGCGCACATCGCCGCCATGCAACCGCCCTGGTAGCCGGCGAAGGGGCCGTAGATCTTGAGCGGCGGGCGATCGGGGAAGAGCTCGTTCGAATAGCCGTTGGGGAGCAGGTAGCCCTCGCCGCCCGAGTGCAGGAGGTTCACTTCCTCCGCATCCCAGCCGGCCTTGGGGCCCGTCGCGCCGAAAGGCAGGACGCTCACGAACACGAGCTTCGGGAAACGCTTGACGATCTCGTCGGGCACGAAGCCGTGGGCTGCTCGCTCGCGCACCGGCGTGTCGTCGATGAAGATGTCGGCGCCGTCGAGCTCGCGCTCCAGCACCTGCTTGCCCAGCTTCGATTGCGGGTCGCAGGAGAAGCTGCGCTTGCCCACCGCGAGGTAGGCGAAGAGCGCGCTCTCGCCGGTGCCGTCGATCAGCGGCGCGGCCTTGCGCAGCGCCGAGCCGCCGGGCGGCTCGAGCATCACGACCTCCGCACCCATCGACGCGAGCAGCCGGCCCGCATAGGCCGCCGCCACCGTGCGCGAGCGCTCGACGACGCGGCAGCCCGCGAGCGGCAGCGCCGCCGATTGCTTCTTGTCCTGCGACTGCATGCGTTCGATCAGCGGACGACCGGCAGCTCGAGGTCGCAGTTGGAGCCGTCGAGGAACGCCGGCAGCTTCACGTCGCGCGAAGGCAGCGCCACGGTGGCGATACCGGGCGTCGTGACTTCACCGCGCTGGTTCTCGGCGGCGATCTCGATGTCCACCAGCGCCGTCTGGCCCTTGATGTACTTGCGCACGACCTTGCCCTTGCAGAACGTCGTGTCGCCCACGATGTTGAAGCGGCGCATCTCGGTGCGAACGCGCTTGAGCACGCCGGCGTCGCCCATCCAGTTGGTGACCATCGAGGCCATCCACGAGGAGCGCTGCGGGCCGTAGTCGTAGGTGCCGGGCACGCCGACTTCCTTGGCCACGGACTCGCGGTGGTGGCCGATGCCGGTGTACTCCACGCCGCCGCCCGCCTCGGGGTTGCGGAAGAAGTGGCCCGGGTGCTTGACGGCTGCCTGCAGCACGACGCCGTGCGTATGGCCGCGGCCGCAACCCACCAGGAAGCCCATGGTGTCCATCAGCGACAGCGGGCCGCGCGCGATGGTCGGCAGCTCTTCGCCGACTTCGACTTCTTCCCAGTAGCGCACGTTGGCGCCGCGGATGTTCTTGGGCTCGTCCAGCACCATCTGGTCGATGCGGTCGTGCTCTTCGTTCGAGTATTCGTACTGCTTGATCTCGTTGTACTTGCCGGTCTCTTTCGCGGCCTTGCGCTCGTGGCGCGTGCAGGTGCCCAGGGCGCGGGCGACGAGTTCGCTGCGCTGGTTGTAGTAGCAGGCCTCGACGTACTGCAGCACGAGGCGGCCGGAGAACTTGCTTTCCTTCTCTTCGACGCCGACCACGCGCTCGATCGCCGTGATGCGGTCGCCCGGCTTGACGTGGCGGAACAGCTCCCAGTCGTTGCCGGCGTAGAAGCCGTGCACGCCGGGCAAGCCCCAACGCGTGCGACCCAGCCAGCCGAAGGCCATGGGGAACATCGGGTGGCCGATGACGGAGCCGTAGCGCGTGGACGCACCGTAGCCGACGTCGCGGTACAGCGGGTTCAGGTCGCCGATGCCGTTGCACCAGTTGCGCAGCGTGTCCGCCGTGGCGTCCTGGAGGTACGGGCCTTCGGGGCGCAGCTGCAGGCCGATCATGGCGCGGGCGGCGGCGATGGCCTCGTCGGTGATCAGGCCCTGGGCCGGGGCGGATTTTGCGTGGGCGATGTCGGATTCGGGGGCGTTGATGACGGTGCTCAAGTGGAGACTCCTGTGTGCTGGATCATATTCAATGCAGAATGCATTCTTTTAGAAAACGGCCTCGCTGTCAAGGGAAATCGCGAGTTTTCCCTTAGTCGACGCGGATATCCGCGGCCTTGATGGTGGCGCCCCACTTGGTCCGCTCGTCCCGAACGAATGCATCAAGCTGGGCAGGCGCCATATAAAGCGGCTCGACGCCGATGTCGAGCATCTTCTTGCGCGTCTCGGGGTTCTGGAGGGCGCGCTGCAAGTGTTGGCTAACTTTCTGGACGATCTCAGGCGGCGTCCCCTTGGGCGCGAACAGCGCGTCCCAGGCCACGACGTCGAAGCCGGGCACGCCCTGCTCTGCCACGGACTTCACGCCGGGCAGCATCTCGCTGGGCTTGAGCGACGTGATGCCCAGGACCTTGAGCTTGCCGCTGGTCACGTGCGGGCGCGCCGCGGTGACGGTGTCGATCACCAGCGGGATCTGCCCGCCGAGCACGTCGGTCATCGACTGCGCCGAGGCCTTGTACTTCACGGCGAACAGCGGCGCATTCGCCTGCTTCACGAATTGCGCGAACACGACGCTCGCGGTGGTGCTGGGCAGGCCGACGTTCAGCGTGTTCGGCTTGGCCTTCGCACGCGCGATCAGTTCGGCGATGCCGTTGGCCGGCAGGTCGGGAGCCGTCGTAGCGATCACCATCGGCAGCAGGCCCACCATCGCGACGCCGTCGAAGTCCTTCTGCGGATCGAAGCCGAGGTTGGGGTAGAGGAACTCGTTCGCCGCGTTGGTCGCGTTGGTGCCGAAGAGGAAGGTGTAGCCGTCGGGCGCGGCCTTCGCGGCGGCGGCTGTCCCGATGTTGCCGCCCGCGCCGGCGCGGTTGTCGATCACGATCGCCTGGCCCAGCGTCTTCTCGATCTCGCGCGACACCAGGCGGATCAGCACGTCGGCGCCCTGCCCCGCGGCATACGGCACGATGATGCGGATCGGCTTGTCGGGCCAAGCGGATTGCGCGAAGGCACTCGTCGTGAGGACGGCGGCGGCGGCGCCGAGCAGCAGCCGGCGGGTGAACTTCAGGGATGTCATGCGTCGAGCTCCAGGCCGGCGCGCGGCCAGCGTGCGGCGAACAACTGCCCGTAGCCGGACAGGGTGATGAAGGCGGTGCGGCGGTCCGCCCCGCCGAATGCGATGTTGGTGCAATAGCCTTCGGGCGCTTCGTGGAACTCCAGCCACTCGCCGGCGGGCGAGAACACGCTGACGCCGCCGCGCACGAGCGTGGCGACGGCGATGTTGCCGCCCTCTTCCACCGCGAGCGAATCGAAGCGCTGGAAGCCCGGCAGGCCGTGCACCAGCTTGCCGCCGTTGGGCGACGGCCAGGGCTCATGGCCCAGCACGCCCGGCTCCTTCACCGGGTACGACCACAGGCGGCTCGTTTCCGTTTCCGTCACGTACAGCGTGTGGCCGTCGGGCGACAGGCCGATGCCATTGGGCGTGAGCACCGGGTGCGCGGCGCGGCGGATGGACTGGCCGTCGGTGCGCGCGTAGTACACGGCGCCGCGCAGGATGCGGTCCTCGAAGGTCTTGCCGAAGTCGGTGAACCAGAAGCCGCCAAGGCCGTCGAAGACGATGTCGTTCGGGCCGTGCAGCGGGATGCCGTCGCACTCGGTGAAGAGCACCTCGACGCGGCCCGTCTCCAGGCTCACGCGCTGGATGCAGCCGCCCTTGTAGTCGGCGGCAGGGCCGGTGGGGCGCGTGAAGCCGTCGTCGGTGCGCCAGCTGAAGCCGCCGTTGTTGCAGACGTAGACGTGGCCGTCGGGCCCGAGCGCCGCGCCATTCGGCCCGCCGCCCAGATCCGCGATCACTTTCTTCTCGCCGTTCGGCAGCACGCGCGTGAGCGTGCCGGCGGCGATCTCGACCACGATCACGCTGCCGTCGGGCATGGCGATCGGGCCTTCGGGGAACCGCAGGCCCGTCGCGACGACTTCGCCTTCCAGCTTCAACTGCTTCATGCGTGCGCCTCCTCGCGCGAACCGAGGTAGGCGTCGATGGCGCGCTGGCGGCCTTCGCGGCTGCGCAGCGAATCCGCATCGAGCTCGCCGACGATGTGGCCGTGGCGCATGACCCACGCGCGGGAAGCCAGCTTCGCGGCGGCGTGGAAGCTCTGTTCGACGAGCAGCGCCGTGAGCTGGTGCTCCCGCTGGATCTTCGCGAGCCGCTCGTACACGCGCGCGACGAGCAGCGGCGCAAGGCCCAGCGACGGCTCGTCCAGCAGGATCAGGCGCGGCGCCGACATCAGGCCGCGGCCGATGGCCAGCATCTGCTGCTCACCGCCGCTCAACAGGCCCGCCGGCGCCTTCAGGCGGTTGGCGATCTCGGGGAAGAAATCCAGCACCATGTCGCGGCGCGTGGCACGCGTGCGCGAGTCGACGAAGTACGAGCCGAGCGTGAGGTTCTCCGACACGCTCAGGTCGGCGACGACGGCGCGGCCTTCGGGCACGTAGACGATGCCGGCCTTGAAGCGCTTGGCTGCGTCCAGGTGCGAGATGTCGGCGCCGTCGAACACGATGCGCCCTTCGCACTTCTCGAGCCCGGCGATGGCGCGCAGCGTGCTCGACTTGCCCGCGCCGTTGGCGCCCAGCAGCGCCGCGACGGAGCCGGACGGCACCGCCAGCGAGACGCCGTGCACGGCCGGCCCGCCGCCGTAGGTCACGGTCAGGCCTTCGACCTTCAGCAGCGCGTCACTCATCGTCGTCCCCCAGGTACACGCGCACGACTTCCGGGTTCGAGCGGATCTGCTCCGGGTTGCCCGAGGCGAGCAGCTTGCCGACGTTGAGCACGTGGATGGCGTCGCACACTTCCATGATCAGGTCCATGTCGTGTTCGACGACGACGAGCACGAGTTGCGGCGAACGCAGCTTCTTGAGCGCATTCGAGAGGTCATGCGTCTCGACGGAGTTCAGGCCGGCCGCCGGTTCGTCGAGCAGCAGCACGCGCGGCTCGCCGACGATGGCACGCGCGATCTCGGCCAGGCGCAGCACGCCGGGCGGCAGCTGGGTCGGCAGTTCGTCGGCGACGTTGGCGATGCCCAGCTTGGCCAGCGCGGCGACGGCGAGTTCGCGGTTGCGCGCCCGTTCGCGCTTGCCCGATGCAAAGGGCAGGAAGGCATCGAGCCAGCCCGAGTGCGACTGCCGGTCCAGGCCGATCATCACGTTCTCGGCGATGGTGAGCTCCGGGCACAGCGCCACGTGCTGGAAGCTGCGCGAGAAGCCGAGCGCGGCGCGGCGCGTGGGCGGCACGCCCTCCAGGCGCATCTCGCCGAAGCGGATGCTGCCCTTCTGCGGCGAGTACAGGCCCGTCAGGCAATTGAAGAAGCTGGTCTTGCCCGCGCCGTTGGGGCCGATGAGGCCGGTGATCTCGCCAGGCTTCAGCTGCAGCGCGATCTGCTGCAGCACCTGGTTGCCGCCGAAGGAGAGCGACAGGTCGTCGACGACGAGCGGCACCATGTCCGCGAAGGCCACGGTGCTCATGCCTGGCCTCCTTCGAGGCGCGCGCGCAGCTTGGCGGGCAAGGCGTTCACGCCCAGCACCACCGCGAGCAGCGCGCTGCCGTAGAGGATGGGCACCCAGTCGCCCGCGCCGGCCAGCAGCAGCGGCATCAGCGTGAGGAACAGGCCGCCGATGATGCTGCCCATGATGGACAGCGAATACAGGCTCACCACCGAGCCGACCAGCAGGAAGATCGACGTCCACAGCGTGAAGCTGTTGGGCGAGACGGTCGACGAGCTGAAGGACAGCAGCGCGCCGGCGATTCCCGCGATGCCGGCGCTCAGCGCCATGGCTGAGAGGCGCGCCCAGCTGCGGCGAACGCCGAAGGACTCGGCGGCGTGCGCCGACGTGCGGATCAGGAGCAGCGCCATCGCCTGGCGCGAACGGCGGAAATGCCGCAGCAGCAGCACCACCACGACCAGGCCGCCGAGCGGCAGGTAGTAGCGCTGCATCGACTTCGCCACGCCCGGGATCGCATCGAGCTTGACGTACAGGCCCTCGTAGCCGCCGGAGATCGACGAGTAGTGCAACAGCACTTCCGGCAACGCAAGCGCGAGGGCCATCGTCGCCACCGCGAGGTAGATGCCCGAGATGTTGCGCGAGGGGAAGGCGAAGATGATCCCGAGCACCGCGCCGACCGCCGCCGCGATGGGCAGGCTGGCCAGCAGCGACAGGCCGAAGTACTTTTCCATCAGCGCCACCGTGTACGCGCCCGCGGCGACGAACACGCCGTGGCCGATGGACACCTCGCCCGCGTAGCGCACGAGGAAGCTCACGGAGATGATGGCGATCGCGTTGGCGAAGCACAGGCCCAGCGTGAAGGTCCAGTAGCCGCTGAAGACCAGCGGCAGCACCAGCAGCGCGGCGACGCCCAGCGCGCTGATGCCGCCGGTCCAGCGCCGCGTCGCAGGCCGCGCGGGCGCTTCGGTGGGCAGGGAGATGGCTGCGCTAGACACGGGCACCTCCGCGCACGGCGAGCACGCCCTTCGGGAAAGCGTTGAGCACCAGCAGGATCGTGGCCAGCAGGTAGGTGTTGTTGAATTCGGCCGCCACGTAGAACGAGAGCAGGTTCATGAGCACACCGATGAAGATGCCGCCCACCACCGCGCCAGGCAGGCTGGCGAAGCCGCCGACCACCGCCGCGGCGAAGGCCTGCAGCATGAAGGACGAGACGCTGGTGGACGAGAGGAAGGTCGTCGGGACGATGAGCAACGATGCGACGAGGCCCAGCAGCCCGGCGACGACCCATGAGAACAGGTGCACGCGACGCAGGTTCAGGCCGCACACGCGGCTGGCAAAGGGATTGGCCGACACCGCACGGAACGCGATGCCGATGCGCGTGCGTTCGATCAGCACGTAGAGCAGGCCGATGGCAGAGGCCGTCACGCCCAGCACGGCCAGGTCATACGCCGTCACGCGGATCGGACCCAGCTGCGTCTTCCACGCGGGCAGCGGCAGGTCGAGCGACACCACGTTCGAGCCGAAGATCAGTTGCGTGACGCCTTGGGCGATCAGGCCCACGCCCAGTGTCGCGATCGTGCTCGTCAGGTCGGACTTGAACACCAGCGGTGCGATGAGGAAGTAGCTCAGCGCCATCACGGCGACGATGATCGCCAGCGTCACCAGGAAGGCCGGCCCCCAGGCCCAGTTGGCGAAGATGCCGCCCGTGAAGCCGAACACCAGGAACGCCGCGAGGCCCGCGAGGTTGCCGTGCGCGAAGTTGACGACGTTGGAGCTCTTGTAGATCAGCACGATGCCGATCGCGCCCATGGCATAGAGGCAGCCGCTGACCATGCCGGACCAGACGAGGCCGATGAGGTCGCCCATGGCGTCAGGCCTTGTCCGCCGGCGCGGGGCCGATGTTCTTGTAGATCACCTCGATCACCGCCGGGAAGTAGCGGCCCGAAAAGCCGTTCTGCGCGGTCGAGGCGTAGTAGCGCTTGGCCAGTTGCGTCACGTGCGTGCCCACGCCGGTTTGCTCGGCGAGCTCCAGCACGTAGCTGATGTCCTTGAGCACGTACTCGGGCGAGAACGACTTATCCGGGAACTCGCGCGGCAGCATGGCCTTGCGCCCGTGGTTGCGCAGCACGAAGCTGTCGCCCGAGCCTTTCGACACGGCGTCGAGCAGCACCGCGGGCTGCACGCCCGCGCGCTCGCCCAGCACCATCATCTCCGCCAGCGCCATGGTGTTCTCGAACACCAGCGCGTTGTTGATCAATTTGACGACCTGGCCGCAGCCGACGCGGCCGCAATGCGTCACGTCCGAGCCGATGTAGCGCAAGAGCGGCTCGACGCGCGCGAAGAGCGCGTCGTCGGCGCCGACCATGATGCTCAGCTCGCCGCGCTGCGCCGCTTCACGCGTGCGCGCGACCGGCGCATCGGCGAACTCGACACCCTTGGCCTTGAGCACTTCGGCGATGTTGCGTGCCGAGGCTACCGTGGTGGTGCTCAGGTCGACGATCACGGCGGGCTTGCGCGTGCCGCTGGTGAGCGCCGTGCACACCTGCTCCACCTGCGGCCCGCCGGGCAGCGAGAGGAAGACAACGTCGGCGAGCGCCGCGACGGCGGCGACCGACTGGGCGCGGTGGCCCTTGGTGTCCGCCAGCGCGGCGAAGGCGGCGTCGTTCATGTCGAACGCCACCACTTCGCCCGCGTGCTTGAGCGCCATGTTGCGGCACATCGGCCCGCCCATCACGCCCAGGCCGATGAAGCCGATCACGGGGGTTGAGTTGCCGGCCATGTCAGTCCATCCACATGCCGCCGCTGATGTCCAGCGACGTGCCGGTGATCCAATTGGATGCCGGCGAGCAGAGGAAGAGCGCGGCTTGCGCGATGTCGTCGGCGTTGCCGTAGCGGCCCAGCGGCACCGTGGCGTTGGCCGCGGGCGCTTGCGTGCCGCCGGTGACGTTGGCCCACATCGCGGTTTCCACCGGCCCGGGGGCCAGCGTGTTGGCGTACACACCGTGCTGCGCGCCGGCCTTGGCGATCCAGCGGATCATCCCGTGCACCGCCGCCTTCGACGACACGTAAGCGGGGCCGGAAGCGACGCCGCCGTTCTTCGCGGCGATGGAACCGGCCGCGAGGATCTTGCCGTAGCCGTTCTTGCACATCAGCGGGAACAGCTTGCGCGCAGGGTTCACGACGCCCATCACGTTGACGTTGAGGATCGAATCCCACTCCTCGTCGGTGCTGTCCGCGAGCGGCGTCTTGGCGATGATGCCCGCGCACAGCACGAGGATGTCGACCTTGCCGTGCTCGGCAATCACCGCATCGACCACCTTGTCGGTGGACGTGCGCGAGGTCACGTCGTAGGGGCGGTAGCGGATGCCGGGGCCGATGTCTTCGTGCTCGGCGCGGTCGGTGGCGACCACGGTGGCGCCGGCCTGCTTGAATGCTTGCGAGATCGCGCGGCCCATGCCGCCGGCGCCGCCGGTGATCAGCGCGACCTGGCCGTCGAGGCGTGCGGGGCCGCTCAGGTGTTGTGCCATTGGGGAAGGACTCCTGGAAGGAAAAGGATCAGCGGAAGGCCGCGGTGGCCGACATGGCGAGCTCGCCGTCGGGGCCACGCGCCCACAGGGCGAGCGTGCCGTCTTCGGCCGTGCGGCCTTCGAGGCGGAAGGTGCGGCCGACGAACAGCGGGCTGACGCCGCGGAAGTCGAAGCTCGCCAGCTGGCGGCCCTTGCCTTGCTCGAGCGCAAGCTGTTGCAAGAGCGTTGCCGTCAGCGGGCCGTGCACGACGAGGCCGGGGTAGCCCTCTTCGGCGGTCGCGTACGGCTGGTCGTAGTGGATGCGGTGGCCGTTGAAGGTCAGCGCCGAGTAGCGAAACAGCAGCGTCGTGTCGGGCGTGAACTCGCGGCTGAATTGCGCGACGCCGTCGAAAGGCGTGGGCGCGGCGGCGGGTGTGCCGGGGGGCGTCGCCTCGCGGTACACGATGTCCTGTTCCTCGACGATGCAGCGCTCCTTGCCGCACGACGTCGTGTGTTCGACCGTGACGAACCACAGCGCCCCGCGCTTGCCCGTCTTGTTTTCGACCTTCTTGATCAGGCTGAGCTTGGTGGCCGTCGCATCCACCGGGATGTCGGCGAGGTAGCGCACGCGGCTGCCGGCCCACATGCGGCGCGGCAGCTCGATGGGCGGCAGGAACCCGCCGCGTTGCGGGTGGCCGTCGGTGCCCAGGCCGCTGCGCTTCACGACGGGATTGAAGAACAGCCATTGCCAGCCGGGCGGCAGCGCGTCGCCGGCGTGCGGCACGCGCTCGATGTCCAGCGTGGCGGCGAGTCCTTGCACGGCAGGCGCGAGGATGCGCTCGGTGCGCTCCTCCTCGCGGCCCACCCAGCCTTCGTAGGGGTTGGTCACTCGCGTTTCCCTTACGCGAGCTTGGCGTCGAACACGTCGGACGGGTAGGCCTTGAACTCGCGGATCAGCTTGAAGCTGCCGTCGGGCATCGCCTGGACGATGCCTTCCTGCCGCGCACCGCGGTGGTCGCCGGCCTTGAAGCTCACGTTGCGCGCGCCGCCCACCGTCTGGTTGTTCATCGTCTCCATGACGGCGACGAGGTTCTCGCGCGTCAGCGGCTTGCCGCTTTGCAGCAGCGCCTTGAAGCCGGCGACGAAGAGGGCGCCGTTGCTCCAGCCGTTCAGGCCGAACACGCCGACGGGGTCGGCCGGGTAGTACTTGGCGACGTTGTCGCGGTACGCCTTGACGTCCGGGTCTTCCGCCGTGACGGGCATGAGCCACGACGAGAAGTACGTGCCATTGAGCAGGTCGCCCGCGAGCTTGCGCGTCGTCGGGTCGGCGGTGAAGAACGGCGCCATCCACTTCGCGTCGTAGCCGATGCGCTCGGCGGACTTCTGCGCGGCGGCGAGGTTGGCGTTGGAGCCGAAGAGGATCACCACGTCGGCCTTCGCGTTCGCGAGGCGGCGCACGTGCGGCGTGAAATCGGTGTTGCGCACTTCGAAGGGGATCGACTCGGCGCCTTCCTTCTTCAGCGTGGCCAGGTGCAGGTCGAAACCGCGCTTGGCCGAGCGGCCCAGCTCGTCGTTCTGCCAGAGCAGCGCGACGCGGCTGGCCTTCAGGTCCTTCAGCGCGTAATCGAGGTTGGATGCGGCCGACCACCCGTAGTCGGGCAGCAGCGGGAACACCAGCTTCTCGGCGAAGAGCGCGGAGGCGCCGCCGATCGGGCCGATCATGGGCAGGCCGACTTCCTTCGCGTAGGGAATCACCGCGACCGATTGCGCCGTGCCCACGGGGGCGGCCAGCGCGAAGATCTTGTTTTCTTCGACCAGGCGGCGCGACACCGCCACGCTGCGCGCCGGCTCGTAGCCGTCGTCGTAGGTGACGTAGTTGATCTTCCAGCCGTTGCCCAGCGCGTTGGTCTCGTTGGCCCACTTGAAGCACGACTCCGCCGCATGCGTGAGGATCGCGTAGAAGGGAACGGGCCCGCTGATGGGGGTGAAGGCGCCGACCGTCACGGTCTTGGCCGCCATGTCGATGCCGGGGGCGGCTTGCTGCGCGTGGGCCAGGCCCGGGAGGGCGACGGCGGCTGCGGCGGCGGTGCCGGACGAGAGGAAGGTCCTTCTGCGCATGTATGAGTCTCCTGGGGTCGTGGGCCGCGGTCCGCAGCCTTCAAGAATGCATTCTATAAGAAACATTACTTGACGCCAAGTGCGGGTTTTCCCGTCGCTACCATTGGGAACTCAACAGAAAGGGCTAATTGGCGCGGCGGTCAACTTGCATATAGAATGCATTCTCAATGGACGCCCAAACCTCCCTCCCCCTTGCCGGACGCCGCGTGATCGAGCTCGGCACCATGCTGGCCGCGCCCTTCGCCGCGCACATCCTGTCCCAGCTGGGCGCGGAAGTGATCAAGGTGGAGCCGCCGCGGGGCGACCCCACCCGGGCACTGGTACGCGGTGGGCCGAGTGGCACTTTCATCGCGTACAGCCACGGCAAGAAGAGCGTGTGCCTGGACCTCGCCTCGGCCGATGGGCATGCGGCATTCACGAAGATGCTCGCGACGGCCGACGCGCTGGTGCACAACCTCGCGCCCAAGGCCGCGCGCAAGCTGCAATTGACAAAAGAAGACTGCGAGAAGATCAACCCGAAGCTGGTGTACTGCCACATCCGCGGCTACGCGGCGGGCCCGCAGGAGGACGACCTCGCCTCCAACCCCGTCGCCGAAGCCGCGACGGGCGTGATGGAGCAGAACCGCATCAACGGTCGCCCCAGCCGCCTCGGCCCCTCGTACCACGACCAGTTCGCCGGCGCGTATGCGGTGATCGGCATGCTCGCGACGATGCTGCAGCAGGCGCAAGGCAAGCCCGCGAGCAACCACGTCGAGATCGGCCTGTACGAGACGGGCCTGCACGTCGCATCGCGCGACCTCGTAGGCATCCAGCTCAAGACGCAATTGCTCGGCAAGCCCGAGCGCGAGCCGCATGGCGAATTCAGCATGCCGGGCTACGGCGCCTACCTGACGCGCGACGAGCGCTGGATGTACCTGCTGATGCTCACCGACGCGCACTGGCTCAAGTTCTGCCAGGCGATGGAGCTGCCGGAAGCCAGGGACGAGTCGCTCCACCAGTTGCGCAACCGCAAGAAGGAGCGCGACCGCTGCGAGGACATCGTCAAACGCGCGATCGGCGCCGTCACTTTCGAACAGGCGTCCGCGCAGTTGAAAGCGGCGGGCGTCGGCTTCACCGAAGTGCTGCCGCTCGAGCGCGTGCTCGAGGCGCCGCAGGCGCACCAGCCCGGCAAGCTGCGCGAAGTGGGCTACCGCGGCTACGGCTTCGAAGTGCCCGAGTTCCCGCGCCTGGGCGCCGACAGCGACGGCGTGCAGACGCTGCCGCCACCGGAGCTCGGTGCGCACACGCGCGAGATCCTGCAATCGGCCGGCTTGAAGCCCGAGCAATGCGATGCGCTGGTGAAGTCGGGCGCGGCCCTCGTCGCCGACGGCACCACCTTCCCTTGGGCGCCGGTGCGGTGAACGACGAGCGCTTAGAGATGCACCACCGCCAGGTGGACATCCGCTTCTACAAGCGCAGCGACGGCCGCTACGAGGTGGAGGGGCGCCTGGTCGACACCAAGAACCACGCCTTCCGCCGCCAGCTCGCCGAAGAGGATTCGCCGCCGGGCACGAAGCTGCACGACATCACCGTGACGCTCGTCGTCGACGACGCGCTGGTGGTGCACGACGCGCGAGCCGCCATGAACACGACGCCGTTCACCGTGTGCGGTGGCGCGGCCGACACGCTCGCGCCGCTCAAGGGCCTGTCGATCGGCTCCGGCTGGAACAAGCGCGTGCGCGAGCTGCTCGGCGGCCGCGCATCGTGCACGCACATCGTCGAGCTGCTCGGCCCCATGGCGACCACGGCCTTCCAGGGCCTGGCGCCGCAGCGGCTGGAGCGGCTGAACGATCCCGCGAACGAAGAAGGACGCCGCAAGCGCGTCGACAGTTGCTTTGCCTACGCGGCCGAGCGCGAGGTGGTGGCCCGTTTGTGGCCGCACCTGCACAAGCCGCAATGAGACTACGATCACCCGAAGGAGACATATGCTGAAGTTCAAGACGGGCCTGCGCCACGCGATCACCGCGTGCCTGGTGGGCCTGACCGCCGTTGCCGCGCAAGCGGCGTTCCCCGACAAACCCATCCGCCTCGTCGTCGGCTTCCCCGCCGGTGGCGGCGCCGACTTCGCCGCGCGCCAGGTGGCCGACGCGCTGGGCCCCGTGCTGGGCACCACGGTCGTCGTCGACAACAAGCCGGGCGCCAACGGCACCATCGCCGCCGGCGAAGTGGCGCGCGCGCCGGCCGACGGCTACACGCTCTTGCTCGGCGTGACCGCGAGCCATTCGATCGCGCCGGCGCTGCAGAAGCTGCCGTACGACGCGCAGCGCGACTTCACGCCGATCACCGAAGTGGGCTACACGCCGCTGGTGCTGGTGGTGAACCCCAACAAGTCGCAGGCGAAGAACGTGCAGGACTTCATCAGGTCGGTGAACGCCAGCACCGAGCCGGTCCCGTACGGCTCGGCCGGCAACGGCAACATCACGCACATGACGGCCGAACTCTTCGCGCTCTCGACGGGCACGACGGGCAAGCTGCGCCACATCCCGTACAAGGGCAGCAACCAGGCCGTCACGGACCTGCTGGGCGGCCACATCTCGGCGTACTTCGACACCCTGCCCTCCTCGCTGCCTTTCATCCGCAACGGCCAGCTGCGCGCGCTGGCGGTGACCAGCCGCGAACGCGCGGGCGCCGCTGCCGACATCCCGACGATGCGCGAAGCCGGCTTGAAGGACTACGAGGCGACGACCTGGTTCGGCGTGTTCGGCCCCGCGAAGCTGCCGGCCGACGTGACGCAGAAGATCTACGAAGCGATCCTGAAAGGCCTGGGCACACCCGAGGCGCGCAAGGGACTCACGTCACGCGGCGTCGAGCCCGTGCTGGACACACCGGCGCACTTCAGCAAGGAGCTGGAGGCCGACATCGCGCGCTGGGGCGAGGTGGTGAAGAAGGCGAAGATCACGCTCGACTGAGCGCGGCTACGTGGCGCGTTCGAGATAACTCTCGAACACGCCCACGTGCACCAGCGCCGGGTCGCTCGAATCCGGCCACAAATCCTGCGAGCGGAAGCGCACGTCGTACGTCGGCTCGTCGCGCGCTTCCACCCCGTGCGCATGCGCGTCGGGGAAGGGATACGCGGGCGAGACGCCGACCACCACGCCCGTCTTGCCGCGCACGTAGCCGGGCATGCGCACATGGCCCGGCACGAAATCGTTGCGCACGCGAACGCGGTCACCGGGCTGGAAGCGCTGCGGCGCCGAAACGTTGGAACGCCCGCCGGCGCTGCGGCCCGAAAGCGGGAACGCGCCACCCGCGCGCTTCTCCAGTTCCTCGTGCGTGACCAAGCCCTTCTCGACGCACAAGGTGGCCAGCCCCGTGAGCGAGCGCTCGTAGTAGCCCGCGCCCAGGTAGTGGCGCGGGTCCATGCGCTCGATCGCGTAGCGGTATTCGTCCATGTTGAACACGCCGCGCCGCACCGCGAACGCGTACAGCGAATTGGCCCGCACCTCCCACTGCGCATGGAACGCGGGCGCATCGAACGTGTAGCGGACGGTGCCGAAGCCCTGCTTGCCGCCGAGGTCGTGAACGCCGTCCATCGAGCGCCCCCTAGGCCAGGCGGCTCACGCCGATGAGCGAATCGCGCGTGACGAGCTGCGCGAGCTGGTCCTCGGCCCAGCCCACGCTGCGTGGCGGCTGCTCGGGCAGCACCATGTAGCGCGTGTCGGCCGTCGTGTCCCACACGCGGATTTCGGTGTCGGCGGGCAACGCCAGCCCCATCTCTTTCAGCACCGTGCGCGCCTCGCGCACGATGCGCGAGCGGTACTCGAAATCCTTGTACCAGTCCGGCGGCAGGCCGATCAGCGTGAACGCCGTGCAGGAGCACAGCGAACAGCAGATGACGTTGTGAACACCAGGCGTGTTCTCCAGCACCACCAGGTGGCGGTGGTGCCTGGGCATCGGCAGGCCCATCTCCGCGACGGCCGCGATGCCGTTGGAAAGCAGCCGTGAGCGGAAGGCCGGGTCGCTCCACGCGCGGGCCACCAGGCGCGCGCCGTTTTGCGGCACCCACTCTTCCTGCGCGGCGTGGTCGAGTTGCGAGAGGCCCTCGTCGGGTTCGAACCCGCGGTCGCGCAGCACGGATTCGACCGCCTTCACACGCGCCTCGATCGGCGCCGTCGGCTTGAAGTGCGCAGTTGTCATGGAGGAAAGTATTGCGCCGTGGGCTGCCGTGGTCAAACGTCAGCCGGTGACAGGCAGCTCCGAAATCTCCCCGCCCGCCTCGTCGAACCACGCCATGCGGCTGGGGTAGCTCCACGCAGTGCGCGACGTGGCGCGCGCGCCGGCGATCACCAGGTCCAGCGGGGTGTTGCCCGCCTCCACCAGCACGCCCACGCCCGCGCTGGGCTCCCACACGGCTTCGCTGTTTTCGGGGTCGCTGTGGCTCGTGCCCAGCTGCACGGGCCGCGACAGGCGGCGCAGGGCCTGCCGCGAGTAGTCGAGCAGTTGCTCCGGGTCGCCGGGACGGCGGAACACGAAGACGAACGCATCCTCGCGCAGGCGCCACAGCTCCGCGCCGGGGAACGACGCCTTGCGCAGCCGCAGCGCGCAGGCAAAGAGCGCATGGTTGTACGCGGCAGGGCCGTGCAGCTCTTCCAGCATCTTCAGGTTGCTGATGGACACCACGATCACCCCCACGGGCCGCGTGCCGGTGTCGGGCACGGGCGTGCCCGCCTGGAACGACGGCAGCCACGTGACCGGGTCGTAGTTGGGCCCGTGCGCCATCACCTTGCGCACCTCGATCAGGTAGGCATAGCGTGACCACATGGCGGTGGCAATGCACACCAGGTAGGCGATGCCCGCCACGGCGCTGATGGCGTGCACCTGCGGCGGCGTGCGGTCGGGGTGCAACGCATACCAGCCGAGGCAGATGACCCCCGCGGCTGCGCAAGGCAGCGCTCCGAGCATCAGCCAGCCGGCGCGCTCGCCGCGCCGCGCGCTGGACACTGCAGCGACGGAAGCGGCGCAGGCGACGGCGATCGCCAGGAGGATGCCGAACTCCAGTGCTTCTTCGGGCGGGAAGAGCCAGGAGACGGTGAACGCCGCCGCGGACAGCGCGCCGACGACCACGCGCACGCGGCGCACCGAGTCACGCCTGCGGAAGGTGCCGAGGAGCGTGAGCAGGAGGAGTTGCAGCACGGCGGCTGCGCCGATGGCCACCATGGATTGCAGGCGTTGCAACGACGCGCCGGTGATCGGCACCCAGCCGAGGAAGACCAGCGAATAGGAAGCGGAGAGGATGACGGCCAGCGCACCGAGCAGGGCCACACGCCGCGCCGAGCGCATGAAGACGAACGCGCCCGCGAGCGCGAGCGCTGCAGTGCCGAAGAAGGAGCCCCAGAAGGCGAAGGCGATGGCGGCCATGGTCAGGCCGCCGCTTGGCGGAACTTGCCACTGCTCATTTCCCAACGTGCCGGTGTTGGCCGCAATCATGCGGGGATGGACGACCGCTGTCCATCCGGTGCACCCGGAATCGCCCGGCAGTGTGGCGCCGGCGTCAGTAGATGACCGTGTACCGTGCGCCGCGGTAAGCGAGCACAACTCCTTGTGCACGGATTTCCTGGAGCACGACCCCCGACCCCAGGTCCGCGCCCTCGCGCACCATCTGCCCGTTCACGATCGCCGCGCGCATGTCGCGCCGTTCGGAATACACGCCGCCATTGACCACGATCTTCGGCGCATCGGCCGGCAGCGACGCCACGGGCGGCGTCTCGGGTGTCGGCGGGTTGGGCGCGCGCTGTTGCGCGGCCGGCGCTGCGTTGTACTGCTGTACGGGCGGAGGCGCTGCGCGCTGCACCGGCGCTGGGGCCGATGCGGCCTGCGGCGGGGCCGGCGCCTGCGCGGCAGGAGTCACCGGCGCAACTGGCGCAGGCATCGCGGCCATGCCCCGTGCAGTGGTCGGCCCGGCACCACCCGGCGCGCCCATCGCGGCCGTCGATTCCGGCGGCGACTGCGCATTCGCCATCGCCACCATCGCCAGGCTCAGCAGCAACACTTGGATCATCTTCATCACCCCAGTTTGAACCGCCCGTCGCTGCAGAGTTCGTAACCGTTTGGCTCAGCCACGGACACGCCCCGCTCCTACAGACGGGCAGGTGCGGCCGGGCGATGCTGGGCCATGCCCGAGAGGGAGGTAGCCACCATGCCCACCACACCCACACAGCCCGACGAAGCGCCGCGCGCGGACGAAACCATTCCTCCCACGCCGGATGAAGCGGGGCCGCACGACGTGCCCGACGAGCAGGTGATCGAACACACGTTGCCTGCGAAGAAGCGCGACGACGCCGACGGCCCGCGCTAGGCGGGCACCAGCTCCTCGCGGGGCACATCGAAGATGCGGAACGGCGGCTCGCCGGGGCGCATGCGCGCCAGCAGCGGCTTGGCCACGTTGTACACGGGCACGCCGCCGATCGTCTTGCCCTCCAGCGCGCCGCGGTGCGCATGGCCGTGGAAGACCGCGTCCACCGGGTAGCGCAGCAACGGCTCCTCCAGTCGGCTGCTGCCCAGGAAGGGGAAGATGTCCACGGGCTCGCCCTGCACCGTGCCGACGATGGGCGAGTAGTGCAGCAGCGCGATCTTGCGCTGCGTGCGCAGCTTGGCCAGCGCCGATTCGAGCTTCAGCGCCTCGTTCAGCGCCTCCTGCACGAACATCTTGATGGCCGGCTCGCCCCAGGCGCCGAGCGAGCCGCGGCCGAAGCCCCCGGCAAAGCCCTTGATGCCCGCGATGCCCACGCCTTCGATCTCGCACGCCTCGCCGTCCAGCACCGTCACGCCCGCGCTCTTGTGCAGCACTTCGCGCACCACCTCGGGCGTGCCGGATTCGTAGTCATGGTTGCCGAGCACGGCGACGATGGGGATGGACACCACCGACAGTTCGTCGGCCAGCACCTTGGCCTCCTCGGCCGTGCCGTAGTCGGTGAGGTCGCCGCACAGCAGCAGCGCGTCGGCGGCCTTGGCCGCCTGCATGAAGAACTCGCGCAGCGACCCCGCCGATTCCTTGCGGACGTGGATGTCGCCGACCGCTGCGAAGCGGACGACGGACTCGGACTTGTTGTGGTTCATGACACAGGCAGGGGCGGGGGACACGGCGATGATGCCCCTCGCAACCCCTGCCGGGCTGTAGGTGCGCGCCGACGCTGCATGAGGTTTCTGGCCGCGCCCCCGGGGTGCATGCCACCTTTAGCCTGTCGTTTCACGCAAGAAGCACAAGGCACCACCCCCATGCAGCAACACGCGCTCGCCCCTTCGCTCGAAGACGAGGTTGCGCCCGCCACGGCAGACTTCTACCGCAGCGCATTGCAGGCCCTCACGGACGCCAAGGTCCCGTTCCTGGTGGGTGGCGCGTTTGCGCATGCCTGCTTCACGGGCATACGCCGCAACACCAAGGACCTGGACCTGTTCATCCGCCGCAGCGACTTCGAGCGCGCCGCGCTGCTGATGCGCAAGCGCGGCTGGCCCACCGAGATGACCTACCCGCACTGGCTGGCCAAGGTGTATTGCGGTGAGGACTTCATCGACCTCATCTTCAACTCGGGCAACGGCGTGACGCCGGTGGACGACCGCTGGTTTCGCCACAACGCGCAGGCCAACGTGCTGGGCGTGCCGGTGAAGCTGGCCAACATCGAGGACAGCCTGACGTCGAAGGCCTTCATCATGGAGCGCGAGCGCTTCGACGGCGCCGACGTGGCTCACCTGATCCAGACCAACGCCGAGCGCATCGACTGGAAGCTGCTGGTCGAGCGCTTCGGCAACCACTGGCGCGTGCTGCTGTCGCACCTGACGATGTTCGGATTCGTCTATCCGGGTGAGCGCCACCGCGTGCCCAACTGGGTGATGGAGACGCTGGTGGCCAAGCTGGCCGCCGAGACGCGCCTGCCGCCCGCGGAAGACCACCGCGTGTGCGCCGGCACGCTGCTGTCGCGCGAGCAGTACCTGCACGACGTCGAGAACCTGGGCTACCTCGATGGCCGCCTGACGCCCGCCAGCACGATGACGGCCGAGGACATCGCGGTATGGACCGATGCGATCCCCTGCCGGCAGCAGCACAAGGAAGAAGCGCAGGCCGTGCCGGTTGCCGCGGTGGCCGGTGGTGGTGCGACCAGCATGACCGGCCTGGTCGACCTGGCGTAGCGGTGACAATCAGGGGGTGAACCCCAACGCCCACGAACTCTGGCGCGCGCCGCGCTGGGCCCTGGCCGTCCTGCTGGCCGTGCTCGGCATGCTCGGGCCGTTCTCGATCGACACCTACATCCCCGCGTTTGCGGGCATCGCGAAGTCGCTCGACGCCACGCCGGCGCAGATGCAGCAGACGCTGTCGGCGTACCTGTTCGGCTTCGCGTTCATGAACCTGTTCCACGGGGCGCTCTCCGACAGCTTCGGGCGGCGGCCGGTGGTGCTGTGGGGCATCGGCCTGTTCACGCTGGCCTCCATCGGCTGTGCGCTGTCGCAGACCATCGGCATGCTGGTGTTCTTCCGCGCCGTGCAGGGCTTGTCCACGGGCGCGGGCATCGTCGTCTCGCGCGCGGTGATCCGCGACATGTTCCCGCCGGCCCAGGCGCAGAAGGTCATGAGCCAGGTGACGATCTTCTTCGGCGTGGCACCTGCCATCGCGCCCATCGTGGGCGGGTGGCTGTTCGTGCACCTGGACTGGCACAGCATCTTCTGGTTCCTCACCGGCGTGGGCGTGGTGCTGTGGGTGGCCAACTTCAAGCTGCTGCCCGAGACGCTGCACGAATCGCAGCGCCAGCCGTTCAACGTGCGCAACCTGATGCGCGGCTACCGTGAGGTGGGCGCGAACCCGCGCTTCCTGCTGCTGGCGCTGGCCAGCGGCGTGCCGTTCAACGGGATGTTCCTCTACGTGCTGGCCGCTCCGGCGTTCCTGGGCGAGCACCTGGGCCTGGCGCCCACACAGTACTTCTGGTTCTTCGTGCTGACCATCAGCGGCATCATGGGCGGCTCATGGGCGAGCGGCCGGCTCGCGGGCAAGATCACGCCGCGCGCGCAGATCCGCCACGGGCTCGAGGTGATGGTGGTGGTGTCGCTGGTCAACACGGCATTGAACTTCGCGTTCACGCCGCATGCCGCGTGGGCCCTGTTCCCGATCGCGATCTTCGCGTTCGGGTGGGCCCTGATGGTGCCGGTGGTGACGCTGCTGGTGCTGGACATGGCGCCCGAGCGGCGCGGGCTGGCGTCGTCGCTGCAGATGGTCATCGCCTCAACGGCCAACGGCGTCGTCGCGGGAGCGGTGACGCCGTTGGTGATGCATTCGACGCGGGCGCTGGCCCTCACGTCGCTGGGCTTCCTGTGTATCGGCCTCGTGTCGTGGCTGATCGTCAAGAACGTCTGGCCCTCGACGGGCCGGACGATATCCGCGAGTTAGCGGGCGCGGAAGACCTTCGTCTTCGTCTCGCCCCAGCCCGACTTGCGGCCGAAGCTGCTGCCACCGCCATTGCCGCGGCGCGCGTCGAAGCCACCGCTGCGGCCACCCGGCTTGCGGCCGGCCGGCTTGAAGTCGCCGCGCGGTGCGCGCTGCTGCGGCTCCAGGCCCGGGATCACTTCGGCCTTGAAAGGCTGCTTGGTGAAGCCTTCGATGTCGAACACGCGGCGGCGGTCACGCCCTTCGGCGAACGTGACGGCGATGCCGTCGCGGCCGGCGCGGCCCGTGCGGCCGATGCGGTGGGTGTAGTCCTCGGCCTTCATCGGCAGGCCGAAGTTGAAGACGTGCGTGATCGTGGGCACGTCGATGCCGCGAGCGGCAACGTCGGTGGCCACGAGGATCTGCACACGGCCCTGGCGCAGCGCCGACAGGCGGCGGTTGCGCAGGCCCTGGCTCAGGGCGCCGTGCAGCGCGACGGCGTCGAAGCCTTCCTGCTGCAGGTCGTTGGCGAGCGCGTCGCACTCGACTTGCGTCGACGCGAACACGATGGCCTGGTCGATGGACTTGTCACGCAGCCAGTGGTCCAGCAGCTTGCGCTTGTGCTGCGCGCTGTCGGCCCAGAAGAGCGCCTGCTTGATGTTGGCGTGGCGCTCCTGCGGCGAATCGATCTGCACCTTCTTGGGCTCGCGCATCACGCGCATGGCCAGCTGCTGGATGCGCGACGCGAACGTGGCGCTGAACATCATGGTTTGGCGGCGCTCGATGGTGAGCTTGTTGATCTCGGCGAGGTCGTCGGCGAAGCCCAGGTCCAGCATGCGGTCGGCTTCGTCCACCACGAGGAACTGCACCTCGTCCAGGCGGATCTGGCCGGAGCGCTGCAGGTCCAGCAGGCGGCCGGGCGTGGCAACGACGAGGTTCGCGTTGGCCAGGCGGGCGATCTGCATCTGGTACGGCATGCCGCCCACCACGTTGGCGATGCGCACGCCGCGCGTGTGGCGCACGAGGTCGATGGCGTCCTGGCCGACCTGCTGCGCGAGCTCGCGCGTCGGGCACAGCACCAGCGCCTGCGGCGCGGCGGGCTCGAACTTGCGCGACTTGGCGCGGGCGGGGTGCGGCGCCGTCTTGCCGGCGGCCTGACCGATGATGGTGTGGAGCACCGGCAGCAGGAAGGCCGCGGTCTTGCCGCTGCCCGTCTGGCTGGAGACCATCAGGTCGATGTGGCTGGCCGCCGAGTCAGTGGTGGGCAGCGCCATCGGGATGGTCTGCTCCTGCACCGGCGTGGGCTGGGTGAAGCCCAGGTCCTCGATGGCGCGCATCAGCTCGGGCGCGAGGGCCATCTTGGCGAAGCCGTTGGGGGCCAGCAGGGCCTCATCGGCAGCAGGGGCGTCGAAGGATTCCGCGGGCGCGAAATCGCCCCGCTCGAAAGCGTTGTCGTTCATTTGATTCAAAAGGGCACGCCGCGGGAGACGCGGGGGGCGCCGTCAATGGTTGGAATACGGAACATCAACCATCAACGAACGGGGCGCCGTGGGCGCCTGGCTCATCTGCGAGCCAATGTGCATGAAGGGAGATGCGCGAATAAAAGGGCTGCCTTTCAGCAGCCCAAGGCCGTATTGTCGCAGATTCAGGGATTTCGTGCTGGAGGGGCCGTTTCGAGCCTCAGGAAGCTGTCCCGGTAGTGGAGAAGCTCGTCGATCGACTCGTGCACGTCGGCCAGCGCCGTATGGGCCTGCTGCTTCGTGAACCCCGCCAGGATGTCGGGCCGCCAGCGCTTGGCGAGCTCCTTGAGCGTGCT